>NZ_BAAGVG010000012.1:0-345370 GCF_054780995.1 Bordetella tumbae
ACTCTTTAAAAAGTCCTATCCTCGTGTCCAAAATAACTGGACCAGGACAACCAGGGGCCTCGGCCCGCTTCGCGGGCTAAATCGCGGCTCAACGGCCCGGTGTGGCTTCCAGGCGCCCGACAGGGACTCACAGTGAAGCATGCCGCGGATGCTGGCTGGTAGAGGTCCGCATGCTGTCGCGATGGATGGCACACCACAGCCGTTCGATTAGTGATGATGCTCATCACGCTAAACACCGGTGACCGCAGATCATCCGTAAAGTGCAGACAACGCTAGCCTGGGACTGCCATGTAAAGGCTGCGCCGGCCCGTTGAGTCCGCCGAGCCATCCTTGTCAGGCGGGGGGCAGTCGGCTGGGCATGTCTGAGCGCAGCGCAGCGGAGCGAGTTTGCCCAGCCGCCCCGCCTGGCGAGGATGGCGAAGGGCAGTCTGGTCGCGCAGGCGACCAGACCGGACGATAGGGCCGGCGCAGCCTTTACATGGCAGCCCCAGGCGTTTCAAGAACTCCTACGTCGAAGATTCTTCACATCCACGACGCCAAAGACTTCTTCACGCCTGCGCAGACCCCTCAGCGTGATACCGCCCCACACGCTCGACTTCATTCTTCGACCCGAGCACCACACTAACCCGCTGGTGCAGTTTCTCCGGCTGAATATCGAGAATCCGCTGCTTGCCGTCAATCGACGCGCCACCCGCTTGTTCGACAATCCAGCTCATCGGATTAGCCTCGTACATCAAGCGCAGTTTGCCCGCCTTGCCCGGCTCTCGTGCATCCCAGGGATACATAAAGATCCCGCCACGCGTCAGAATGCGATGCACATCCGCCACCATCGAGGCGATCCAACGCATGTTGAAGTCCTTGCCCAGAGGCCCCGTTTTACCGGCCAGGCATTCGTCGATATAGCGTTTGACCGGGGGTGCCCAGTGACGCATGTTCGACATATTGATCGCGAATTCCTTGGTGTCCTCGGGAATCCGGATGTTCTCATGCGTCAACACCCACGAACCCATCTCGCGATCCAACGTAAAGCCGACGACACCATTGCCGATCGTCAGCACCAACATCGTCTGCGGCCCATACACCGCATAGCCAGCGACAACTTGTTGTTTGCCCGGTTGCAGGAAATCCTGTTCGCAGACTTCGTCCGTGCCGGCCACCCGATGCGGTGCGCGCAAGACCGAGAAAATCGTGCCGATCGAGACGTTGACGTCGATGTTCGACGAGCCATCCAGGGGATCGAACAACAACAGATATTCGCCCTTGGGATAGCGGTTCGGAATCAGGTGGATGGTTTCCATTTCCTCGGACGCCATGGCCGCCAGATGGCCGCCCCATTCGTTGGCTTCCAACAGGATTTCATTGGACAGCACATCGAGTTTTTTCTGGACTTCGCCTTGGACGTTCTCGGATTCCAGAGCGCCCAGCACGCCACCTAGCGCGCCTTTGCTGACGGCATGGCTGATGGCCTTGCAGGCACGGGCCACGACTTCGATAAGCAGCCGGACTTCCGGCGCCAGGGCCTGGGCAGAGCGCTGCTGCTCGACCAGGTATTGGGTAAGGGTTTTGCGTTTCAAGAGGGGTCTCCGTAATCAACGTAAAACAGGTGAGCCGCACAAGCTGCCCGCGAATAAGCAGGCAGGGGGCAAGACCGAGGGCGGGGATGTTTGCGCCCTCGGTGACGTGGTGTTAAGCCGCAAACTCCAAGGCTTTCGATACGATCTCCAGCACATTGCGTGACAAACCCGGATGGTTGCGCACGCGCTGCAGCGCCGCTTGCATGGGGGCGCGTAATTCAGGCACGAAGCGTGCCCAGTTATCCAGCGCACGCGTCAGGCGGGCGGCGATTTCGGGGTTCAGGGCGTCGAGCGCCAGGACTTGTTCGGCCCAATAGTCGTAGCCAGCGCCATCGGCCCGATGCAGGCCGCGCGCATTGTTCAGGCAGAACTGAAAAACCAGCGCACGGGCGCGATTGGGGTTGCGCAGCGTAAACGCCGGATGAGCCATCAGCGCGCGCACGCTATCGACACTGCTGCTCAACGCGGTGGCCTGCAGCATGAACCATTTGTCGATAACCAGCGGATCGTCTTTCCAGCGCGCATAGAACGTGTCCAGCGCTTGCGCCGCGATATCGCCAGGGGCGTAGTTCACGAGGGCGCCGAGCGCGGCCAGGCTGTCGGTCATATTGCCCGCCTGACCGAATTGCGACTGGGCCAGCGCCTGTGCGCCCTCGATGCCGGCAGCCATCAAATGGCCGAGCGCCTGGTTTTTCAGGGCGCGCTGACCGGCGGGGCCTGGCGCAGGGCTATAGGCCCCAGAGGTCTGGTTGGCGTCGAAGGCCTCGCGCCATTGCGCAGCTAATTGCCGTCCCAATTCGACCCGCAGAAAATCCCGCGCGGCTGCCAGGGCAGGCGGGTCGATGGCTTCCTGGCGCTCTGCCAGGGTCTTTTCCGAGGGCAAGGCTAAAGCACGCGCACGATATCCTGCATCCAGCGCCGGATCGGTGAGCAAGGCCCGCCACGCGTCGATAAACCCGGCGTTGACCTGCAGCGGCGCACCTGCCTGATGTTGGGCCGCCAGGGCCAAAATCTGGCGAGTCGCCAGTTCCTGGCCGGCTTCCCATCGGGCAAACGGGTCGCGGTCGTGAGCAGAGAGCAGCGCCAGTTCTTCATCCGTCCAGTCGTATTCCACGATGACGGGCGCCGAAAAACCGCGCAGCAATGACGGGATCGGTTTAGCGGGGACGTTCTCGAATACCCATTGCTGACGGGACTCGGTCAGCTCCAGCAGCGCCGTGTCTTGTGGCTGCGAGGCGCCGTCGAGGTGCAGGGGTAGAGCGCGACCCTCAGGGTCGAGCAGTCCCAGAGCAAAGGGGATATGGAAAGCCGCTTTGACATAGTCGCCGCCCGCGCGTTTTTCCACGCCGACCGGCGGGCAGCTTTGGTTCAGCGTCACGGTGCAGCGTTGTCCGGCGGCATCGTAGTCCAGTGTCACGGCGACGCGGGGCGTACCCGCCTGGCGATACCAGTGGCGAAATACGGACAGGTCGCGGCCGGGATTCAAGCGGGTATAGACTGATTCCATGGCGGCGACAAAATCGTCGCACGTGACCGCCTGGCCATCATGGCGGCGGAAATACTCGTCGATCCCGGCACGGAAACCCTCTGCGCCCAACAGCGTATGCTGCATGCGGATGACCTCGGCGCCTTTTTCGTACACTGTCGCGGTGTAGAAATTGCCGATTTCCTGGTAGCTTTCCGGGCGGATCGGGTGGGCCATGGGGCCCGCGTCTTCGGGGAACTGCGCCGCACGCAGCGTCACGACATCGTCGATGCGCTTGACGGCACGGGCGCTGGCCGTAGCTGCCGCGTCCAATCCGCGGGCCATCATATCGGCGGTGAATTCCTGGTCGCGGAAAACCGTCAGGCCCTCTTTCAGACTGAGCTGGAACCAGTCGCGGCACGTGACGCGGTTGCCCGTCCAGTTATGGAAATATTCATGGCCAATGACTGCCTCAATGCCCTCGTAATTGGCATCTGTCGCCGTGTGCGGGTCGGCCAGCACATAAGCAGCGTTGAAGATATTCAGGCCCTTGTTTTCCATGGCGCCCATGTTGAAGTCGCGCACGGCGACCACCATGAAGCGGTCCAGATCCAGTTCCAGTCCGAATCGGGTTTCGTCCCATTGCAGCGCCCGTACGAGGGACTCCAGCGCCCACTCGGTGCGATCCTCGGAGCCCGGATCGCTATAGACCTGCAGCAGGACAGGGCGCCCGGACGAGGTCTTGACGGTAGTTTCCCGGTGCGTGAGCTGGCCAGCCACCAGGGCAAATAGATAGCAGGGTTTGGGAAAGGGGTCTTCCCATTGGGCTTCTTGGCGGCCATCGGGCAGGGTGCGCGTGGACAGCAAGTTGCCGTTGGACAGCAGCACCGGATACGCATCGCCGGCCCGCAGGGTCACCTGATAGCGCGACATGACATCGGGCCGGTCAGCAAACCACGTAATACGGCGAAAGCCCTCGGCTTCACATTGTGTAAAGAAATTGCCGCCCGAGACATACAGACCCATCAGGGTAGAGTTGGCGCTGGGCTGGCAACGGCTGACGATCTCGACGGTCGCCTGGGCGGGCAGACTGGACAATACCAACGCCGCATCATCCAGCGTGTAGTGCTCGGCCGGCCAGGGTTTGCCGTCGACGTGCAGTGATACCAGCTCAAGTTCGGTGCCATCCAGGACCAGCGGTGCATTGGCCGCAGCGTCGGCCTTGCGCTCGACGCGCAGCGTGCTATGTACCAGTGTGGCTTCGGGATCCAGGTCGAACGCCAACGCCACTGTCGGGATGGCATAGGGATAGGGCTGATAATCTTTGCGATATACGGTTACAGGCGTTTCGGTGCGCATGCCTAGATCGGATCAGAATAGGTAATGCCCTATTGTAGTAGTACCCCGGCGGGCATTCGTTGGATAGAAATATCCAGTTGAAAAACTTTTACTCGCCAGCGATGTCAAAGTTTGCCCAGGTATGATGAGTTTCGTGTGCCCACGGACACGCTGGACGGATCCCACGCCCGGCCCTGGGGCCTCATTAGGAGACCCGCGATGTTTGAATCCCGCAAATGGCTAGGCCTGTGCCGTCTGGCGGGCGTGGCCGCCATGTTGACAGCGACCATTCTGGTGACGGGATGCGCCACCCCGACGGTACAGGCCAGAGTGACTTCGTTCCAGCGCTGGCCTGCTGATGTGGTGGGGGCGACCTATCGGTTTGTCGATGCCACGCCCGGCCAAGCGAATAATCTTGAATATCAGGCATACCAGGATGCGATGCGTGCCAGTATCGGACCGACCGGTCTAGTCGAAGCGCAACCGGACGCGTCAGCCCGATTTAATGTGTCATTCAAATATGGCACCGAGCAAACCCAGGTCATGACTCGCCAGCCCTACGATCCTTATTTCTATGGTGGATTCGGCGGGTTTTATGGCTCGCCAATGTGGGGGGCAGGCTATTGGGGACCTACCTGGGTAGACGTGCCCACGGTGGCCTACCGTAATCGTTTGACGGTTGAAATCTACGATAACGCGCGTAAGGGCGCGGAGGTCTACCGTTCGTCGGCTTATATTTTGAGCGGCCGGGAGGACCTCGTGCGCACCATGCCCTATTTAACGCGGGCGATATTCGATAATTTTCCCGGCAATAATGGGTCAGAGCGCGAAGTCGAATATCCCATTAATCGTTAACTGTTTTCCATTAACAGCAATAATCAGGCGGGGCCGAGCAGAGAATAATCCAGATGTAAATATGTCGGACTATGTCGCCGGGTGCATCGCACAAGCCGATTTATTCGAAATTTTAGGGACAGATTAAAGCGATTGGCTCGACTATTACTGCCCCAGGGGAGGCCCCGGGGGCAGTAATTTATTCGGTAATGAGAAAGGTTTCGCGGCTGTTGCCGGCGGCTTCTTCGGCAGCGAGCCAGCGAGGGGCTTTGCCACGGCCACTCCATGTTTCACCGGTCTGCGGGTGGCGATATTTAGGCGCGACCTGGCGTTTGGCCGCGGCGGGTGCGGCCGCCTTGCGGCTGCTGGTGGCACGGGATGCTTTAGCAGTGCCATTGAATGCAGCGGCAACTTCTTCCGGAGTGATATTGTATTCACGCATGGAAGAGACGATCGAGGCGATCACCGGTTTGCGGCGTTTCGTTTGCAGTGCTTCAGCTTTTTTCTGCAACTTGCTGATTTCTTTTTCTATTTTGGCTTGCAAGGTAGCGTAAGTTTCACGAGGCATGATTTAGTCCGGGCGATTAATCTGACAGATTTGAATAGGGATATTGTGCCGAATATTGTTTTGATGCGGCTATATCACCAATAATACCTAAAATAACCCACGAATGGATAGATGAGTCAAGCTCATCACATTAAAAGTAGGTAATGAATGAGTAATTCCAAATTGAATTCGATATCAGTGGCTGCTATTCAGATGGTTTCCAGTCCGGATGTGCTAGATAATTTGCACCAAGCCGGTGAGTTAATCCAAAAGGCAGCTGATTCGGGGGCAAAGCTGGTGTCATTGCCCGAGTATTTTTGTTTTATGGGGACCGCCGATCTACAGAAACTCGAGATCAAGGAGCAACCCGGCTCCGGGCCGATTCAAGACTTTCTGGCTGAGCAGGCGGCCAAACACCAGATCTGGTTAGCGGGCGGAACCTTGCCCCTGGCTTGTCCCGATGCGGGGCGCGTGTTCAATACCACGTTTGTTTACGGGCCGGACGGGCAATCTGCTGCCCGATACGACAAAATTCATTTATTTAATTTTCAGCGCGGTACTGAGGCGTATGACGAATCGATCGCCATTCGCCCCGGAGATGCGGTGCAAACTGTGCAAACCCCGTGGGCGCGTGTAGGGTTGTCGATATGCTATGACCTGCGATTTCCCGAGCTTTATCGGGCGTTGGGGCCGGTGGACTTGATTTTGGTGCCTGCCGCCTTCACCTACACTACAGGGAAAGCCCATTGGGAATTATTGTTGCGTGCACGCGCCGTCGAGAACCAATGCTATGTGCTGGCAGCCGCCCAGGGTGGGCATCACGTCAATGGCCGGCGCACGTGGGGGCATTCCATGCTGATTGACCCGTGGGGCGAGATTATTGACGTGTTACCCGAGGGGCCAGGCGTGGTCAGCGGTACCATAGAGCCTGAGCGCCTGACGCAAGTGCGCGCTTCGTTGCCTGCGTTGCGCCACCGAGTCCTGTAAAACAGAGATTTTATGAACCTGATCGATCCCGATATCCAATCGTTGGCTACGGCCAAGTCATTATTGCTGGACCCCTGGGGCTTGACTGAGTCCGACATGGCGCGCGCGCTAGGGGAAATTTTCACCCACAAGGTCGATTACGCCGACTTGTATTTTCAATATACCCGCAGCGAAGGCTGGAGCCTCGAAGAAGGTATCGTCAAAACCGGCAGTTTTTCGATCGGGCAGGGCGTGGGCGTGCGCGCCATCAGTGGCGAGAAAACCGCTTTTGCCTATTCCGATTCCCTGTCGCCCGATGCCTTGTTATCGTCGGCCCGCACCGTGCGCGGCATTGCCCGCCGTGGCGCCGGCAAAGTCAAAGTGGCAGCGCAGGTTCCGCCGCTGGCGGGCCGCAGCCTGTATGCAGACCTGGACCCGCTGACGACGCTGAGCGCGCCGGACAAGGTGGCATTGCTGGAACGCATCGAGCGGATGGCGCGTGCGCGGGATCCGCATGTCATCCAGGTCATGGCTGGCCTGGGGGCGGAATATGACGTGATTCTGGTAGCGGGCAGCGATGGCCGTTTGGCCGCTGACGTGCGTCCGCTAGTGCGTTTGTCTGTGACGGTGATTGCCGAGCGTAATGGCCGTCGCGAGATGGGGCACGCCGGCGGCGGTGGCCGCACGGGGTTGGCCTATTTCTCGGACGACATCTTGCAAGGTTACGTCGAGCGCGCTGTGCACGAGGCTCTGGTCAACCTGGAAGCGCGTCCTGCTCCCGCCGGCGAAATGACGGTGGTGCTGGGCTCGGGCTGGCCGGGTATTTTGCTGCACGAGGCCGTTGGCCATGGCCTGGAAGGCGACTTCAATCGCAAGGGTTCCAGCGTGTTTTCGGGCCGCATTGGCGAGCGTGTCGCGTCCAAGGGCGTGACCGTGATTGACGATGGTACGTTGCCGGATCGCCGTGGCTCGCTGAATATTGACGACGAAGGCAACGCCACGCAACGCAATGTGCTTATCGAAGACGGCATTTTGCGTGGCTATATGCAGGACACCCTGAACGCCCGGCTGATGAAAACGTCCGCGACGGGCAATGGCCGCCGCGAATCGTTTGCGCACTTGCCGATGCCGCGTATGACGAACACCTATATGCTGGCTGGTCAAACTCCGCCCGAGGAAATCATTGCTTCCGTGAAACACGGCCTCTATGCCGCGAACTTCGGCGGCGGGCAGGTCGACATCACGAACGGCAAATTCGTGTTCTCGGCCTCCGAGGCTTACATGATCGAGAACGGCAAGATCACCTACCCGGTCAAGGGTGCGACGTTGATCGGTAACGGGCCCGACGCGATGAATCAGGTCAGCCTGATCGGTAATGATCTGCAGTTGGATTCCGGGGTCGGCACGTGCGGCAAAGATGGCCAGAGTGTGCCAGTCGGCGTCGGAATGCCCACGGTGCGCATGGATGGCCTCACGGTGGGCGGCACGGCCTGATAGGCTTGAGAGGTCAGACGCGGCGGTGGACGCCGCGTCATGACCGATCAAAAGCGCCAACTGGCTTGCAGCGACAGGCTCTGGTTACCGTAGCGTTTACCGAATTCACCTAGATAGGCAAGCGCGACAGCGGTGTTTTGCGTGTGTTGCCAGGTGAGTGCGGCTTGCATGAGCAAGGTGTCGCGAGCCAGGGGCACGCCGGCGGCGGTAAACGAGGCATCCTCCTGGAAACTCAGGCGCGTGCTCGGCGTACGCGAGCCCAGGGTGTGGAGCCAGCCGGCTCTGCCCTCCAGGCGTAGTTCGCTGTGTTCAGAGAACGTCCAGCGTTTATCGGCACGCAGTCCGAGTGTGGTGAATCCGACATTCATATGCGAGGAGTCGCCGTCGAGCCCCGCAGCGCCGGATTCGTTGAACGCGTTGGTATGCACGTAGGTATAGGCCAGCCCGACAAAGGGTTCCAGCGTCAGGGAGTCGAGTTGTTGTGGCAGGCCGGCTTCCACATATGCCTGGGCGGTGCGGCCGTTGTAGGTACTCTTGCTGCGTGGCAGGCCGTCGAGGGTTTCACGGCGGCTGTCGATATGGTGCAGGCTGTAAGAGGCACCGTAGCGCAAGGCCACGCGATCGAGATCGGTGTTGCCGTAGGCGGCCAGGGTGTAGTTGTCGATGCGGGCACTGTCGTCGCGACCGCGGGTGTCTGCGGATGAGGAGCCGAGTCCGAATGCCAAGCCCGCGCGAGAATGCTGACCGATGGTGGTGTCACCGCCGAAAAGCATGCCTTGATAGGTATTGTTCATACCGGCGGCATTACCGTCGCTGTCAAGATGCGAACGCATGGCCAGATAACGGCCCCAGATATCGACGCCCTCGGCAGCGGGCTGCGCCAGTCCGCGGTTGATCAACGCGGACTGCGTCAGACGGGATTGGGTGGCCAACGTGGAGAGCAATGAGGGATGGCTGTCACCGGTTAAACGAGACAACGAAGAACGAGCCCAATCCGCATCTTGCGCCATAATCAAGGTATCGAATACTGGGTTGCCGGCGCTCAGATGATCCACTGCATGTCCTACCGCGCGTTGGTTCGCGGTGTCTCCTACCGCGGCAAAACCACCGGCCTTTCGATCGATCGATAACACATAGCGATGGCTGTTAACCGAGGGGTTAGCCGCGATAAAGACATAATCTTTGGCGACGACTTTGCTGAAATCTCCCGTCAAGCCGCCATCGGCGTCTATCAGTGTGTACTGCTTGCCCACCATGACGGGTTTGATATCCGGCGTTTGCAGGGTTCCGCCCATCAGTTCGGCGCTGCCTTTGACATGCAGCTTGCTGTTTTCACCGTTTGCATCAACGGATGCCAGTAGCGTGGCCTGATCCGTTTGACGATAGTCGCCAGCGACGGTCAAGGTGGCCGCTGACCCGTCGATAGTGGTGGGCGATATTGCGCCTGCCGTCCAAGTCGTACCGATCGTGCCGCTACCGGCCAGGGTGCCTTGCGGCTCTACGTGGACGCTAGAGGTGGCAATGCTGCCGTCAATGTGCAATGTGCCACCGGCAATGGTGGTGTTGCCCGTGTACGTATTCGTGCCGGATAGTGCCAGCGTGCCTGCGCCGCGTTTTGTCAGGCCGCCGCTGCCGATGATGTCGCCTGACCACTCCGAGTTGTAGCCCTGGGTGTTGACGTCGAACACGGGGTTGAAGCCTTCGGCCCCGAATTCACGGGGCCCTTGTATGGCGCGCGCGATGTCCAGCATGCCGCGGCCATAGATCGCGCGGTCGGCGAGATGGCCCGAATGATTCGTGGTGGTCAGCAAGAGCTCGATGGTTTGCCGAGCGTCCAGATAGGGGAATCTGCCGCGCAAAACGGCGGCTGCGCCCGCAACGAGAGGCGATGCCATTGAGGTGCCTGACATGACGCCGTAGCCTGATGGAACGGTGGACAGGATGCCGTCATCGGCATTGTCTCCGTCACCGCCGGGTGCGGCCATACACCATTGCCATGCCACGCCGCAGCGGTTGCTGTAGCTGGCAATGCGATCCGCATTGTCAGTGGCGACGACGGCAATCAGCGTGCCCTTTAAGTGTGAGTAATCGACGTTGGCTAGCCTGGGGTCGTTGGGGGCTATGTAGTCATAGGTGTTGGGGTTATCGGGATCAAACAGCTCCGTGTCCTCTGACACCGAGATAAATCGATAAACCCCTGTGTCGTGATGCTCGGGCGATATGTAGGGCAATATGCCATTGCCGCTAGGATTGGCGCTGGCCAGGGGCTGTTCCCTATATTCGTTGCCAGCGGCAAAGACCATGACGACATCGGCGGCCGCTGCTGCTTGGATAGCCTCTGCCTCGGGTTGATCAAGCGGTAGGCCTTCGTCCTCGTTGAAGAGCAATATTTGATGAGGCAGTTCCTGGTATGTCGGGTTCAATACCCACTGGCCCGTTGGGCTCTGTATGAATTTCGGTGGCATGGCGTTTGGGCCATAGCTGCCGTTGACGACTTTTACCTGGTGGGCGGCGGCATAGTACAGCGCTTGCGCGGTGGCGCGGTCTGCCCCGTCATCATCATCGTCGTCATCGTCATCGTCATCGTCGTCATCACCGATGGCACGCAAGGCCAGGATTCGCGCACCGGGGGCGATTCCGTACATGGGGCCTGTTCCCCGACCCGCCGCGATAATGCCTGCCACGTGCGTACCGTGTCCGTCCGGATCTTCGACTGCGGCCGGGTCTGGGCCTACAAAATTCCGTGACTGCCCATCTATGCGGCCAGCAAAGGCGGGGTGCCGAATATCCAGGCCGGAATCGATGACGCCGACCAACACGTCCTGTCCTATATAGCCGAGATCTTGGACAACATCTGCATTGACGCGTGTCAGGTTCCAAGGCACTTGTGCGACCGAAGGGGCACAAAACAGTGCGCAATACAAAGCTGCCCATCCAGGGGTCAGCCTAAACACATAGGGGCGGGGCATTGATTGACTCACATGGTTACAGTGACGCGGACTGTACCTATCCCCCCGTAACTCGCCGTTTAATTTATTTCACAGGGGTTTGATGCCATTGCGGGCTAATTAAACCGGTCTTAAACGCGGCCTTCCTAGAATCCGTTGATATTTGTAGTTTCAAAATGTCAATCAAGAATACGGACTCTCTATGAAGCACCCGCAGACTTTCGCGTATTACGGCAGTCCCCAGTCAGGTATGACCCTTCTTGGGAGCCAGTCCGCGGGGGCAAGATTTCCTCATATCCCTTTCTTGTTACGCGCAACGGTCATTGCACTGTGGATGATCCCGGCAGGCGCCTATGCGCAAACCAGCACGACGCCCGTCAAGATCGAGAAGCATGGTAGCGACGGCCGCAATGCCAGCATCTTCCGGGGGTCTACAAGTGGCGGCGATGCCGATCTCATTGTGTTTTCTCAGGGGGCGGGCGCTTCTTTGGATACGTCGACAAACATCGCGTCGATCCTGCTTGACTCGCGTGGTGGCCGAGGCGGCGAAGGCCACCATGGCGTAATCGCTGACACGACGGGTTCCATGGGCGGATTCTCGAAAGGAGTTAACGCCGATATCTCGGGCCGCATTGTCAATAGAAATGCAGGCGGGGCTGCGCATGGTGTCAGTGTCTCCGCAGCGGGCGGCGATGCGGGCTCGCGGATGAAAGGCGGCGACGGCGGTGGCAACGCTGGGTTGATGGTGGTGACGGCCAAGGGCCTCACGATCAGCACCGCCAGCAGCAGTGCCGCCGCACTCGAACTCAAGAGTCGCGGCGGTCAGGGCAATACGGCCTATCAGGCCGTGGGGATTCGTTGGTCGGGCAGCAATGGCGGCAATGGAGGCATCGTCAATCTGCGCAGCTTCAGTGGAAATATCAGTGCGGGTGGGCGAGGCATTGATATGAGTTCCAAAGGGGGCGATGGCGGTAACATCGACGGCGGTTTTATTCAGACGTCTGGCAACCATGGAGGTACCGGCGGCCAAGGCGGTTTGGTGACAGCGACGCTGACAGGGCTCTCTGGCGGCGGCGCATCAGAGATTACGACCCGTGGCGTGAACGGCCATGGGTTGAGACTGTCGAGCCAAGGCGGCGACGGTGGGCGAATCACAGGAAGCAGCTGGTCCAATGGCGCGGACGGCGGTTCGGGGGGCGCAGGGGGAAACCTGATCGCCGACTTGAACAATGTGACGATCACGACCAGTGGCACGGGAGCGCGCGGTGTTCTCGCCGAAAGCGACGGCGGCGATGGGTTCTGGGGCGGCGGCTCTGGACTGGCTCGAGGCGGCAAAGCCGGCTCGGGCGGAGACGGCGGAAAGATCGATGTGAAGTTGGGCTCGAACGTGCGCATCAACACGACCGGGGATACCGCGACTGCCGTACAAGCTGTCAGCCGAGGCGGTGGTGGCAGCAACGGCGGGGAAGGCGGGGTCTTTTATTCTCCTGGGGGCGACGGTAGCTCGGGCGGAACCGGAGGCGCGGTGTCGTTAAGCAGCGCTGCGACGATCGATACCCGAGGCAAAGATGCCTATGGTCTGTATGCGGCCAGTCTCGGAGGCGCATCGGGCAACGGCGGCAAAGGCGCAGGCATCTACGCTGTAGGTGGCCAAGGGGGTGCGAATAGCCATAGCTCGACAGTGGCGTTGCGTAATTCCGGCACGGTTTCTACCCGCGGCGAGGCCAGCCACGGGTTGTTTGCCGAGAGCATCGGTGGCGATGGCGGCGCGTATTACGGGTTGGGCCAGGCTGCTATGGGTGGAGATAGCCGTTCCAATAGCCCGAATGCCAATGGCTCGGAGGTCGTCGTTGTCAACAGCGGTAGTGTGGCGGTGCAAGGCAAGTCCGCCAAAGGCATCCTCGCGCAGAGCATCGGTGCGGGGGGCGGCAATGGGGGGAGTTCGACCGGCCTGATCAGTATCGGCGGCGATGGCCATTCCAGTGGCAACGGCAACACCGTGAACGTAGAGAACACCGGCAAGATCACGACGCAAGGCGAACAAGGCTATGCCATTCATGTTCAAAGCATAGGTGGCGGTGGCGGCAGCGGAGCAAAGTCGGAAGCCTTCGGGCTCGTCTACAACCTCAGCACCGGCGGCAAAGGTGCCGCCGCGGGAAATGGCGGGACTGCCACCATCAATCTTGGAAAAAGCAGCGATATCACCACTTCGGGCGCCGATGCCTCTGCTGTGGTCGCACAGAGTATCGGCGGCGGCGGGGGCGATGGGGGTATCGCTACCTCAGTGGGTTTTGCCAATGTGATGATCAATAGTGTGGGTGGATCGGCGGGGGCGGGAGGCCACGGCGGGCGTGTGCAGATCAATACCGATGGCGGCATTACCACCCAGGGAGCAGGCGCCGTCGGAGTCCTGGGGCAGTCCGTCGGTGGCGGCGGTGGAATCGGCGGTAATGGCACGAGCGCTGGGCTGGCGTTGGTTTCAATAGGGGTGGGTGGGGCTGGTGGCAGCTCTGGGCGTGGCGGGGAGGTGAGTTTCACCAATCGTGCGCAGATCAACACCGCTGGCAATGATTCCCACGGCGCATTACTGCAAAGCGTTGGCGGTGGCGGTGGCGCGGGGGGCAACGCGGTGGCGATTGCTATGTCGGCATATCCTCAGTACTCCGGCAGTGCCGCTGTTTCTGTAGGCGGCACAGGGGGCAGCGGTGGCCAAGGCGGTGGTGTCCAGTCAAACAATTTTTCATCTATCACGACCAAGGGTGAAGGAGCGAAAGCGCTCGTCGCGCAGAGCATAGGCGGAGGCGGCGGCACCGCTGGGACGGCGAGCGCGTTCAGTTTTTCCGCGTCATTGGGAACGACTGTGTCTCTGGCAATTGCGATCGGACGCAGCGGCGGTGATGGCGGGACGGGCGGTACCGTATCCGTCGACAACCAGGGTGTGTTGAAGACTGCCGGTGAACATGCGACGGGCCTGCTCGCTCAAAGCATCGGCGGCGGCGGAGGTGTGGGCGGGGCGGCGACATCGCGGGCAGTAGCCTACGGCGCCCAGAGTTTTTCCGGCGCTTTATCAATAGGTGGCGAGGGAGGAACAGGGGGGAACGGCGACACGGTGACGGTCAAGCAACAGGGCCGCATCGAGACCGCTAGCAATGCCGCCATCGGCGTTGCGGCACAAAGCATAGGTGGCGGTGGTGGCAATGGGGGCCTGACGCACGGCGATACGCGTGCCGACACGGTCAATCTTGCGCTTGTGTTAGGGCGCAAGGGAGGTGACGGTGGCGAGGGAGGGCGTGTCACGGTGACGCAGCTTGGCCAGGCCACGATAGAAACTCGTGGCATCGCCAGCGACGGTATCGTTGCGCAAAGCATAGGAGGCGGTGGCGGCATTGGCAGCTCGCTAGGCGATAAAAATATGCCTCCCTGGCCTGAACCCATGCCCATCCCTGGTGGAGGCGGCTACGAATACGAGGGATACAGCGGCAGCTTGACGATTGCGCTCGGCGGTGCTGGCGGAAGTGGTGGCTCGGGCAATGCCGTGACGGTGACGCAAGACGGCGGTATCACCACCCATGGCCGGCAAAGCAACGGGTTGGTGGCTCAGAGTATAGGTGGCGGTGGGGGGCGAAGCGGATCCAGCTCGTCCTCTGCGCCAGGCGGTGATTTGTCATTGTCATTGAATCTGGGCGCCAAAGCGGGCTCAGGCGGAAACGGCGGCGCCGTGAAAGTCAGTCAGAATGGCGTGATTCAGACGTTGGGTCGGGATAGCATTGGATTGCTGGCGCAAAGTATCGGCGGCGGTGGCGGCAATGCATCGAGTAGCGAGGCCGGGCAATCGGCCGGCAAGATCGGTGTCAATATCGCTATTGGTGGATCCGGCGGCAACGCGGGCCAAGGCGGAAGCGTCGAGGTCACTCAGACCGGTGAAATCTCGACAAAGAACGGCGACGTGCTGGTTGCGCAAAGCATAGGCGGTGGTGGTGGCCTCGCTGGAACAGTCAATGCGGGCCTCAGCGTAGACGGCATGGCCGACATTATTTCCGGCAACGCGCCTACGCAAGGCGGTGCATTTACGTTGGCGGTCGGTGGCCGAGGCGGCGCAGGAGGTAACGGCGAACGGGTTCGGGTCGATAACAGCGGCACGTTGCTCGCCGATGGGGCCATCCATGCCGGCGCTTTGCTGCAAAGTATAGGGGGCGGCGGCGGCATGGGGGGGATGGCGTCCTCGTCCTACGAGACTTCCACGATCGCGCCTACTAGCACGGTGCAGGTATCGATGGCGGTCGGTGGCAAAGGTGGCTCGGGCGGCAACGGCGGCGCCGTGACGTGGATGCAAAACGATACAGGCATCGTGCAAGCCAGCGGCCTGCTGGGCGATGGGGTGCGCCTGCAAAGTATCGGTGGGGGTGGCGGCGTCGCGGGAGGCGTGGCGGTAGGCGTTTCCGAGTCGCCATCGGAACAAAAGGTTCGTATCGATGCGGCGTTGATCTCCCTGAACGGCGCGTCAGGCACGGGTGGCAACGGTGGTGTGGTCAACGCAGAGAACAGCGCCGGTTCCCGCATCGTGACGCTCGGCGATGGCGGCATTGGCATGGTGATGCAAAGCATAGGTGGCGGTGGTGGGTTGTCCTATTCGGTTTATCCGCAAGGCATCCAGACCGCGACGGTCAATCTGGGTGGCGGCAAAGGCGACGGTGGCGTGGTCAGCCTGATACAAAACGGCGCCATCGATACGCAAGGCAAAGCGGCGCATGGCATCCTGGCACAAAGCATAGGTGGGGGCGGGGGCGCGTCCAGGCTGATAGGGGCTGGCAATGTGGTCACGCAATTCAACACGGCTGCTACGGCAAACGGTAATGGCGGCCAGGTCGATATCACGATAGATGACAAAGGGCGGGTGACAACGCGGGGCGCCGGTGCTTATGGCATCCTGGCGCAGAGCATAGGCGGCGGCGGGGGATACGCATGGTCCGGCGTAAACACGGCGCCCGCAGCGGGAACCATCAGTCAGTCCAAGGCCGGGACAGGCAATGGCGGCGCCGTGACGGTGCGAGTGCAGGGGGCGGTGCACACGACAGGCGAGAATGCGCCTGCTGTTTTTGCGCAAAGCATCGGAGGGGGCGGAGGCTGGGTTGATGGCGTTGCCGGCCAGGGAACGGTCGCCGGGCAGGGCAGCGGTGGTCCGGTTGCTGTCGTGGTCGATGGTTCCGTTCAAGCATCCGGTGATGATGCCTCCGGCATTTTTGCCCAGAGTCGTGGAGCGACAGCCGGCGCGATAACCATCGATGTGCGGGATGGTGGCACTGTGCTAGGCGGGTCGGGCAATGCCGCTGCGCTCGAACTCGCTGGCGGCAAAGACAACCGTGTCGATATCCGCGAGGGCGCGTCGGTGTCTGCTGCGTCCGGTATCGCGATTCGCGCACTGACAGGCGATGCGAGCACCACCGTGGAAAACCGCGGCACATTGCAAGGCTCTATCCTGTTGGAACAAAACGTTCCGGGCGTGCTGAATAATCTCGGCACCTTGCAGGCGGGTGAGCTTATCGCTTTGACGGCCGGAGATCTCCACACGACCACACCGGGCCAATTTACCAACAGAGGCATACTGGCCATCGGTAGCGGCAACGCCATGGCGGCCACTCTGCTAAAGGGCAACTATCGCCAGGAAAGCTCGGGCAGCTATGAGCCCAAGGTCGATTTCCAGCTTGGCACAGGGGATGTGCTGACGACGACGGGCTCCGCCTACTTGGACGGTAAGCTCGCTGTCGAGGGCCGCAACCATCTGCCGGGCCAAGTCGTCAACGTGCTTCAGGCACAGTCTGGGCTGACGCTGGCACAAGGTTTTTATTCACAAGGCAATGCGGTGTTCGATTATCCGATTGTGCGAGAGGGTAATAACCTGTCGGTGGGGATCAACGCGGACTTCACGCGGCATAATCACCTGCTCTCCGACGAGGAATCCGAGGTCGCTGAGTATCTCGGCCGCAAATGGGATGGGATTAAAACGCGGGTTGCTGCAAACCAAGGTGCCAGAAGCGTGATGACGCAGGCGCTCAGTGCGGATGATGCTCCTGCCGAGGAAAATACAACTCGCCTGATGCGTGGCGCGGACTTGGCTCCTGTTGCCCGGGCAAGCGCGTCTTCTGTTGTGACGACGCAAGCCGACAGTGCCTCGGCCGTCAGCGCAGCGTCGAACCATCCTGGGCAAGCCTACGCCAGCGTTTTTGATACCGTCGCGCAAGCCGACGATCCGCAAGCCTATGCAGATGTCTTAGAGGAGATCGCCAACGATGCCATCCAAGCGCCTGCCGCCATCATGCCGCTGGCTCATCGCATGTTTCTGAACCGCACGATGAACTGTCCCGATGCGGCAATGGCGATCGGCACGACAGAGGAGCGATCATGCTTGTGGGGAGACATTCAGGGCAATTGGCTGGATCGCCGAGCCGGGCCTGATGATTCGGGCTTTGACTACAACTCGGTACGCTACATGGTGGGCGGGCAGCAGTTCCTGGGTAACGGTTGGTTCGCCGGCGGAGGCGTATCCTATGAGACCGCGAACGGCAAGGCCACCAGCACCCCGCTGAGGACATCTGGGCATAGCACCAGCGGTGTGGCTTTCCTGCGCAAGATCAACGGTCCCTGGTCATACGCTGGCGCCTTGAGTGCGGGGTACGGTTCCTATGACACGCATCGCGCCGTTTCTACCATCAATGGCATCGAGCGCCCATACGCCGATTGGAATACGAGTTTTGCGGCGTTGCGCTTGCAAGCATCCTATGTTCATCAAATGGCGGACATGTATATAAAACCGACGATGGATGTGGATCTGATCTATCAACGTGTGCCGTCCTATTCGGAAAAAGGCGGTGGCGCGTTCAACTTGGCATTCGATGGCCACAGCGACGTGCGCGCGATGATCAGCCCCTCTGTCGAGTTCGGCGGCCGCTTCGAAAAGAACGACCTCGCGTTGCGGCCTTATGTCGGCTTGGGCGTGAACTGGATGCCTGGCAATGATTGGAACACCAGCGCGCGTTTAAAGATCGACAACAGTGGTGATCGTTTTCATCTGACGCAAGAGTTGCCATCGGTATTCGCCGAATACCGCCTGGGGATGGATATCGAAACTCGCGAAGGTATGGTTCTGCGCGCGGAGTGGCGTCAGCGTCTGGGTGACCGGTATAACGATCGCTCTGCCCAACTGCAGTTGGGAATGCGGTTCTAAAGCGATAAAAAAAGGCCCAATACCGTGTTGCGGTATTGGGCCTTTTTCTATGCCTGCACGATGGCAGGCGTCGCGTTACGACAAATCAGAACCGCCAGCTAGCCTGAACTGACAACCCCTGGTTGCCGTAGTTCTTTCCGAATTCACCCTGATAGGCTAGCCCGAACGCCACGTTTTGCGTTTCGCGCCAGGTGAGAGCGGTTTGCAAGAGCAGGGTGTCGCGAGCCAGCGGAACGCCAGCGACGGTAAACGAGGCTTCGTCTTGAAAACTGAGTCGGGTATCGGGCGTACGCGACCCCAACGTATGACGCCAGCCGGCTTTGCCCTCCAGACTTAATTCACGCTGCCCGGAGAATGTCCAGTTTGCATCCGCGCGCAGCCCGAGCGTGGTGAATCCCACATTCAGATGAGCGGACTTGCCATCCAATCCGATATCGCCCGATTCGCTGAATGCATCGGTATGTACCGAAGCGTAGGCCAGGCCGACAAAGGGTTCGAGCGTGACGGTACCGAGCGGTTGAGGCAGTCCTGCTTCCAGATAGGCTTGAGCAGTGCGGCCGTTGTAAGAGGCGCGGCTGCGCGGCAGTCCGTCCAGGGTTTGCCGGCGACTGTCGATATGATGCAGGCTGTATGACGCTCCGTAGCGCAACGCGACGCGATCGATATCGGTGTTGCCATAGGCAGCGAAGGTGTAGTTGTCGACGCGGGCGCTGTCGTCGCGACCTCTGCTGTCCATCGATGATGCCCCGAATCCCAGTGCTAGTCCCAGACGAGAATGCTGGCCAACGGCGGTATCGCCACCAAAGAGCATGCCTTGATACGAGTTGTCGACCCCGGCAGCATTACCGTCGCTGTCGGTATGCGAGCGCAAGGCGAGATATCTACCCCATAGGTCGACGCCGTCGGTCGCAGGGTGCTCCATCCCACGCTCAATGAGCGCGGATTGTGTCAGGCTCGACTGAGTGGCCAGGGCCGTGAGTAAAGACGGATGGCTATCGCCCGTCAAACGAGGCAAGGCGGATTGAATTGCCGAGCCGTCCGGTGCGGAAAAGTCCAATGTCGTCAAGAGCGCTTGAATTTTCGGTTGCGTCTGGTTTGCGGCGGAATAGAGGGCTGCACCCACCGCGCGGGTATTCGCGGTCTCGCCGTACTTCGAATATGCATCTCCAGCACGCGAAAGCGTCACCTCATAAGTATTCTGACTGACCTCTGTCGCTGCGGCGGTCAAGGTAGGGGACTGCAGATCCGTGGTGAGCGTGGCAAACGATCCTGTGACGGTATCAGCCTGCAGCCATTGGTTCGATGTCACATTGAACCCATTGGCATAATATCCGCGGTCCGCAGTGAAACTGAGCGTACCGTTAATATCGGCGCTTCCGTTGACGACCAGATTGCTGATCTCGCTCTTGTCATTGAACGCGAGTTGCAATTCGCCAGATGCTTTTTGTACATAAGATCCATCAACGATCATGGGCTTGCCGGGACCCAGCGGCATGACCTTGCCTTCGTTGATAAAGGCGCCGTCGTGATTGATCTGATAACGCCCAGAACCGGTCAAACTGGCACCTTGTGCCACATTGACCGCATAGAGCTCGTGATTGCCGCTCAACTGCGTGACGCCGCCGATCAGTTGCAGGGACAAGTTATTGATACCAACGATATTGCCGTCGTAGGCGAGAGAAAAGTCCGCATCGGCAATGCCGGTCGAATGCCCGCCGGTGTCCGGCTTGTATCCGAACGTCAGGCGGGTGATGCGCTGGTTATGATCTTCATCGGTCTGGTTGTATGCCGAGATGATGTCGCCGGTGATTTGCGCCTGGCCCATGACGTTGATGTCACCCACATAGGAGTTGTCCGCCATATAGATCGACGCATACGTGCCCGCCAGCCGTCCTGTCAGATCAACACGCGTGACCAGCGGACCGTTCAACTCATCGAGCAGCGGCGCATCCTGACCGGTTACTGTTGTGATATACGAACCCCGAGATTCAATATCGTCGCCGACCGCGTTATGGCCGAAATCGAAGCTCGCGGCGATTCCGTGCTCTCCTAGTGCTTCGATATCACCGCGCTGCGTCAATGTGTGATCCTTGCCATACGCAAACATGACCCCGCGCCCATAAGCGCCATTGGCGTGAACCCGGGTACCGGGCAGGACGGTCAGATGGTTTCCCTGTCCATCCACGCGAATACCGCCGCCTCCCGCGCCCGAGGATAGTAAATCTGCGCGTTGTACGATGGTGTTGTTGCTGCCGTAGACATGCAGGCCCAGCCCCTGCGTCGCCGTGTTGTAGGTGCCGGGCACATAATCTGTCCCGCTCTCATTGCGTGCGAAAAATGGATGGTCGTTCGTCAACGTCTGATTATCGCCATAGACAGAAAATCCCCAGAAATTCCTGCGATCTATCTGATAACCGATATCCTGAAGGACAGCGACTTCGGCTTCCATCAAGTTGGTGTAATTGCGATATCGTTGATGGCTCATCAGGCTGTTTTTGAACTCGAGATGAGACCAAGCGGGTGTGTCCAACACCAGGCTGTTCTGTCTGTACAACGTCAGCGGCACACCAGGCAATGCCCCGGCCAGAACCTCATTGACGTGTTTTCCCGCGAAATAAGCCTTATCGTTTCTGGCGTCGAAAATGTCTTCTGGCGTCAGCGGCCTGCCATCCGGCGTTTCGGTGTAATTCACGCATGATTCGCAGTAGACAATCTGCCCCGCCCGGGCCTTTTGGTTATTGTCGTCGTAGAGATGCTCTTCCCATGCAGACAGCTCCTCAGGCATGACGATTAATAACCTGCCACTTTCTGGGTCCACGGGGTCGTCACCGTATCCTAGCGCTGAACCAATGCCCATGGCGTGAGCGACTTCATGGATCACGACCGAGGTCATGTTGACCTTCGGGGTCAACACAATTTGAGAGGGCGTATAGGGTCCGCCGGCCCAGTTCATGGTGCCTACATTGATATAGCCGTGTGCACCGAAATCCAGGGGGCCGGAGGTTTGATTGTTAATGGCGGCATGAACATTGGTTCCAGCGCCTGCCTCGTAGGATGCCAGATAACTTAGCGCGGACGCTCCCGCTCCATCGTAGGTGCCAATATTGATGATCGCGGGATTCTGGCCGGGTACGGCTTGTATGAGTTCGGCCCAATAAGCGACAGCTGACAAGACGCGACTTTTTTTCGTATCGTCCATGTTCCAGGTCGATACAGTGGCTTCTCCCCAGTCGTCCAGCGTGTAATAGCCATCGTTGACACCAAAAATTCTGGTTTGAAATATCGGAACCCCATTGTGATCCAGGATATTTTTGACCTCTTGAGACCACGCCGTCGTTGATGCAAAAGTACCGATCAACAGTGATAGCGCGGATACTGCTTGGAGCTTCATGATTTTTATCCTCTCGTAAGCCGAACCGACTGACCCATACAGTGCAGGCACTGTATGGGTCAGTCGGTGGCCAGCCGTTTAATCGTCTGGAGAGGAATGGCAGGTTATTGCCGTGGAATTAAACCGTTGTTAAACGCGGTATTCCCGGGCGCTTCGAATGACGAATGCGCCGGGACTGTGCTCAGCGAGCCATCGCACGCCGTGGTCGGGCGCACTGGTCCTGGGTGTCCGCATCTAGTGCAAGCAACCGAGTGTTCGCCCATTGCTCATAGGGCACCAACGCCATGGTCTTGGCCTCGTCATAAGCGTGTTGCCAGCTAGCCCGTGCCCGTTCGAGATCGCCGAGACGGTGCCAGGCATCGCCTCGCAGGCAGTGGATCTCGGACCTCAGGCTGATTGAATCATGAGCGTGCCCCAACGTGTGAGCCTCGTCCAGCAGCGTCATGGCGCGCGGGATATCGCTCATCGCGATATATGCCCGAGCCAGCAGGCACAGATGGCCATCCACGGACACGGGCATGCCCTGCCGGATCGCGGGCAAGGCAGCCTCCATGGCTGCAAGCGCCTGAGGATCTTGGCGCGTCAATACCTCAGGCAACATGGCATAGCCGATGGCGATGGCTTGCCAGGGCGTGAGGGTGTCGATCCCGGTTGTATGCTGGACGATATATTGGCTTTGTTGGCGGGCGAGATCCAGTTCACCTTTCAGATAATGGATGCGCGCGCAGGATAGTCGGCAGAGCACCGATATCCAGGCCGAATCCCCGGTAGCGCTCAGCTGTATTGCGCGTTCGATGGCGGCAAAGGCGAGCGGGTACTTGCCCTGTAGTCCATAAGCCAAGGCCAATGAGGCAGGGACCAGCGCCTGGGCATTCGCGCCGAACGGCGACATCGCCGGTGTCGGTGCGTTCGCGAGCATGGTTTCCGCGTGGCTGAGCAAGGATTGAGCCTCGCGCCCCGATCCTCGCCACAAATAATATTGCGCGAGGGCGTACACGGCCCATCCCTGAATGTTCAGATCCTGGACGGTGTTGGCGGCGTGCGTCAACTGCTGCGCCAGACGCAATGCTTCTGAATGATTGCCAGAGTTTTGCGCCAGCATCCACTGGCCCCACAGCGCCACAATCATGGCACCGAGGTCTCCCGATGAGGCAGGCGTCGTCGTAGAGAGATAAGACGCCGCCGTCTCGGGGTGTGCTGGGCCGGACAGCGCGCTCGATGTCGTGCTTTTGAGCATCTGGCATTCGAACACGAACTGATCGCGCTCTGCATCCGAGGGGATCAGTTCGTTGCAGCTCAGGGCTTTGGAAATCAGCGCGTCTGCTTCATGCAGTTGGCCTGCCCTGAGCGCGGTCGTCGCGGCGTTTTTCCACGATATCGGCGCGCGAGCATCCTTGATCTGTTCCAGAAAATGCGCGATGCGTGCAGGTGGTAGCTCGGTATTCAACAAATACTGAGCGATTTCCTGGTTCAGTTGTTCATACTCTGCCGGGCTTAGCTGGCCGCGAATGATATGAGCCACCAACACGGGACAAGACCACGTATGGTTCGCATGCGCCGATACGATGCCCGACGACTGCAATACCTTTAGCCGTTGATGCAGCGTCTGCTCGCTGCAGAGCATGATGCTCGTCGCATCCACGGTCGATAGCGGGGCGTCGAATAGAGCGCACAGATACGCCAGCTTGCGCGTGCCCGCATCCAACAACGGGAGTTGCACGTACAGCCTGTCCGTCAAACTGACGGGCTGGTATTGAGCGCCGGCTACGCCGGACTTTATCCAGGCTCTTTCGTGCGAGAGAGCGGGCAGCTTCGAGCTGCCTGGTGTTTCTTGAGGAACTTTGATCGCAATATCGGTCATCAAGGCGGTCAGGTGCGAAGGGTCACCACCCCCCAGCCTGGCAATATCTGCCAGGGTGGATTTGTCCAGCTTCAGTTTGCGAGCACGCTGCGACGCGATGTCGAGGTAAGCCTTCTCATCCAATGGATCGAGCGGCAAGTCGGACGCGATGCGCGGCGAGGTCAATGTGCCGCGCCGCGTCGTCAATAACATTGAGGAGCGCCCGAGTGAAATATTGGCCATTAGCGCTAGCCATTCTTTTGTCACGGCGTCTGCCCATTGGATGTCTTCGAACACGATGAGTAATGGACGATCTGGACGCCAGGGACTCATGATCGCGCGGCTGGCAATTTCCAGCGTTTCTGGCCGGATGTTTGTCCTGTGTGCCGGCGTGTCCAGGCGAAACAGATTTGCCAGTGGCGTACACATGGCAATCGGCAGGCCGAGCGCCGTGCTCAGCATCTCGTCAGTGACAGGATCCAACGAGGCGGGTAGCCGACTCATGAGCCATAGGCGAAGGGGGTGCAAAGCGTTGGTTTGCTGGTCCTGTAAACATTGCAGCCACACCACATCGGTATCCATCTGGCTCGCGTGCCAGGCGAGATTGCTCGCCAGCAGCGATTTGCCGGCGCCCGGGACGCCGATGATCGACATGGTCTCGTTGCGAGCCTCGATATCGCAGCGGCGCAGCGTCTGCAATAGCATATTCAGTTCGGTCGCGCGCCCGACCGCTTTTTGCAATTCTGGCGCGGAAGTATTCCCTAGCAGGCGCACCATCTTGCCATTGCGCCGTGTCTCCAGGACGTCGTATTCCATCATGCGTGCGTGGGCTTGAGCTGTGAGCAGGATTTCGCTCCAGTTCCCATGCATGGCCAGCGTCAGCGCCGTTTGCGCGAGCAGATTGCCATAGTCGGGTTGACTGTCGTCGCATAGGCCGATGTCCGCGTGCACGCCCATGTGCATCGACAATACTCGGGGCAATGGCAGCTCACGCAAAGTGCGAGCCAGTGCGACAGCGCGCAGCACCGGCCGTTCCGACCGGTTGGGAAATCCAAAATAAATGATGAACTGATTGGCCCCGGCTGGTGCCACCCATCCCCCGTACAACTGGGCGTTGCGCCGAACGGCGAGGTCGACCCGGTGAAGCCACGTCAAGGCATCCGTCTGCAGCAGACTCGCCGCATTTTCCACGAGGCAGCGCAACGTCACGGTCAGCACCGCCAGTGGCCGATAATGATGCTGTCGGCCCTCGGTGTTCGGCGTCAACGACAGGGACGTCGGCGGAGGCAGCTTGGCAATCAGTGCCTGCGTGTGCTCGTCGGGTTGTGTATCGGCGCGCAGGCGCAGCATGGCCGCGTATTGATCGTAGGCCTGGCGCGCCTCGGTGTAGCGCTTATCGCGCACCAGCAGGTCAATCAGCAACTGGTGACAGCTATCTTCGCCGGGCCATCGTTGAATCCATTGACGCGCTTGCGTCAACGCATGCTGCACACGACCCTCGGCCGTCCACATCGAAACCAGCCTTTGCCTGCATTGGGCCATTCGGGTGTTCAGGCGCTGATTCCAATGTTGGAACCACTCGTCCAGCGGGCCGTCCATGCGGGAGCATAGGTCTTCTAGCAATGTGCCCCGGTACAGTGTCAGGCACATTTCATCAGTCATGGCGCTTGGGCCATCAGCAAGCAACGTGATCACATCGACCTGGAGGGACTCCGGCGCGATAGCCAAGCGATCATCTTGGCTCTGAAGCACGGTATGGTGCGATCCCAGCGCCTGACGCAATACATGTAATGCATGCCGAAAACGGGTCTTGCCTTGTGACTCTGACAGATTGGGCCACAGCATGTGCGCCAGGCGATTGCGGGAGAGGGCTTCGCCGTTGGCTAATGCAAGGATCGCCAGCAATAAGCGTGGCTTATCGTAGGTCAGTTGACTGGCTCGGCTCTCGCGATCAACAAATAGATCAAAATGATTTAACAGTTGCAGCTGTATGGGGCGCGGGAGCAAAGCGGCGAATGAGTTAGGCAAAATTTCATATGGATACTCCATGTCACCGATAATACATAAAAGACTATATTTCGTCACAGTATGTTGTTTTTTTATTAATTACTGATTGACCCCCATGGAATGGCCATCACGAATGGACGTTTTTTCGTTCTTGTGCTAGAGTTTCTGCCTATGAAATTCGCGTCCCCCGCCTTTTACTTTTATTTTTATGGTTTTCTGAAGCCGCTGGCGGAGGAAGGGACGCACTTGGACTAAAGTCCGCACAAAATTCCCTAAAAAACCGCCAGCGTCGCTGGCGGTTTTTTTTGCCGCCAGCCTGGTGGGTCACCCAGGAGTCTCTCGTGTCACACAATACCGACGATCTTCGCATCCGCGAAATCAAAGAACTGAATCCGCCCTCGCACGTCATGCGCGAGTTTTCCTGCACCCAGCAGGCCTCCGAAACGGTATTCGCCGCGCGCCAGGCGATGCATCGCATTCTGCATGGCATGGATGACCGTCTGATCGTGGTCATCGGCCCGTGTTCGATCCACGACACCAAGGCTGCACTCGAATACGCTCAGCGCCTGAAGCCCGTGCGCGATCGCTTGCGTGGCGAGCTGGAAATCGTGATGCGTGTGTATTTCGAGAAACCACGCACGACGGTGGGCTGGAAAGGCTTGATCAACGACCCGGGGCTGGACGGCAGTTTCGATATCAATCGCGGTATTCGCGTGGCCCGTGAGTTGTTGCTGGACATCAATAGCCAAGGCCTGCCGGCCGGCTGCGAGTTTCTGGATATGATCACGCCGCAGTACATCGCCGACCTGGTGTCCTGGGGCGCCATCGGGGCGCGCACGACCGAAAGCCAAGTTCACCGAGAGCTGGCTTCCGGCCTGTCGTGTCCGGTCGGCTTCAAGAACGGCACAGACGGCAATGTGAAGATCGCCGTGGACGCGATCAAGGCTGCCTCGCAGCCTCACCATTTCCTGTCGGTGACCAAAGGCGGGCATTCGGCCATCGTCTCGACGGCCGGCAACGAGGACTGCCACGTTATCCTGCGCGGCGGCAAGGCGCCTAATTACGATGCAGCCAGTGTCTCGGCAGCCTGCGAGGATATGGCGAAATCCGGTCTAGCGCAGCGCGTGATGATCGATGCCAGCCATGCCAACAGCAGCAAAAAACCGGAAAACCAACCCTTGGTCGTGGATGATGTCGCGCGGCAGCTCGAAGCAGGCGATACGCGTATTGTCGGCTTGATGATCGAAAGCCATCTGGTCGCAGGCCGCCAGGATATGGTGCCCGGCGAACCGCTGGTGTACGGCCAGAGTATCACCGACGGTTGCATCGATTGGGATGCTTCGGTGGCGGTATTGGAGCGGCTCGCTGGGGCGGTGAAAGCCCGGCGGCTGGCCGCGGCTGTTGTGGGGAAGTGAGGCTGCGCAGGGCGTAGAATAGGTTTTTTTACTTTCTACGCCGTTTGCCTGCCATGAACGCTCCTGCCCATACTGAATCTTTGCGCCGACCTGTTCCCGCCGCCTGTCTGGATGCGCTGCGTGAGCGGTTTGCGGATCGCCTGTCTGTCGCCGAGGCCGTGCGCGAGCATCACGGCCGCGATGAGTCACCGTATCCGCCCATGCTGCCCGATGCGGTGGTCTTTGCGCAAAGTACTGAAGAGGTCGCTGCAGTGGCGCGCTTGTGCAACGAACACCGCGTGCCGCTGATTCCCTACGGTGCAGGATCGTCGATCGAAGGGCATTTGCTGGCGATCCAGGGCGGTATCAGTCTTGATCTGTCGCAGATGAATCAGTTGCTGGTGGTCAATGCCGAAGACTTGACCGCGACGGTGCAGGCCGGCGTGACGCGCAAGCAACTGAACGAAGAGATCCGCGATACCGGTTTGTTTTTCCCGATCGATCCGGGCGCAGATGCCAGCCTGGGCGGGATGGCGGCTACGCGAGCCTCGGGTACGAATGCGGTGCGTTACGGCACGATGCGCGAAAACGTGGTGTCGTTGACAGTGGTGACGGCCGATGGCCGTATCGTGCGCACCGCGAGCCGCGCCCGCAAATCGTCGGCGGGCTACGATCTGACCCGCGTCTTTGTCGGCAGCGAGGGAACACTGGGCATCATTACCGAAGTCACGGTGCGCCTGTATCCGCAGCCCGAGGCGGTGTCCGCCGCGATCTGCAATTTCCCGTCGTTGAACGACGCGGTGCAAAGCGTGATCGAAATCATCCAGATGGGTGTGCCGGTGGCACGTGTCGAGTTCATGGACGAGGCCGCCGTGCGTTCGGTCAATCTGCACAGCAAACTGACGTTGCGCGAGACACCGTTGCTGGTGTTCGAGTTCCACGGCAGCCCGGCGGGTGTACAAGAGCAAGCCGAGATCGTGCAAGGCATTACGGCCGATCATGGCGGCATGGATTTCGAATGGGCCGAGCGTCCCGAGGACCGCAGCCGACTGTGGGCGGCACGGCACGCTGCTTATTTTGCCGGCCTGCAGCTGCGGCCGGGATGCCGTGCGAGCACGACCGATGTGTGCGTGCCTATTTCGCGTTTGGCGGATTGCGTGCGCGAGACAGTCGAGGAACTGGATCGTGCCAGCTTTCCTTACACGATCGTCGGCCACGTCGGAGACGGTAATTTTCACGTGCTGATGTTGCTGGATCCCGACAACGAGGCGCAATGGCGCGAGTCGGAAACGATTAATCACAATTTGGTCAGGCGTGCGATTGCAGCCGATGGCACGTGCACCGGCGAGCATGGAATCGGTCTGCACAAGATGCAATTCATGGCAGAAGAGCATGGCGAAGACGCCCTGGCGCTGATGCGTAGCCTGAAACACGCCTTCGATCCCAATAACATCCTCAATCCCGGCAAAATCATCAACTGGTAAGACGCGACGCCGCGGTTCGCTGAACTGCCGGTCTGGACAAGGATGATGTGGCGGATGCGGGTAAATCCGCTCTGCCACGATTGATAGCGACACGCTATTGTTTAGAAATGAACTCATTGGTTGAGCCCAATTTGCGTCACACCGAGCAATCGTTTTCCGCGAGTCCGGTTCTGGATGCGCTGCACAGTGTCTTGCCCACGCATTGCATCCTGCATCGCGAGGAGGACACTCGTCCTTACGAATGCGATGGCTTGTCCCTCTATCGGGCCTTGCCGCCTATCGTGGTGTTGCCCGAGACCGAAGAGCAAGTCATCGCCGTCATGCGAGTCTGCAAACGGTTGAGTGTTCCTATCGTGGCCCGAGGCGCAGGAACAGGTCTATCGGGCGGCGCCATGCCGCACGCACAAGGTGTGCTGCTGGGGTTGGCGAAATTCAACCGTATCCGGCGAGTCGATCCCGTCAGTGCCACGGCGGTGGTCGAGCCTGGTGTACGCAACCTGGCGATATCCGAGGCTGCGGCGCCCCACGGCCTGTATTACGCACCTGACCCCTCCAGCCAGATCGCCTGTTCCATCGGTGGCAATGTGGCGGAAAACTCCGGCGGCGTGCACTGCCTGAAGTACGGTCTCACGGTTCACAATGTATTGCGAGTGCGTGTAGTCACCGTAGACGGTGAGGTGGTCGAGTTGGGATCCGAGGCGCCAGATGCGCCGGGTCTGGATCTATTGGCCTTGTTCATCGGTTCCGAAGGCATGCTGGGTGTGGTGACGGAAATCACCGTTAAACTCATTCCGAAACCCGCGTGCGCCCAGGTGGTCATGGCCAGTTTTTCCAGTGTCGAGACCGCCGGGCAGGCCGTGACCGACGTGATTGCGGCTGGCATCATCCCTGCTGGCCTGGAAATGATGGACCGCCGCGCCGTGCAAATGGTCGAGCCTTTTGTGAAAGCCGGCTATGACATGGCGGCCCAAGCCATTCTGCTGTGCGAGTCCGACGGCACGGTCGAAGAGGTCGCGCATGAGGTCGAGCGCATGGAGGCCATCTTTGGCCAGGCCGGCGCGACGCGTTTGCAAGTCTCGCGCGATGAGGCCGAGCGTTTGTTGTTCTGGGCCGGACGCAAGAATGCCTTTCCTGCAGCAGGGCGTATTTCGCCTGACTACTATTGCATGGACGGCACGATCCCTCGCCGTCATCTGGCGCGTGTGCTGGGTGCGATCGAGCAGATGGAGGACGAGTTCGAGCTGCGCTGCGCGAATGTCTTTCATGCGGGCGACGGCAATCTGCATCCGCTGATCTTGTTTGATTCAAATAAGCCTGACGAGGTCGAGCGGGCAGAAAAATTTGGCGCGGCAATTCTCGAATTGTGCGTGCAAGTAGGAGGCACCCTGACTGGGGAACACGGGGTGGGTATGGAGAAGATAAATCAAATGTGCGTGCAATTTTCGCGTGATGAGCTGGAGGCATTCCTGGCTGTCAAGCGGGCGTTTGATCCGCCCGGTCTGTTAAACCCTGAAAAAGTCATTCCGACCCTCGCACGCTGCGCCGAATACGGCAAGATGCATGTGCATGGCGGGGAGCTGCGCTTTCCTGATCTCTCGCGTTTTTAGGCTCGTCGAGTATGGAATTCGTTCTGTCGGAGCTGTGTGATCAGGTCATGACCGCGCACGCCGGTCACAAGCCGTTATTCGTCCGTGGCGGCGGCAGCAAATCGTTTTACGGCAACCACCGTCCGGTGACACCGCAAGACGGGCACTGCCTGTTGGATATGACCGCCTACAACGGCATCATCAATTATCAGCCCTCTGAGCTCGTCGTGACGGTGCGTGCAGGCACGCCGCTGGCCATGCTCGAGGCCGAACTGGCCGAACAAGGCCAGATGCTGGCGTTCGAGCCGCCACATTTCAGCGCTTCGGCTACGGTCGGCGGATGCGTGGCGGCCGGCTTGGCCGGGCCGCGCCGCATGACCGCAGGCAGCGTGCGCGACTTTGTGCTGGGCGCGCGCCTACTGGATTCGCAGGGCCGTCTCTTGTCATTTGGCGGAGAGGTCATGAAAAACGTGGCGGGCTACGACGTATCGCGCCTGCTCGCGGGATCGTTGGGCATCTTTGGGGCGATCATCGACGTTTCTCTCAAGGTCCTGCCCAAACCCTTCGAAGAATGCAGCCTGCGATTCGAGGCGACGCAGCAAGAGGCGCTGACGTACTTTGCGCAATGGCGCAGCCAACCATTGGCGATCTCGGCGACGAGCTGGAGTCCCGCTGATGGATACGACGCTGGCGCTGCACAGGCGGATCATGGCGCCAACGCGGCCATTGGCGCTGACGCTGCGAGTATGGCCAACGCTGCCGGCAACGCCAACCCCGCAGGCTATGTCACCGTGCGGCTGTCCGGGGCGCCGCCTGCCATCCGTGCCGCCAAGGCAAGCATAGGCGGTGATGAGTTGGACGCTGAGCAAGCCCATCTGTGGTGGACGTCTTTGCGCGAACAGGTGCATCCGTTTTTCAAACAAGATCGACCGTTGTGGCGTGTCGCATTGCCGCCGACCACACCGGCGCAAGACTTTGGTGTGCCGACCTTGGTAGAGTGGGGCGGTGGCCAGCGCTGGCTGAGCGGCAACCTCGATGCGCAGGCGGTCCGGGCGAGGGCAGAGCAGTTGGGCGGGCATGCCACCTTGTTCCGATCTGCCGGCAGCGCGATTCCGGCCGATGGGGTCTTTCATCCTCTATCGTCCGGTGTCGCCGCCATTACACGGCGATTGAAACAAGAGCTGGATCCTGCGGGATTATTCAATCCTGGCCGAATGGTGTTGGAGCTATAGCGCAGTATGCAGACCAATTTAGCTTCCTGGGTGCGAGACACTAACGAGGGCCGCGAAGCCGACGCTATTCTGCGTCGTTGCGTGCACTGCGGGTTTTGCACGGCGACGTGTCCGACTTATCAGGTGTTGGGCGACGAGCTCGACAGTCCGCGCGGGCGTATTTATTTGATCAAGCAGGTCCTGGAGGGCGCCGAGCCCACGCAAGCCACGCAACAGCATCTGGACCGTTGCCTGACATGCCGCAACTGCGAAACCACGTGCCCGTCGGGCGTGGAATATGGGCATTTGATTGATATCGGTCGCCACTTGGTAGATCAGAAGGTCAGCCGGTCTTGGTCTGATCGTATGCGCCGTCTGTTGTTGCGCAAAGGCATTAATTCGTCGTTGTTCGGCCCTGCGATGCGTTTGGGGCAGGCGCTGCGTCATGTGTTGCCGGACGCGCTCAAGCGCAAAGTTCCCGTGCGTCGTGATCCCGGGGCATTGCCAACTGTGGCGCAGCATACGCGCCAGGTGCTGATGCTGACGGGCTGTGTGCAGCCCTCCATGATGCCGACCATCGACGCTGCCACGATCCGAGTGCTCGATGCGATCGGCATTGGTGCACGATTGGCTCCTGGCGCAGGATGTTGTGGCGCCGTGAATTTTCACCTCGATGCGCAAGCGGATGCACTCGATCAGATGCGCGCCAATATCGATGCATGGTGGCCCCTGATCGAAGCAGGCAACGTTGAGGCGATTGTGATGAATGCGTCTGGCTGTGGCGCGATGGTGAAGGAATACGCGCACCATCTACGCCATGATGCTAATTACGCCAGTCGTGCGGAACGCATTGTTTCTTTAGTCAAGGACGTCGCGGAAATCGTTGCGCCTCATGCTGAGGTGCTGCGTGCCCGGTTGGCGCCGGGTGGGCGTGCGGCGTTTCATCCCCCATGTACTTTGCAGCATTGGCAAGGGTTGCGTCCGTTGAGTGAAAGGCTGCTTCGTGACTTGGGTTTTGAGTTGCAGCCGTTTGCGGATACGCATCTGTGCTGCGGGTCGGCGGGGGCGTATTCGGTGTTGAATCCGGAGATGGCGTTGACGTTACGGGATCGGAAGCTCGCGGCGATTTCACAGGCGGAGCCGTCGGTGATTGTTTCGTCGAATATTGGGTGTGTGTCGCATCTGCAGAGTGGGACGGATGTGCCGGTGCGGCATTGGATTGAAGTGGTGGATGAGAGGTTGATGGCGCGCGGGTGAACCCGTCTTTGCGTGTAGGGTATGGTGGCATGCGTAATGCTCGGTTCTATAAGCGCCGCGTGTTGGCGGGCAAATGCCATGCCGGCCCTGTCGCCCGGTCTGGCCGCCTGCGCGGCCAGACTCCCCTTCACCTGCCTCGCCAGGCGGGGCGGCTGGGCAAACTCGCTCCGCTGCGCTCCACTCAGACATGCCCAGCCGACTGCCCCCCGCCTGACAAGGCAGGTTCGGCGGGCTCTACGGGCCGGCATGGCATTTGCCCGCCAACACGCGGCTCACGTTGTCTCCAAGTTACGGGTGCTTTTTTAGTGGCAATGAACATCAGGGGCCGCCCGAGGCCGTTACTGAAACAAAAACACCCTGCCACCTGCATGGGAATACAAACAAGGGGATCCAGCAAGACGCGATAAAATCCCGCCATCATGTCTTTAACTCCCCATTCTCCCTCCGGCAAAGGCCGCGTCGTCGTCGGCATGTCCGGCGGCGTTGACTCTTCGGTAACCGCTTGGCTGCTCAAGCAGCAGGGTTACGAGGTCATCGGCCTGTTCATGAAAAACTGGGAAGACGACGACGATTCCGAGTACTGCTCGACCCGCCAGGATCTGCTGGACGCAGCCAGTGTGGCCGACCTGGTCGGCGTGGATTTCGAATACGTCAATTTCGCTGCCGAATACAAAGACCGCGTCTTTGCCGAGTTTTTGCGTGAATACTCCGCAGGGCGTACGCCAAATCCCGACGTCTTGTGTAACGCCGAGATCAAATTCAAAGCGTTCCTCGATCATGCCATGACGCTGGGCGCCGACCACATTGCGACTGGACATTACGCGCGGGTGCGTGCCGTCGAGGGTCAGAGCGGCCCCGAATACCAGTTGCTCAAGGCGCTGGATGGCACCAAGGACCAAAGCTATTTCCTGCATCGCCTGAATCAGGCGCAACTGTCGCGCACGCTGTTTCCCTTGGGCGAGATTCATAAAACCGAGGTCCGGCGCATTGCGCACGAAATTGGTTTGCACAATGCGGCCAAGAAAGATTCCACTGGTATTTGTTTTATCGGTGAACGGCCGTTCCGCGAGTTTTTGAATCGCTATTTGCCGACCGAACCGGGGGATATCCTGACGCCAGAGGGCAAGCGAGTCGGGCGTCACCACGGCCTGTCGTTTTATACCCTGGGCCAACGCAAGGGCCTGGGCGTAGGCGGTGTCAAGGGCAGCCAGCGCGACGACGGTACGGCAGACGCCTGGTATGTCGCCCGCAAGGACCTGGCGCGCAATGTGTTGTACGTCGTACAGGGGCATGATCACCCGTGGCTCTTGTCTGATCGGTTGCAGGCGCTGGACGCCAGTTGGATCGCGGGCCGGCCGCCTGAGGCAAAGGATTACGGCGCCAAAACGCGCTATCGGCAGCCCGATGCGGCCAGTCATGTGGTGTCGGCGGATCTGAGCGCATTCGAGTTGTCGTTCAGCCAACCGCAATGGGCAGTGACGCCGGGGCAATCGGCCGTGTTGTATGACGGGGATGTATGCCTGGGTGGAGGGATCATCGCGTCATCGGAGGCGTAATGTCTTAGAGGGGCGTGTTGCGCGCGCCCTGATTGCATGATGCGGGGATTGTTCGATGCGTTTCCTCGGGTAATACCGCGATGCGCCTCAAGCGCGTCAAGATGATTTGAGCTGCCGTCCGGAGGGGACGGCGTTGTTACCTGAGTCATGGCATATGCCACGATGGTCTCAGGTGTGTCGTTAACGAAGAGGAGGTCGAAGTGGATGTCAATGTCGTGCTAGTGGTGTGCTTGCTGGCGTTGGGGGCGGTTGCCGGGTTTGCGGCAGGATTGCTGGGCATCGGCGGCGGAATGTTGCTGGTGCCGTTCCTGACGATGTTGTTTGCCTGGAATGGCATGCAACCAGACTTGATCGTGCATGCCGCGATTGCCACGTCGATGACCTCGATTCTGTTCACTTCGCTATCGAGTGTCCGGGCGCATCAGCGCAAGGGCACCATCCAATGGAAGATCGTCCTCGCCATGGCGCCCGGTATCATCGTGGGCGGCCTGTTGTCGGGCGGTGCCGCATTTGCCGCGATCAGCACGGCCTGGCTGTCGCTGTTTTTCGCCTTGTTTGTGAGTTACTCGGGCTGGAACATGCTGCGTAACTCCAAGCCCAAGCCTTCGCGTCAGATGCCTGGCATCGTCGGCACCTCTGCCGCGGGCGTGGGAATAGGCTTCATATCCGGCCTGGTGGGGGCAGGGGGCGGCTTTCTGTCCGTGCCTTTCATGGTGTGGTGTAACGTCGCCCTGCATGCGGCGGTGTCCACGTCGGCTGCCTTGGGTTTTCCGATTGCGCTGGCCAATAGTGCGGGCTATATCATCTCGGGCTTGGGTCAGAGCATCTCGCAGCCGGGCATGCTGGGCTATATCTACTGGCCCGGTTTGCTGGCGCTGGTGGCCACCAGCGTATTGACGGCCCCAGCGGGTGCCCGTATGGCGCACCAACTGCCGGTCAGCACGTTGAAGCGGGTTTTTGCCTGCCTGTTGTTCGCCCTGTCAGCCTACATGTTGTTCAAGGCTGTGCAGGCTTTCAGTCACTGAGCTGCGAGCGGCGCGCGGGCTGTTTTATCCCAGACCGTCCCGCGCAGATAATCACGTTCCCGCAAAGGTAGTTCACACCCTGCGGTGTTGACGGAACGCTATAAGAAAAACGCCCCGAAGGCCGGACTCGAAATCCGGGCTTCGGGGCGTTTTTTCGGCTTTTTCAGGCTGCAGGAGGCGGCGGGACGCTATCGATAAACGATTGGCGTGCCGAGAGTTTTTCGTAATGGCGTGCCAGGTTGGCGTGGCTCTCGCGCCAGTTCAGATGAGAAAACCGCAAGTCCAGATAGCCGAGGGCGCAGCCCACGGCGATATCCGCCAGGCTGTAATTGACGCCCATGCAGTGAGGCTGCTCGCCCAGGCTTTCGTCCATGGCGTGCAGGGCGGCGTCGATTTTGCCGTATTGGCGTTCGATCCAGTCCGCGCTGCGCAGCGCCTCGGGGCGCTGGTTTTCGCGGACGATCAGGATGCCGGCATCCAGCAGGCCATCGGCGATGGCTTCCCAGCATTTCACTGCCGCGCGGTCGCGGCCGGATTGAGGAATCAGCCGCGCCACAGGCGAGAGCGTGTCCACGTACTCGACGATCACGCGCGAATCAAACAGCGCGCCGCCGTCTTCCATGACGAGGCAGGGCACTTTCCCTAGCGGGTTGTAGGTTTGGATTTGCGTGTCGGGTGACCAGACATTTTCGAGTTCGAGCTGGTAATCCAGCTTTTTCTCGGCCATGACGACTCGCACTTTGCGAACGTAGGGGCTAGTGAGTGAACCGATTAGTTTCATGGGGGCCACAGGCGAAGTCGGAAAGCGGGCGAAGTATAGCAGGGCAGACCCCGTAAAAATGCAAAGATCGCCCTGCGTGACCTTTTTACCGCATGATGACTCTGCCCTGGGTGATAAAATTACAGGTTGCCTATCTCTTTTTTTATCCGTTCACGCCATGCAGATCGCCGACCAAATCAGTCACCTCAATGCTCTTTCGCCGCTAGATGGCCGCTATGCCTCACGCGGGGATGCGCTGCGGGGCTTGTTGTCCGAAGCCGGCTTCATGGCGCATCGCGTCGAGGTCGAGGTTGCCTGGCTGGTGGCGTTGTCGGATGCCGGTCTGCCCGAGCTGCCGAGCTTTTCGCAGGGCGCACGGACGCGCCTGGCCCAGTTGGTCAGCGATTTTTCCGAGGCCGACGCCGCTCGCATCAAGGACATCGAGCGCACCACGAACCATGACGTAAAAGCGGTCGAGTATTGGCTGAAAGAAAAGGTCGCAGGCGATGAGGAGCTGGCGCGCGCGGCCGAGTTCATCCACTTTGCCTGCACGTCCGAGGACATCAACAACACCTCGCACGCCCTGATGTTGACGCGCGCTCGCGCTGAGGTCGTAGTGCCGCGTTTGCGCCAGATCGCGGACACGCTGGGCGGCATGGCTCGCCAGTATGCCGACCAGCCCCTGCTGTCGCGTACTCATGGCCAGCCCGCCAGCCCCACCACGCTGGGCAAGGAATTCGCCAACGTCGCTGCGCGCTTGCAACGCGCGATCGCCGCTATCGAGGCGGTCGAACCGCTGGCCAAGCTCAACGGCGCTACGGGCAACTACAACGCGCATCTGTCGGCCTATCCCGAAATCGACTGGCCCGCTTTCAGCGCGCGTGTGCTCGGCGGGCTGGGTTTGACACAAAACCGTCACACTATTCAGATCGAACCGCATGACTGGATGGCCGCGTTGTTCGACGCCGTGGCCCGTGCCAACGTCATCGTGCTCGATCTGGACCGCGATATCTGGGGCTATGTGGCGCTGGGCTATTTCAAGCAGCGCCTCAAGGAAGGCGAGGTCGGCTCGTCCACCATGCCGCACAAGGTCAACCCCATCGATTTCGAGAATTCCGAGGGCAACCTTGGCCTGGCCAACGCCGTGCTGCGTCATCTATCGGAAAAACTGCCCGTGTCGCGCTGGCAGCGTGACCTGACCGACTCGACCGTGCTGCGCAACCTCGGTGTAGGCTTGGGTTACTGCCTGGTGGCGTGGGATTCCTGCCTGCGTGGCCTGGGCAAGCTCGAGGTCAACACGGCCGCCATCGACGCCGACATCGACGCCTGCTGGGAGGTCCTGGCCGAGCCCGTGCAGACCGTCATGCGCCGTTATGGCCTGCCGCAGCCGTACGAACAACTCAAGGCCCTGACCCGCGGTAAAGGCATTACCGAATCCGCCTTGCGCGAATTCGTCAGCGGTCTGGCCTTGCCGGACGAGGCCAAGGCGCGTTTGTTGGCCATGACGCCGCGTTCCTATATTGGGCTGGCCGCTGGTCTCGCACGAGAGGTATAGTCGTGTGTGCCGGCTGGTCCGGCACCTCGTCGCACCTATCGGGAGATCCCCCTATGAAGCAATTCCCCTTGCTGGCCGCTGCGGCCTGTACGATCGCTGTGTCTCTGTGGTCCGCTCCGGCGCAGGCACAGTTTGCCAAGCCGGCTGACGCTATCAAATACCGCCAGGCCGCTTTGACGCTGATGGCCTCACATTTCGGCCGCATGCAGCCAGTGATCAAGGGGCAGGCCCCCTACGATGCCGAGCAAATCAAAGCCAATGTGAAATTGCTCAACACCCTGGCCGAATTGCCCTGGGCGGGCTTTGGGCCGGGTACCGAGGGTGGCGAGGCGCGCCCAGAGGTCTGGAGTGACGCCGCGGGCTTTCAGCAAAAGCGCGATGCACTGAAAGACAATCTGGCCAAGCTGCAGGTGGCTGCCGACTCCGGTGACCTGGACAAGGTTCGCGCGGCGTTTGGCGGCGTAGGCTCCAGTTGTAAATCCTGCCACGATAGCTATCGCGAAAAGAAATAAGCGCGAAGCAATCCGCCGGCAAACCCACCCGAGGCATTAGGCCGGGGTGGGTTTTTTTTACCATCACCAGGGGGCCGTGATAGTCGGCGGCCCTGGATGTGTGGGGAAATGCGGCAACACGTCCTCGGCCAGTTCCTGAATCACCTCGGCCGCTGGTCGCCGCGCGAACTGTATCCCCAGCGCAGCATGATTGACACCTGCCGCCTGCCATTCCTCCAGCAAGGCGATGAGGCCATGGCGTCCGGTGCGCAGAACGTAGCCGCCTTGCAGCGGCGTGCGCGGATGGTGGGGGTCGTCCACCAAATCCAGCCACTCATTTGTCATGTGCGGACGAAAGCCGCCATCGGGAATGAGGTCGCGCCAGGCACGGATTTTTTGGGCGAGGCGCTGAGGCCCTTTGGGCGTGTTCGTGGCATCGGGATAGGTCAGCCAGCCATCGGCGTGCTCGGCGATCCAGGCCAGTGATTGGCCTGATGAGCCGGTCACGATCAGCGGAATCGAACCCGTAGCGGGCTGCGGCAGGAATTCCGCATTCTCAAAACGCCCCAAGGGCAAATCTATTGTCAGCCGGCCGGCCTGCATGAGTCGGCGGAAGTAGGCGACAGCCTGCACAAACCGCTCGCCGCGCTCCCCGTGTTCCAGTCCATAGGCAGGGAACTCGATGGGCCGGTCGCCTGAGGCGATGCCCAGCACCAGGCGGCCGCCCGACAATATGTCGATGGTTGCCGATGCCTTGGCCAGGTCAATCGGATGGCGCAGCGAAAAAATGGCGCTGCCCGTTGCCAGTGCCACGTTCTTCGTTCGTGCGGCGAGAAATGTCAGATAGCTGAAGGGATCGAAAACCTGCCCGGCATCGCCAAACCGGGGGTCGAACAAGGGCACGTCACGCACCCACACGGCGGCGAAGCCGTGGCGGTCGATGATTTCCACCAGTTCCGCCTGTCCGCTCAGGACGCGCATATCGCCCTCGTAAAAGCGCAGCGGCAGAAAGATGCCAATGGTCAGACGGTCGGGCGCGAACATGCGCCTGTAGCCGGGATGGGAGTGAAACGCGGTAGACGGCGCACCTTTGATGAGGGGCGTAATCGTGCTTGTAGTGTCCATCGTGTCGGCCTCCCTCATGCGCCCGTTGCCGGTTCGGGCAGTGTGATGCCCTTGCGCACGGCAGGCCGCTGCGCTACCCGTTCATGCCAGGCGCTCATGTGCTTGTGCTGGCTGAAATCGAAGTCGACGATGCGCGCGATGTGCGTCCAGCCAAAGTGCGCAATGTCGGCGATCGAGTAATCATCACCGGCCAGGTAAGATTGCCGGGCCAGGCGGCTATCTACGACGGCGAACACACTTTCTGTCAGCTGGCGGAAACGCTCGATGGCGGCCGGTATCTTGTCCTCGGCGAACAGCTCGAAATGCACACGCTGCCCGATGATGGGGCCGACGCTGGATGAGTGGAACTGCAGCCACTTGATCGCCTCCCAGCGCTGCGCGGGACCATGCGGCAGCAGCCGGCCGGTCTTCTCGGCCAGATAGAGCAGGATGGCGGCCGACTCGAACAGCGTGATGCCGGTTTCATCGTCGGTGATGACCGGGATGCGGCCATGCGGGTTCAGCGCCAGGAATGCTGGCTGCCGGTGTTCACCCGCATTGAGGCGGACATGGTGCAGACGGTAGGGCAAGGCCAGTTCTTCCAGAGCAATCGTCGCTTTGAAGCCGTTGGGCGAACTGTCGGTGTAAAGATCGATCATTACAGCATCCAGGGTTAAGGTTTGCTAAAGGCAACTCATCACACTAAACTTCCTGGATCATCGCTGCATTAGTAAACAATCGGAAGCGATCATTTCTCGCTTAAGTCTTTAGAAAAACTAAATCGAATGGCTACCTCACTCCCTTTGCCGGCGCTACGCACCTTTGTCGAAGTTGGCCAGCGCGGCAGCATCAAGGCCGCCGCCGAAGCCCTGCATGTCACCTCCGGCGCAGTCAGTCAGCAGATTCGATTGCTGGAAGACCGGCTTGGGATAACGCTGTTCACGCGGGAACGGCAGGGCTTGCGCCTGACCGAAGCTGGCGCCGGTGTGCATCCTTCGCTGCTCGAAGCGTTCGCGCAGATCGACAAAGCCGTAAACACGCTGGAAGCATTCAAGGGCCGCCAAACGCTGACGGTCAGTACCGTCGCCACCTTCGCCGCGTCCTGGCTGGTGCCGCGATTGGGTCGCTTTAACCAGCGGCATCCGCAGATCGAGGTGCGCGTCGAGGCGACTTCCGCCTTGATGGACATGCGACGCGACGGTGTGGACGTGGCGTTGCGGCATGGGCTGGGCAATTACCCCGGCCTGGAAGTCACTCGCCTGATGGCTCCCGTGTTGGTCCCGGTGGCCTGCCCGGATCTAGTGGCGAATAGCCATGCCATCCGAGAGCCGGAAGACTGCCTGAACTACCCGCTCCTGCACGATTCCGACCGGGTGGACTGGCAGCTTTGGTTCGCCGCGCACGGTGCGGCCAAGGATCCTCGCGCGGAGCGCGGCACGGCGTTCGAGGACGACTATCTGCTGATCCGGGCTGCTGCGGCGTGTCAAGGGTTGGCCCTGGTACCGCAAGAATATGCGCGCGAGGAAATCGCCGCAGGCCGCCTCGTGCAAGTGTTGGACAAGCCCTGGCCGGCGCGCTTTGCCTATTACCTCGTCACGCTGCCGGGTGCCATGCAGCGCCCGGAAGTCCGGGCGTTCGCGGAGTGGATCAAAGAAGAAGCGCAGGATGCCAAAGCCGGCCAATAGAGACGCCGCGCCTGCGCTTAGCGTTCCATCACGCGCCACCATTGCTGGGTAGTGCTTGTCACAGCGCGCGCGTGACTACGAAAACGAAAAATCCGCCACCAGCTCCAGCGAGCGGATCCACAATACCAGGGCGGTCACCGCGGCCGCGATGATCGCGGCGCGCAGCCAGATCATGGGACCGTCTTCGGTCGGCGGTGTGCCAGCCGGCAGGTCCTGGGGCCGGGCGTTGCCGGTAATCATCGGACCTACGATACGCCGTCGGCGCACCGCAACGTACCAGATGATGGCGACAAAATGCAGAACGACCAGCCCGATGATGATCCATTCATTGCGCTCATGCCATGAGGCGAGCCAGGACGAGACGCTCTCGTCGATCCGGCCATATAACGGACCCTGCGTCATGATGTCGTCGCTGATGAACAGGCCGCTGATTGTCTGAAAACCGAGTACCGCCAGCATGGCGATGACGGACAAAGCGCCCAGGGGGTTATGGCCGGCAGAGGTCGCTGCGCCCTGTATATAGCGTTTGATAGCACCGGGGCCGCGGACAAAGGTGGAAAAACGCGCATAGCGTGGACCGACCAGCCCCCAGAGCACGCGAAACACGATCAGGCCTAGCGTGGCCAGCCCGAAGCGGACATGCCAGTCCATGTACAGGCCGCCCAGCTTGACGCTGACGTAGGCGCCGATGACACAGATGGCCAAGGCCCAGTGGAATAGACGAGTGGGAAAGTCCCAGATGCGAATACAGGAACGCGTGTGCAGCATGGGCGGAGCCGGCTCGGAAAAGGGAAAACCACTTTATCACGGGCCTGCTGCATTCTGCGTTTTGATAGGGATCAAGCCGCCTGTTTGCGGACAGGCTCGATCCGATGCACGTGTTCGTGACGGAATCGAATACGCATGCCGGGCTGGTCTGCGCAGCCACGGGGGCGTACGACCTCGGTCGTGTACGTGACCGTGCCGTTGATCGGCGCGTTGTAAATCACCGTGGCGCGAATTGCTGGGCCATGAGCCGGCCGCAGGTGCACGATATCGCCGACGTGGATCGGCATCTGGTCGAGCTTGGTATGTCCGCGGCGAGGCAGCAATTCAGACGGCGTAATAGGGTGAATGGAGTGGTTCATTTTGAGTTCTCGTTATGGTTATGGAAATGCAATGACAAGCCTTGAGCAAGCTGCCTGAACGCAGGGTTGACCAAAGGGGAGTCAATCTTTAGTCGCAAATGCTGCACGGACGTTGGCCGTATGCGCAATGCGGCGAGTGCCTCGGTTGGGGCGGGGCAATTTAAAAAATGGCCAACGGCCATGGAGTCAAGGCAGGATGGCGGATTGATGTTGGGTATATTTCGCCAAGACTGCCGCCGGGGATGGATTATGGATTTAAATAATGTGCCAAGCGTTTTGCCGAGCAAATCCCTAGAGGCGTTTACTGCCAAGCTTTCTACTATAAAGCTAAATTATTGTTTTGGCAAGACTTTTCTTAGCAGTGGCTGCCATGGGCTTGCTGGACCAAGCCCACGGCAGTAAATGACAAAATATTACTGGCGCATCGAGGCCTGCTGGTGTGCCAGGCGTTGGGCTTCGATGATCTGGTCTTCGAGTTCCGGTGACATTTCCAGCGCGACTTGTGGCGTACCACCCGAAGCCGCGGTATCCAGCTTCAGAAGGATGCGCTGGCCATTGAACGCCGCGGGTGCTGCCTGGATGTCTATATACCGTTGAACCAAGGCGTCGACCGCTTGTTGTGCGCGGGCCATGGCGGTGTCATCCAGCGACTGGCCGGCTAATTCCTGGTTCACCACACGTGCGAGATCCGATGTGAAAAACAGGAATGCCGATGAGCCCCGGCAGTCAGGATGGGTGTAACCCCAGGGTTGCGATTCGCTGGAGCCGGTAACAGAAGGCGAAGAGTTGGATGCGTTCATGTCGTCATTGTAGGGTAGTCTATGCGGCGTAAGCGATACGGCTGCGGTGTGAGCGAGAGGCCACAGCCGTATCGGCGTATTTCAGGAGAATCATGCGCATCGCCTTTCAGTTCATCAGCATCGTCTTGCTGAGTATGGCCATTGCCGGCTGCGTCAATAAGGAGCCGGAGCAGCGTGCCGCGTTTATTGCATGGCTGCAGACACAGGTGATTGATACTGCCGATCACCGCGTTCCCGCGCTGGACGAGACACAGCGCGATGCGTTGGGCGATTATGCCGACCAATATGCTGTGCTGAGTGCCGTGGATAATGTCGTGCAGCAACAGGTGCAGAATCTGGCGAACGCCTTTGAGCACGAGGGGCTGACATCGTTGGCGCAGCTGCAGGCTCGCCACGAGACCCTGCGGGCGGACCGTCAAGCCGTGGCTGCCGGACAAGAGGCATTGCACCAGGCGCAGGCTCACGCACAGTCCGAGCGTGCCGAGTGGGAGCAGCCTGCGGACCTGCAGCCTGTGTATACCGAGGCCTACGACAAGATCGTGACCCAGTCTGCCGGCGTTCTGGACGAGCTGACTGATACAGCGCTGGCGTCGTTGGACGATGCCCTGCGTGCCGCGGATTTTATCGCCAAGCACGCGGATCAGATCACGATCGAGGCCGACTCGGCCGCGGCGCGCGATCCCTCTGTGCAACGCGAACTCAACCAACTGCTCGATACGTTGAATAGTCACGCTGCCGCCGTCGAGCAGGCGCAAGCTCGTCTGCAAACTTTGCAGCCCCTATGATCCGACCATTTGTACAATCGCAGCACTCGCGGCCAACGCCGCGCATGGAATTCACGCTATGAATGGCTCCAACCTGCATTACCGCTTTTTCTTGTTGCTCTTGGTGGGCGTGTCGATCGCCTTTGTCTGGCTATTGTGGCCACTGTATGGCGCGGTTTTCTGGGGCGCGATTCTGGCCATTATTTTTGCGCCGATTCATCGGCGTATCGCCGCCAAGCTGGGCGGGCGGCGCAATCTCGCGGCACTGATCTCGTTGATGCTGGTGTTAGTCGTGGTGATCGTGCCGGTAACGTTCATTGCCGGCTCGCTGGTACAGGAGGGCACCAGTCTGTACCAACGCGTCAAGTCGGGGAATTTGAACTTCGGTTCTTATGTACAGCAGATCCTGGATGCGTTGCCTGCCAGCGTGCAAAACATGATGGATCGTTTCGGGATAGGAGATCTGTCCAGCATGCAGGAAAAGCTGACCGCGGGCGCCATGCAAGGCAGTCAGTACATCGCCACGCAGGCATTCAATATCGGCCAGAACACCTTTGAGTTTCTGATCAGCTTTGGCGTGATGCTGTATCTGTTGTTCTTCTTGTTGCGTGATGGCTCGATTGTGTCGGCGCGGTTACGCGAGGCAATCCCTTTGAGCGATACACACAAACTGCACTTGCTGCGCAAATTCACCACCGTGATCCGGGCAACCGTCAAAGGCAATATCGCTGTTGCCGCTGCGCAGGGCGCACTGGGTGGGGTGATCTTTTATATCCTCGGCATCCAGGGGCCCGTGTTATGGGGCGTAGTGATGGCATTTCTGTCGCTGCTGCCGGCCATCGGTGCGGGTTTGGTCTGGGGGCCGGTTGCCGTCTATTTCCTGGTCTCGGGCGAACTTTGGCAAGGTGTGGCGCTGGCCTTGTACGGTGTGCTGGTGATCGGCATGGTCGATAACGTATTGCGTCCTTTGCTGGTCGGTAAAGACACCAAGCTTCCCGATTATGTGGTGCTGATTTCCACGCTGGGCGGGATGGGGTTATTCGGATTGAATGGGTTTGTGATCGGGCCGCTGATTGCCGCGTTGTTCATTGCGTCATGGGATTTGTTTTCGTCCGATTTCGCGGCTTTGGCGAATCCAGGAAAGCCGGGTCAGCGTTCTCAGCGGCGTGACGGTCATGAACGGCGTACGCCCCATGACGGTTCAGCCAGTCAGATGCGCTCATCCCAGGCGCCCCGTGTCGCACATGCGCAACGTTCCACAGATACAAAATCCGCGGATTCCTCGGGCGGCTCGCAACATTCCGACCAAAATAAACAACCCCGCCAAAGCACTCACTCACGGGGAAGACGGCGATCTGACAAGATCTGAGCCCAAAAATAGGGCACGAATGTACTGAATTATGGCTTATGTAACCTTTTCGTAATGGTTTTCAAAGATTGCAAATAGCCATAGTTTGATCATGTTATTGATCTACTCTGAATGGGCAGGACATCATCAGGGAGATCCGCTATGGACACTTATGCTGGGTTCGCTTCCAAGGTGAGCTATACCATCCGTCCTCGTGTGCACGAGGCCGACCTGGGCGAATATCGGGGGTGTGTCGAGGTCATTGGCCGTGAGTCCGACTGGACGTTCAGCTTTACGCGTTTTTGCGAGGTTGCCCGTCCCAGCCGCGAGCGTGCCGAACACGACGCCATGCGTCTGGCACAACATCTGCGGGATACCGAGTGCGGCGATGGCAAGAGTTGGATCTTGCCCGGGCAGATCAGTCAGTCCGGTGAGCAAGCACTGCTCGTCGATATCCCGAGCAGCTTGCTCAACCCCGCTCCCAGCCCCGCGACGGGCCGCCGTGGCAAGCGTCATCTGCGTGTGGCGGCGTAGTCGCTGCAATCAGGCCGCTAGTCCAGCTTGAGATTGGCGGCCTTGATGACCGGTTTCCATTTATGGAGATCATGCTCGATCGTTTGCGCAAATTGATCGGGCGTTGTGGGCATCGCCGTTGCGCCTTGAGCTGACAGCGCGTCTTTAATGTCCTGGAGCGCGAGGATTTTGTTCAGCTCGGTATTCAAGGTCTGCACAATCTGCTTGTCTGTCTGGGCCGGCGCCAGCAAACCGTACCAGACGCGCACGTCGAAATCGGGATAACCCAGCTCGGCGACGGTCGGTACGTCCGGCATGGCGGGGCTGCGCTTGGGCGAGGTGACCGCCAACGGAATCACGGTGCCGGCTTTGATCTGTGGTGCCGATGAGGGGATCGACGTAAAGATGATGGGGATCTGTCCACCCAACAGATCGGCCATCGCCGGACCAGAGCCCTTGTAGGGCACGTGCACCAGTTTGATATTGGCCTTTTGCTGCAGCAGCTCTGCAGCCAGATGGGTAATGGTGCCTGCGCCCGGCGAGCCATAGTTGATGGTGCCTGGGGCTTTCTTGGCGGCTTTGATCAAATCATCCAGCGATTTGTAGGGACTGTTCTTGCCCGCTACGACGATGAGCGGGGCTTCACCTACGATGCCGATGGGGGCAAAGTCCTTGATCGGGTCGTAGGTGAGTTTGCTATAGAGCGAGGGGGCGACGGCCAGATTATCGGTCTGGCCCATGACGATTTCGTAGCCATTGGGTTGTGCCCGTGCTGCAGCCGAGATACCTACCGTGCCACCCGCGCCTGCGCGATTCTCTGCGACGACGTTCCATTTGGTGGTCTCGGCCAATTTGGCTGCAACGGTGCGAGAAAGAAAATCGGTACCTCCGCCGGGCGTGAACGGTACGATGATGCGAATCGGTTGGTCGGGATAATTTTTTTGCGCGACGGCGGGCATTGCCAGGGCCATAAAGCAGCCTGCGAGTAGGGTTGCACGTAGCATGATGTCTGTCTCCTTTGGGGGTTCGCGCTGGTCATGACGCCAGCGTTGCGTACTGCTCGATATAAACAAGACCTGATGGCAGGCCTGGTGTGGGTATGTCAGACTTTGCCAGCCTGGCGTAATTGTTCAATATACTCGCGAGACAGTCCCAGCCCGGTGAGTACGTCGTCGGTATCGCCGCCCAGTTCAGGAGACGCACGGTACGCTCGGCAAGGGGCTTCGGCGAACTTCACGGGAAAGCCCAGCATGCGCACCTGTTGGCCATCAGGATGCGGGACGTCAATCGCCATTTCTTGATCCGCGACTTGAGGATCGGCAAAGACTTCTTGCAGGTTCATCACCTGTCCGCACGGGACGCCATAGCGATTCAAGCGTTCGATCCAGTAGTGTGTGGCTTGCTGTCGAGTGCGCGCCTCGATGATGGCTTTGATCGAGGTCCGGTTCAACATGCGATCGGCGTTCGCCTGAAAGTCTGGATGGGTGCGCAACTCCTGTAATTCCAGCGCATCCAGGAATTTTTCATACATGGCGTCGTTCGACGGCGCAATCGCCACCTGACCGTCTGCCGTTTCGAACAGACCGTATGGCGCGACGATACCGTGATCGTTGCCCGTGCGGGCAGGCAATTGTCCGTTGGCGAAATAGTTCGCCGCGTGAAAACTCAGCAGGCCTATCATGCTGCTCAACAGGCTGACGCTGATCGTATCGCCGCGGCCCGTGCGCTCGCGCCGAAGCAATGCAGCCATGACGCCCAACGCGCCGTTCATCCCTGCAATCAAATCACTGATAGGCGGTGCGGCGCGCATGGGGGGATCGCTTTCCGCGCCATTCAGGCTCATGAAGCCGCTCATGGCCTGAGCGATGAAATCGAACGAAGGCCGGTCACGATAGGGACCCGATGTGCCGAATCCGTTGATACTGCAGTGAATGATATCAGGCCGCAGGGCCTTTAGCGCGTCGCTGCCCAGTCCCATTCTTTCCATGATGCCGGGGCGATAGTTCTCGATGATGACATCGCAGCGCGGGATCAGGCTGCGCAGGATGTCTTTGCCTTCCTGGCTGTACAGGTCCAGGGTCACGGATTTTTTGTTGCGGTTGTAGTTCGCGAAATACCAGCTCAGGCCGTCGCGGATGACCCCCTGGCGGCGCACGGGATCGCCTTCGCCCGGTGTTTCGATCTTGATTACCTCGGCGCCCATATCGGCCAGAATCGACGTGCAATAGGGGCCCGAAATAATTCGGGTCAGGTCGAGAACGCGAATTCCCGATAGTGGCATGTTCGTGTCTTGTTCAGATGGATGCATGTGTCAGCCGCCCAGGCTGGGTAGCCATAAAGTCAGTGGAGGAAAGGCGCAGATCAACGCGAGTACGATCAGCGACCAGATAAAGAAGGGAATGACCTCGCGTACGATGGGGCCGATAGGCGTGCGGCCCACCGCAGACGTCACAAAGAGCAGAATGCCGACGGGCGGAGTCAGCATGCCGGTCATGAGATTCAGGATCAAAATCATCGCGTACTGGATCGGGTCCATGCCCAGTTGCGCGCCGATCGGCAATAGCGCGGGCAACGTGATGATCATGGCGGGCAGGGGTTCCAGGATTTTTCCCACCAGGATGAGAAACACATTCACCGTCAACAGGATTACCCAGGGTTGATCTGATATCCCGAGGATGGCATTGGCAATCGTGGCCGCGACACGAGATTCGCTGATCAGCCAGCTGAAAGGGCCTGCCGCCGCCAGCAGAAACAACACCACTGCCATGGTGCGCCCGGCCGAGTAAAACACTTCGCTCAAATTTCCCGGCTTCAGTTCGCGGTAGACCATCAGGCCTACCAACAGGGCATAGACTGCGACAAAGGCGGCTGCCTCGGTGTCCGTCAACAGGCCGAAACGAATCCCCACAATGATCAATATGGGCATCATCAGCGCCCAGATCGACGCGCGCGTCACGCGAGCGCGCTCAGGCCAGCTGGCGCTAGGCCGCGAACGATAGTGATGACGGCGCGCCTGCCATGCGCATATCGCCATATAGCCGGCCAGCAGCATGAACCCTGGAATGATGCCTGCGAGGAACAGGCGGATGATCGACAAATTGGCCAGCACCGCATACACAATCATCGGGATGGAAGGCGGCAGGATGGGGCCCAACATGGCGCCACAGGCGATGACCGCTTCGGGATAGCCGCGCCGATAGCCCTCCTGTTTCATGGAGGGAATCATCGCTGTGCCAATGGCGCTGGCGTCGGCAACGGCCGAGCCGCTGATGCCGGCCATGACCAGATTAGTGGTCAACGAGACTTGCGACAGACTGCCACGCAGATGGCCCACCATTGCCATGGACCAGTTGATCAAACGCAGGGTGACGCCGCCGCGGTTCATCAGCTCGCCTGCCAGAATAAAGAGGGGAATGGCCACCAAGGCAGTTTCGTCGATGCCACCGAGCATCGTCAGCGGCGCCTGCACGATGTCGACGCCGCCGCCCGATTTGAACAGCATCCCTACCATCGCTGCCGTGATCATCGAAAAGCCAATGTCCAGGCCCATCAATATCAGCACGATGAACAGAATGACCGAGCCGATGATCATGATGGGTCTCCCGGCGACACTGTCGTGTTGCCCATAGCCGGCTCGGTGTGAAAGATATCTTCTGGAGGAGGCGCCTGGGGAATGATCAGGCGCAGTACCAAGAACAAGATGAAAAACACCATGCCCGTTGTCAGCGAGGCATAGCTCACGGCATAGGTAAACGGCGTACCGACGATGTCTTGAAACTGGCCGACGGCGACGACATCCAGTCCTTTGACGAACAGCGTGATGGCCAGTACGAGCAACAGCGCGTCAAAAAGTTTGTCCCGGACTTTACGCACGCGCTCGGAAAGGTGACGGTCGATGATATCGATGACCACGTTGCGGCGTTCCCTCAACGCCATCGCCGCGCCTAAAAAGGCGGACCACAGCATGCCGATACGGGCAATCTGGTCCCATGCATCGAACTGAGTCTTCAACGCGTAGCGGTCCAGCACCTGGCAAAAACACGAAATCAGCACCACGGCCAGCGTCAGGACGACGCTCAATCTGCCGATCCAGCAAATCACGCGGTCCGCGCGCAGTACCCACGAGCGCCAGCCGGCGGGGGGGCGCGGGACGGCTGAGGACGGTACAGCGGCGCGTATCGGCACGCTCATGGCCTACTCCTGCATTTTCTGAATGCGTTCGACCATGCCTTCAGGCCAATCTTTGCCTTCGTACTGTTTATAGACGTTCGCCAGCGCGGCCTGGAACGCGGCTTTGTCGGGTTGCGTATAGGTCACGCCAGCATCTTTCAGCAGTTTGACGGCGTTGTCGTCCAGTTCTTTATCCAGTTTCGTCGCGACCTGGCCGCCGGCCTTGGCGGCGGCGACCAGCGCAGCACGCTCCTTGTCGCTCAGGCCCTGCCAGGTACGTTCGGAAATGAACCAGCCTGTGAGCTCATAGGCGTGGTCTGTCGCTGCCCAGTACTTGGCTTCTTCGTGAAAGCGCAAGGGGATAGACAGATCAAAACCATTGTCTTGTCCGTCGATCATGCCTCTGCCCAGGGCCGTGTAGATTTCCGTCATGCCCAGAGGCACAACTTGTGCGCCTAGTGTTTCGAACGTGGTTTTCAGGATCGGAATGGACGGAATACGCAGTTTCAAGCCTTTCACGTCTTCCGGTTTGTTGATCGCGCGTGAGACGGTTTGCAGCGCGCGAGGGGAACGGATGCCAAAGGCGGCGAATACCCGGACGCCGGACTTCTTGGCGACCTCGTCGAAGAGTTTCTGGAATTCGTCGCTGTTGACGATACGTTCGGCTTGCTCGCCGCTTTTGAATAAGTAGGGCGCGTACAGGATGTTCAGGGGCTGCGCGCCGCGTAGAAAGACCACTGAACCCAGGCCAAAATATCCCATGTCCAAGGTGCCCAACTGCATGGACGAGAGGATCTTGCTGATATCCCCCAGTTGTCCATCGGTGTAGACATGCACCTTTAGGTCGTCTTGCGATTGTTTGGCCGCCTCGTCAGCGAAGGCGCGCATCGCATGGTCCCAAGGGCTGTTCGATGCGGCGATGGTGGCGATTTTCATCTCGCGCGCCTGCACGTCGTTTGCGAAACCTAATGTGCCGGCGACGAGCGCAGCGGCTACCGATACGGTCAAGAATATTTTTTGTCTGCAGGCCTGCATAAGCCGTTGCTGCTTCATGATGTCTCCTCCCTGGGGGCTCGTCGTCTACGGACGTATTGCCTTTGTGATGCGCGATGAACATCGCGCCGATCTTTACCAGTTCCAGTGCACGGGTTTCAGGCCAGCGACGGGGGCGTCGAATACCGCCAACGAGGTGCCGTTGATGCAGCCCATATACGCCGTTTTTCTATCGGACCCGCCAAAGGCCAGGCTGGTGATGTTCTGCAGCTTTACGCTGTGGTTGTCGTACACCAGGGGACGGCTCAGGCGATTTGCCAGGTATTCGGTTTCCAGTTTGTCGATATGTGCGGCATCGAGGTCTTCGATGATCAGTTGCTGCTGGCCGTCGGGACTGACGCGGATGACGCGGTTGGACACAACACTGATGACCCAGATATGGCCTTCTTCGTCTACCGCCATGCCATCCGGATAGGTGCCTTTGCCAAATTCGGTAATGACGGTGCGCTCACTCAGGGTGCCATGCGCCCCGATGCGAAAGCGCAGCAGGCGGCGGCCAAAGGTCTCGTTCACGTAGAGGAACTGTCCCGTGGGATCCGTACGGCACTCATTGGTCCAGTGTATGTCCTGTGCGACGACGCGCACGCCTTGCTGGTCCTGTACGGCGATGAATCCATCGGCAATATCACGGCGGAACTGATGATCGCCTTTGCGTACGGTGCTGACACAGATCCATAGCCGTTCGGCGTCATCCAGCCAGACAAAATTCACACTGGGCAGGGCGATGCCATCGATCTCCTGGATATGCGGCGCGGCCTGCCCATTGCGGGTGATGCGCCATACGCCGCCGTTATCGGCTAGATTGGCGACGGTAAAGGATCCGTCGCGCATCAGCGCAAATCCATTGGGAATGAGGCCTGGCTGGGCGCCGATCAGGCGCGCGTCGCCATTGGACTGGATGTGCCGAATGCCGCCAGCCTTATCCGATACATAGAGATCTCCCGTGGCGGTACAAAGCACGCATTCCGGACGGTTGAGGTTGACGGCAGTTTCACGTATCGCTGAGATCGGCAGTGCGGCAGGCGATAGACGGGTCGTATCGTTCATCGGAGCTCCTCGGCGTTAACCCACGGCGGCAGTGGCGGCATGCACGTCATGCAAATTGAGGCGGGGGCCTGCCTTCATCAGTTGCCCGGGCAGACGCCTTCCCACCACGGTTTCCAGGCGCTGTGCAATGCGGATCAACGCCTGCAGGTCAATGCCGCTGTCGATGCCCATTTCGTCCAGCAAATAGACCAGGTCCTCGGTACAGATATTGCCTGTGGCGCCGGGCGCGAACGGGCATCCGCCGAGGCCGGCCAATGAGGACTCATAGGACGTGATGCCTGCCCGCAGGCCTTCGACGACGTTGACTAGGCCTATGCCTCGCGTGTTGTGAAAGTGCAGGGATATTTTCATGTCGGGGGCTTCGGCGAGCAGGGCCTCTACCGTCTGCCGTACCAGCTTCGGTGTCGCCATGCCGGTGGTATCGCCCAGCGTTACCGCGTTGAATCCCAGCTCTACGAAGCGGTTAAAGATGGTCTTGACCACGCCCAGGTCCACATCGCCTTCGAAAGGACAGCCAAAGGCCACGGCGATGGCGCCCTTGCGTTGCAAGGGTTTGTCCTTGAGCAATTCGGCGATCTCTTCGATATCGCGTAGCGATTGCTCGATGGGGCGGTTCAGGTTTTTCAGGTTGTGGCTTTCCGTGGCCGACAAAAACACCACCACTTCGTCTGCCTGGGATTCCAGCGCACGCTCGACGCCTTTGCGGTTGGGGGCCAAGGCGCTCAGTACCACCCCCGGCTTTTTGCGCACCCCTGCAAGTACGTCGACCGCATCGCGCATCTGTGGGACGGCGCGCGGAGACACAAAGGATGTGGCCTCGAAATGCCGCACGCCGGCATCTATCAAGGCATTGAGAATGTCGACTTTTGTGTCGGTAGGCACAAACTCGGATTCGATCTGCAATCCGTCGCGCAGGCCTACCTCCACGATCTCGACTCGATCTGGAAGCGTCACGGTGTCTGTCTCCTGATGGCCAGGCTCGCAGCGGTCGAACCCGGCGTGCTGATGTTTGTTTTTATGTTCGGAGATCAGCGCCGATGCGACAATTCGTGAATATTCGACGGGGCATCGTCAAACGCGATGGCTGATGCAGCAAAAGTGGAACCCGTCGTTGCTTCAGAGCCTCCTGCAGGTAGCCAGTAAACCCCTCAATGCGAAGACACATAGACAGCAGCCGAGTGTGCAGGCGGCACGGCAAACTCCGCCTTCATGCGCTTGACCTCTTCGACCGGGCTGCGTCCGAACAGGCGCTTGAACTCGCGGCTGAATTGCGAAGGGCTATCATAGCCGACGTCGGCACTCGCCGCCGCGGCCGTCATGCCGTTGCGCACCATCTGCAAGCGTGCCTGGTGTAGGCGTATCGACTTCACGTACTGCACTGGAGACGTCTGCGTTACGGCTTTGAAGTGCGTATGGAATGTGGGCACGCTCATTCCCGCTTCCCGTGCCAGTTGCTCGACACTGAAATCGGCATTGAACGAGGCATGAATGCGGCGCAGCGCACGGGCAATCTTGCCGAACTGTCCGTGCATGGACAGCGCCGATCGCATCGACGCTCCTTGTTCTCCCGTGAGCACATGGAAATAGATTTCCCGAACTAGCGCCGGTCCGAGTATGCGGGCCTCGAGCGGATGGCTCATGGCGTGCAGGAAACGCACGAGAGATTCTCCTAGCCGGAAGTCCATCGGCGTGGATATCAAGCCCCGCGGTTGGGCGGGCTCTGCACCACCATGCTGATCGATCTGCAACATCAAATCCGCGGCCAACTTGAAGTCCAGATGCATGTAAATCGCGAGCAGCGGTTCTTCGGCGCTGGCGTCGGTCTCCATGGTGAACGGCACGGGCACTGACACCGCCAGGTAGTGCTGGTCATCGTATAGATAAACCCGGTCGCCAAAGTACCCGAGCTTTCTGCCCTGGCACACGAATACGATGCCGGGATCGTAGAGCACGGGGACGGCGGACAAAGGACGGTTGGAGCGCAAGAACCTGACGTCAGACAGCGCAGTCAGGTTGTATCCCTCGTTAGGAGCCATCCGTGCCAGCATTGACACCATTCGTGTTCTCAACGCGTGCATGCTGCCCGCTGCGCCGCCGCTGGCCGTCCCCATAGCAGACCCTCTATCAATAAACGCCTGACATCTCAGGATAACGCTATGTTATCTGTAATCATAGAATCAGGCAAAGATATGAGACTGTATGCCATGTTTTATCGATCCATCAATAACTATTATTCAAGGCACCGACCGAGCCATATTTTCGCATGGCCGGCGTTATGGCGATCAATCGGAGCTGCAAAACATCATGATCAACGTAATTAATCCTGCCGACGGTTCAATCGTCGGGCAAGCCCCTGACATGGACGCGATCGAGGTGAGGGCGGCGATAGACCGTACCTGCGATGCCTTTCCCGCGTGGTCACGCAAACTGGCAAAGGAACGCGGCGACATGCTGCGCCGCTGGTTCGACCTGGTTAGCGCCGACAAGCAAGTCTTCGCTGAAATCATGGTCAGCGAAAATGGCAAGTGCCTAGCCGAAGCGCTGGGTGAAATCGAATACGGACTCGGATTTATCGAGTGGTATGCCGAGGAGGCCAAACGGGTGTATGGAGATACCATTCCATCGCACGCCGGTAATGCCATGGTCTTGGTCACGAAAGAACCCGCCGGTCCAACCGCGGCCATCACGCCTTGGAATTTTCCCTTCATGATGATCACGCGCAAAGTGGCGACGGCGTTGGCAGCGGGCTGCACGATGGTGATCAAACCGTCTGAAGAAACGCCGCTGACGGCATACAAGCTGTTGGAATACGCGCGTAGAGCGGGTATCCCCGAAGGGGTCTTCGAGATGGTGACGGGCTCTCCGCAGGTCATCGGAGAGCTGTTTACGCAGGACGAGCGCATTCGAAAAATCTCTTTCACTGGCTCGACTGCGGTGGGCAAGCTGCTGGCCGCCGCCAGTGGGCGGGCGCTCAAGAAAATGACGCTTGAGCTGGGGGGGAACGCGCCGTTCATTGTCTTTGACGACGCTGACCTTGATCAAGCTCTGGCAGGCTTGCTGGCCGCCAAGCTGCGAAATTCAGGGCAGGTGTGTATTTCACCCAATCGCGTCTATGTGCAAGAAGGCATATACGACCGATTCGTGGCCGCGCTGGTCGAAAAGGTCGCAGAAGTCCGCGTGGGTCATGGAATGCAGCAAGCCTTTGTCGTGGGGCCGCTCATTAACCAGGCGGGTTTGGACAAAGTGCTGCAATTGATCGAAGGCGCCAAACAGCAGGGCGCGTCAGTGCTGTGGGGGGGCAAACCGCACGCCCAGGGCGGGCTGTTTTTCGAGCCCACTGTTCTGGCTGAACTCAACGACGATATGCAGATTGCCAAGACCGAAATTTTCGGCCCCGTTTTTTCGATTTACCGCTTTCGCCACGAGGATGAAGTGGTCGATAGGGCCAACAATACCGAATACGGCTTGGTTGCCTATGCCTATACGCGGGATGTCGGACGCGCGTTCCGCCTGTCCCGCGATATCCAGGCGGGCATGGTGATCCTGAATTCCGGATCGGTAGGCACGGCGTCCGTGCCGTTTGGGGGCGTCAAACAATCTGGCTACGGGCGCGAGGGCAGCTTCTATGGAATCGAGGAGTATGTCGAAGTCAAGTATGTGCTAATGGGTGGCCTGGATACTTGAATCCGATGGCGATCATTTCTGCACGGACGGCAACGTAAAGGACATGGAGCACGGATCAGACTTGATGCAGGGCTCGGCGACGCAGGTGCGGGCCAGACTGAAATCAACGCTGCACCGGATTACTCTCGCCCTGGAAGCATTACAGGTGCCGTCCATTGCGGCAGTGAACGGGGCCGCCGTGGGCGCTGGCTGCGACCTCGCGCTGATGTGCGATGTGCGCGTAGCGAGTAGCCGTGCCACATTCGCGGAGAGCTTTCTACGGCTGGGGCCGGTTCCGGGATTGGCGGCGCGTGGTTTTTTGACGCGGCTGGCGGCGAGTTTTTGGCTCTCAATCCACTCGGGAAGCCGCCTGCAATATCAGGTGGTCCAGTAGTAGCCGTGCCGCGCCCGACAGTGTTTCGTTGCTGCGCACGCATAGTTTCAACTGGCGTTGGGCCCAGCTGTCTTTGAGCGGAATGATGCGCAGGTCCTCGGCCGCGTGGATGGACAAGGCCTTCACCGGCACAATGCCCAGTCCCAGATTCGCTCGTACCATGGCGACCAGGGCATCGTAGGACGTGACCTGGAAACGTAAGCGTAACGTTCGATTAATCGCCGCAGCTTCCCGGGTAAATAGGTAGTTTGCAGCGCTGCCCCGGTGCATACCGACGTGGTCGAAGTTCAGGGTTTCCGAGAAAGCAACGGACTTGCGACGTGCCAACACGTGGCTGCGTGGGACCACCACAGCCATCACATCACGATGATAGGGATAAATGTCCAGGCCCTCTTCATCGTCGGATTGCGTATACACGCCTATGTCGGCGGCATTGTCGACGACCGCTCGCGTGACGCCCGCGCTGACGGATTCTTCCAGGTCTATCTGCACATGAGGGTGCTGGTCCATGAAGCGCCGCAGCTCCATAGGCAGAAATTGTGCGATTGACGATAGGTTGGCCGCCACCCGAACACGGCCGCGCAGGCCGGTGGAATAATCCTGTATCTCGGCAGCCAGGTCTTGCGTTTGATGCAGCAATGCACGGGCACGCCGGGCCAGGGCGCGGGCGGCGCTGGTAGGTTCGACACCGCGGGCATGGCGTTGGAACAGGATGACGTCTAGCGTGCGTTCCAGTTCAGACAGGCGCTTTGACAGTGCCGAGGGGGCGATATGTTCGCGCACGGCGGCAGCAGCGATGCTGCCTTCTTCGAGTACTGCCAAGAAGACCTGCAGCGAGTAGAGGTCTAGCCGAGTCGTCATACTTCGCAAGTTTACGTGCCGTGCGCTCCAGAATCCAGCCGCTGACGTGGGGGAAATGTCAGCAGCTGCCTGCGATATGGCGGTTACTTGATCCCGATGAACGGCAGGGCGGACCCTGGCACCTGCGTTTCCGGGAGTTTGCCGTCCCATTTTTCGACCGCGTTCAAATTCACGAGATTAGTGTTGGTGGCCAAGGCGCGGGCCTTGGCTTCAATGGCTGCTGCTTCGGCATCGCCGCGCAGTTTGATTCCGTCGGCCTCGGCTTTGTAGGCAGCAACGCGCGCGCGGGCGGCAGCCTCTGCCTGGACGACCTGGATTTCAGCCTGGATTTCCGCGGTCTGCTTCTGCTGGCGGGTCGTTTCGATCTGCACCTGGGCCAGCATGCGTTTTTCGATGCTGTCTTCGTAGGCCTTTGAGAAGCCGACTTCTTCGATTTGTACGCTCACGACGTTGATGGGCACATCCTGCAGCGCCGCGCGCATGGCGGTGTTGGCATCCATGCCCATTTTTTCGCGCTGTTGGATCGCACTGGCTGCGGTGTATTTACCAAAGACGTTCTTGATCACGTCGAAGGTGCGGCGCTCGATCACGCGCTGTTCCACATTTTCGAGGGTTTGATATTCGGAATACAGTTCAGCGACCTTGGTGGGCGGCACCTGATAGGTGATAGACACGCGCAGCGTGGCCGGTTGCTGGTCATAGCTGTAGGCCTCCAGCGGCGCCGAATGCTGGCCGCCAAAGGTAATGGTGTGGTCCCGCACGGAAATCGGATGCACCGCGTCGATGACTGGTATTTTGAAACCCAGGCCAGGCTCGGCCACCGCCACGATTTTGCCGTTGCGCAGCACCACGCCGCGATCACCCTGGTCCACCTGGAACCATGACCCGAAAACGAGCGTCAAAATGATCGCAAAGATCACGATGCCCAGGAATCCCCACTTCACTGCCCCGCGCGCCTGTTGTGCGGCGTTCTCCATTTGCTGCTTGGTTGCCATGAGGCTCTTCTCCGATTATTTGAGACGGTTGCCGTTGCGTTCGGCAAGATAGGCTTTAATGCCCTTGACCAGAAAGAAAGCGACCACGGCTATCCCGATCAGTATGAATACGGTACGCATGCGTATTATTCCTTTTTTGCTGGTACGGGCCGAATCATACGTCATCTACAATTGGGCGCTGTGCCGGCGATAGAGATGCGCCGGCCCGCAGCCTCATAAAGTAGTATGACCCGCGCCAAGAAATCAGCCCCGAAAAAGAAACGTTCAACTTCCAAGAGTCCATCCAGGCCGGCCAATCGCTTGATGCGATTTACGCGGGCGTTCGTCGTTGCCGGGATAGCGGGTTTCAGTGCCGGCACGTATGTCCTGAATCCGCAATGGGACATGCCGTCTCAGTGGCAATTGCCGAGTCAATGGCAGTTGCCCGCATCGGCAAAAGAAATCCTGGCTCATCTGGGCTGGCAATGGGGGCGGCTGACGCAAGGCGCCGGGCAGGGGGCATCTGCCCAGACTGCACCCGCCGTCAAACTGAGCGGCCCATCGGTTCAAACTCAATTTTTTGCGTGCCCGCAGTTTTTCCCTGGCCAGCATTCGCCCATCGTCCCGGCAACACAAGGGTTGCGTGAGCTGTGTTTTTCCGGATTTGCCGTCTTGCATAGCGGCCAGACCAAGACGCCGGTTTTTGTCGCTGAGCGCTTGAATCGCCAGTTGTTGACGCAGGCCCAAGGCTTGCAACGGACCGACAAGTTCTATAGTGAAGCGCGCTTGCCTCAGGCCGAGCGGGCTGATCTGGACGACTACAAGGGCTCGGGCTATTCGCGCGGCCATATGGCGCCTGCTGCGGATATGTATAGCTCGCAGACCATGGCGCAGAGTTTCTCGTTGGCCAATATGGTGCCGCAGGACCAGACGCACAATGCCGGTCCCTGGAGCCGTATTGAGCAGGACACGAGAAAATATGTGATGAGGGCGTCGGGCGACGTTTACCTATTCACCGGGCCGGTTTATACCGAAAATCCCAAAGCCATCGGCACCGGGGTCGCCGTGCCCACCTATCTCTACAAGCTCGTCTACGACGCGACGACGGGGCGGTCATGGGCATATTGGCAGGCCAATAGCGCCAGCACCAAGGCTGGTCCACCTATCACGTACGACGAATTGGTCAAACGGACAGGGATACAGTTTTTGCCGGCAAAGACTCTGGGGGCTGCATCGGCGATGAGGTCCGGTGGGGCAGCTTCAGGCCCATCGGTTCAGTGACAGGACTGCGCCAGTGAATGGCGAGTGAGCATTTTCAACAGAGATGCTTCAAATGTAATCTTTATTAACTGTCATACAACTGGCATCTCGAAAATCTAGCATGGTCCCGAAAATGTCATAGTCGGATCAGGGTTATCCGCACTCATCTAACACTTGGATCGAGTTGGGATCATGAATAGAGTCGTTGTCGCAGAGACCGCCCTGGGCGCGGTACTGGAATTCAAATGCATGCATGGGCGCGAAGCGCTGTCCGAATTGTATGAGTTTGAAGTAGAGCTCGTGGCGAAAACAACGGCCATCAGTGGCACCTCGGTATTGGGCAAGCCGCTGACGCTGGAAATAGAAACCGAGGGCGGCGCAAAGCGTTATCTGAGTGGCGACGTGACCCGGTTCGCCTATATCGGGCAGGAGTCCGGCGGTCGGCGCCTGGCACGTTATCGCGCTACCGTCAGTCCTTGGCTGTGGTACCTGACGCGCAATCGCGACTGCAAGATCTATCAGAACAAAAGCGTAGTCGAAATACTGGACGAGGTGCTCGGGTCGTATTCCGGCTACGTTTACGAGAAACAGCTGCAAGGCAGTTACCGGACCCGCGAATATTGCGTCCAATACGAAGAAAGCGATTTCGATTTCGTCAGTCGGCTGATGGAGCACGAAGGGATTTATTATTATTTCAAGCACGAAAAAAATCAGCATATCCTGGTGCTGACCGACGATATCGGCGAGCACAAGCCTTTGCCGGATTATCCTGCCTTGGATTATTTTCCCCGAGACAAGAACGTTCTGGCCAGCGAGCAGACGATTCATGCCTGGAGCAGTGGCGAACAGCTGCGGGGTGTCGAGTACGTCGTCAATGACTACAACTTCAAGAAATCCAGTTTGAACCTGCATAGCCGTCTCAAAGAGGCCTATCCGGTGGAGCAGGCCAATCGCGAGATCTATGAATGGCAGGGCGGATACGCCGATATTCAGGACGGCGAGCACTACGTCAAGATCCGGCTCGAGGAAACTCGTTCGGCCAGTGAGCGCAGCAGCGGCAGCGCCAATGTGCGTGGGTTGGCGCCCGGCTATACGTTCAACTTGCGGCGCAGCCCGCGCAAGGTGGACATCAAGGAATATCTCATTGTCTCGGTCGAGTATTTTCTGACCGAGGCGGGTTATCACTCTGGCAGCGAGGACGGAGAGTATCGATTCGAGTTCACGGTTCAGCCGACCAGCTTGCCGTTCCGCGCGCCGGTGATCACGTCCGTTCCCAAAACCACAGGCCCTCAGACAGCTGTGGTGACGGGCCCGGCGGGGGCAGAGGTCTATACCGACGAATACCAGCGCGTGAAACTGCATTTTCGCTGGGACCGGTATAACCAGCCCGACGAAAACAGCTCGTGCTGGGTGCGCGTATCGAATGATTCGGCGGGTAATGGTTATGGGGCGGTCAGCACGCCGCGGGTCGGCCAGGAGGTGGTGGTGGACTTTATCGGCGGCAATCCCGACCGTCCCTTGGTGACGGGGCGCGTCTATAACGATCGCCAGATGCCGGCGGGCGGATTTACGCCGTCACCGACTATTGTGGGATTCAGCAGCCGTTCCCATCATGGGACTCCCGCCAACGAAAGCTATTTTTATATCGAAAATAAGCTGGGCGGCGAGTATGTGCGGCTGCATTCGGAAAAAGATCTGCACGTGGTCGTCGAGGGCCTGGAGACGCGTGACGTAGGTGAATCGCGTACCACCACGATCGGTGATTATGAGGACAATACGGTTGTCGGGTATCAAAAGAACCTAGTCAAGTCCTATCGGGATACGACCATCGAGGGATACGACAAGCTGACGGTCACCGGTGGTGATCGAGAAGAAATCTTCAAGCACAATTACAAGAACACGACGACATCGAACATCGACATGACCTCGACCTCGGGTCATGTCCACATTAAAGCGGACAGCGGCTACGGCGTATTCGAGGCAGATAACTATATACGCGTCAAATCGACTGGCGACAACAGTGTCTGGCTGCAAAAGGGCGGACCGGACCATCAGTTGGAGTTGATCGGGGACAATGCCACGCTGAAAGCCCCTACGGACGTCTATATAGATGCCACCGGCGGCAAGGGCGAATTCACGACGGCCACCAGCATGAAGCTGTTTTCGGATGCCGGGCCGCTGGATATTCAGCGAGGCGGTGCGGATCATTCCATCAACATGACGGGTGGCGACATGATGGTGAAGTCGCCGAGTACGATCACGCTCAAGACAAACCAGTTGATCATGGATGCGCCCACGGTCACAGATACTCATAAATCGAATTTCACAAAAGGCATATGGAAAGGCGAAGCCTTCGTTGAGATATATCAATTCCGCGCTTTCCATCAGTCCATTTCGGCGGCGAGACATCAGGTGAACGTGTCGCAGAATACCTACTATGTGAAAAAGCTGGATCTGGGAGTGCTCAAATTGGATTACTGCGCATTCCGCGGCCAAAATGAGCCTGCCAGATTCGAGCTGGGTGGCCCCAAGGTATTGCTCAAGGCGCTACTCCTGGTTGTTTGATGAAAGTCCTGAAGCCCAATCGACTATCGTGCCTGACGCGCCCATATCGGTATCTGAACAAAAACTACCTGGCGGTCAGCGCATATGTGATGATCGACTTTTCTTCTGAGTTGTTCCTGGAGACTGAGCAAAGGCTGTGGGGCATATTCAATGAAGAGTCCATCCTGAACTTCGGTGTTGAAGCTCTGGATCTGGGCATTCCCAAGCGCACACCGGAAATTATTTTGAACGCCTATGGCTTCGGTGCCTATGCGATCGAGGGCAGGACGGCCGTATCGGTGTGCGTCAACCATGTCAGAAAAGATTTATGGGTGACCGGCGAGCGCTATTGGTCGGATGGCCGGCCCAGCCGGGCGCTTCCTTTCGACAGGATTCCTATCAGTTGGCGCAATGCCTACGGCGGCGCAGGCTTTGATGAAAACCCGCTGGGCAAGGGCTATCTGGAAACCGACGTCAACGGCCTGCGTGCCCGATTCCTGCCGAATATCGAAGACCCTGCGAACCCCGTTGTGCGTGAAGGACAGCACTATCGCCCAGCGGGATACTCGGCGATTGCCATCGAATCGCCTGGCAGGAACCGGATGCTCGGGACCTATGACGAACAGTGGCGGATCCACGAGTTTCCTGGATTTGCCAGGGATATCGATTGGAGCTATTTCAATCAAAGTCCGGCGGGCCAACGACTGAATCGTCTTGAGGCTGGGGACGAGATTACGTTCATCCATCTGCATCCGGAAAAGGACAAGCTGGTCACGACCGTGCCGCCGCTGGCTGCCAAAGCGTTTATCAAACGAGAGGCAGACATGGCAACGAATAGCGGTTTCCTGCAAGACGTGCCGCTGAATCTAACGACCTATTGGGCCTATCCGCATCTGGAGAAGACGATTCTGGTGTATCAGGGCGTCGTGGAGATCAATGAGGACGATGCCAGCGACATCAGCCATATTGTGTATGCGGTTGAACACCACGATTCGCCCAAGACATTGGCGTACTACGAGGATATTTTCCACAAGCGTACTCATCCTGAAACGGGAGGATTTCATGCGTTGCTGGATAAACAGCTCGTTGACGCCCGCTGGATTCGTGCGACTTCGCTGGACGAGGTGGAGCTCTCTCCGCTGCTGCGCAACAAGCTCAGGAAACTGGAGAAAGAGCTGACGAACAACGTCCTGCAGGATGCGCCAACGTCAGAGAAATCCGCAGCGGTGCTGGAGGTGGAGGCAGAGCTCGCCTGGTTGAAAAAAAGCCAAAACGGAAAAATCGCGCAGGACGAGATGATTGAAGAGGCGCTTACCCGGCAGCGGCAAACCATGACGCTCAAGGCTGCCAAGGAGCGGTTTCGCAAGGGGCGCAAAAGGCCCGAGCCAGCCTCCGATGACGTGCCTCAATCAATGATCGAGGCGCGCGGGCGCTTTTTGAAGGAGCAGCAGGAAGCGCTATTGGCGTCGCTCAGGGAAGAGGCCCAGAAGCAGGTCGAAGCGGTCGGGGGCGCGCAGGCGACGACCGCCAGCGCCGCGCAGATTCAATTGCAACAGCTGCGGCGACAGCAGCTCGAACAGTTCGAGGACACCGTGGCCAGAGCACCCGGTGCACGGACCGGAAAGCGCGATTATTCCGGCAATCCGAGGACCTTGTATCGTATTTTTGGGCTGAATCAGCGCAATACCGAGCCGCTGCCAGCGGGTTTTGATGGCTACGGATTGCACGAATTTATCGCGACCAGCGCGTCTTACTCGGGCTGGGATGTGAGTGGCCTGGTCATCAGAGATAGCCGAATTTCTGATTGTGATTTCAGCAAAGCGAAGATGGCATGCTGTGATTTTGATCGCGTCGTTTTCACTGGATGCGATTTTTCGTCGGTAGATTGGAGCCGGGCGCACTTTAATGAGTGTCAGTTTATCGATTGCCGATTGTCTGGTGTGCAATCGGATAAGGCGCGGTTTGACGGCTGTCGCTTTGTTCGATCGGATCTGCAGGAGTGGATGCATTTCAGGATCAGGCTGAAAGACTGCCGTTTTGAGCACTGCCGCTTTGTCAATTTCCCCGTCGTGCGTGGCAGATTGGAGCGCGTCGTCTTTGCGCATTGTCATTTTTTAAGGCACACCTTTCTCAAGGGATCGATCGACGGGCTGCGCATGGAGGCTTGCCATATCGATTCGATGACATTCGTCGAGATGCAAAAGTTGCGGGCGTTTCACATGATCGAAAGCAATGCGTCCAAACTCTATATTGCGCCCTCGACCACGATCGGCGAGCTGGAAATTTCCCACTCGATTATTTCGGCATCGAGCTTCAGGAAACTCGATCTCACTCGCGCAAAGGTCATGGCCAGTGACTTGAGTACATGCGATTTTTCAGAAACGAGGATGCATGACGTCAGTCTGTCGGATAGCTTTTTTAAGCAGAGTCTGTTTATCCGGACGGATTTTTCTGGTGCACACATCAGCAATTCGGATTTTAGCGAGACGCAAATGAAGTCCGCCGATTTACGTGCAGCACGGATGCTGCACGTGTCTTTTTTCAGTGCCGAGCTGGCGATGATCAAGGCCGATGCAGGCACAGTTCAGCGCGATATGTTGATGGAACGATCCAATATTTATCCGTTGCGTAAATAAACCATGGAGCAAGCAGTAGTACAGCAGCAGTTTCTATCTAAAGTGAACGATGGAGAATCCATCGAGGGTTTTCTATGGAAAGACCTGCATTGGCAAGGGATCGAATGGCACGGTGCGGAAATCCGGAAGTGTATTTTTGAGCACAACAGATTTATCGGGATGGACTGGTGGTCATGCCACGTGGACACCGTCGTGTTCGCCGGTATCCGCTGGTCGGAAACAACGCTCAGAGATTGCGTATTTACGAGCTGCAGATTTGTGAATTGCGTTTTTGAGAAAACGACTTTCAGAGCACATCAATTTGTCGAATGCGCGTTTGATGCCTGTGTATTCACTGAGTGCCAATACCTCGAGGGGGCGCTGGCCAATTCGCCCATGCTGGATCTGAACATAGAGGCCTCTCGCATAGAAAAGCTGGTCGTGACCGGCAACCATCAGGTGAGTCTGCGGTTCAAGGACTCGACCTTTGCGCATCTCGTTTTGACGGACTTTGATTTCAAGTATCTGGCCTTGGAAAATACCGCCTTCACGAATCTGATTGCGCTGGAATGCGTCGCGAAGAACTATAGCTTTCAAGGCGTGCAGTTGATTCAAAGCCAGTTTACGGACAGCGATATGGCGGGCAGCGATTTCTCGCACGCGAATTTATCTCAGGCTTGCTTCAAGGGGTGTGGATTGCAGGAGTGCCGATTCGATCGTGCAGATATGCGCCAGGCCCTGATCATCGACGCCAATGCGGCTCAGGCAGTTTTTGCGGGTGCGCAGCTAGAGTGCGCTAATTTGTCCGGCACCAACGGCGAGCGTGCTGTATTCCGTGGCGCCAATATGACGATGACGGCACTCAACCGCTGCAATCTGCAGTATGCGGATTTTTCTGACTGCAGCATGGAATTCACGGATTTCTCGTACGCCAATATCAGTCATGCTGATTTTCGTGGGGGGCATTTCATGCGCAGCAAACATCATGCGGTGATTGATGACGGGACTCGTTATGGATCCAAGCAAGGCATTCTCCCGCCCGATCATGAATTATTGCGTGCTGAACAATGGGTGAAATTATGATGAATCATCGTCAACCGGATAACGACGTGCAGGTCGGTCTCGACGGCGCGGCGGGTAATCAGGTGGGGCGGCCGGATCCGTTGCAGCCGCTGCTGCAAAAGAGGGCGAATTCGCTCAATGCCGATACGCATGTTCATAGCGCGTTTCTGGTCGAGGCGCATGACCATGCCCTTTTTACTGTCAGCAATCGCGAACACGGACGTCAATATGAGGTCAAGCGCGCGGCGAGTTGCCTGCTGTTGCCCGCGCCGGGCGACAAGGTCCTGGTATCGGGCGATGCTGCAGGCGGGCTATATATCATTGCCGTGCTGGAACAACGCACGGCCGGCAGCATGACCTTGCAGGTGGATGGTGCGCTGACCGTATCCGCAGACGAACTCTCGTTGCAGGGCAGCCAACGTCTCGCGATGAATACGGAAGACTTTAGCCTGGAGGCAGGTTCAGGGGCCGTGGATGCGAAAACCTGGGCGGTCAAGAGCCATTACCACATGCTGGCCAGCGTAGAACTCAACGTCGTGGCGACGACATCCAAATATAGCGGTGACCAACGAGAGTCGTATTACCGGTCGGTCACGGAAACGGTGGGCCAATCGTCACGGTACGTGGCAGGCACTGATATGGTCAAAGCCATCAATCTGGACTATGCCGCGGAGTTCATCACCCGGCTCAGCGGTAATACCACGCTCATCAATGGCGAGACCGTGGTGAAGGCTGACGGCAAACAAATTTTGGTGGGCTAGCAGTCAACTCCCGCAAAGGAAAACGTCATGTTTGCGAATGCACAGTTTGGCGGAATGGATCTGGGTTTCCCGGATGTATGCAAGACTCCTATTCCCCCGATTCCCTATCCGAATATTGCATTAGGGCCGCTGACTATCCCCATCGCGTTCAATGTCTTGGCCGGTGGCGGGCCATGGCATAACCTGATGAGCGTCCGTCCGTTGACGATGGGTGATACGCCGGGTATTGGGTTGGGTTTGGTTTCACAAACGGTGATGTCCCGGCAGCAGCATGTCACGGGCGCATTTACGGTTATCGTGAGAGGGACGCCGAGTACGCGGGTAACCAGTATCGGTCCGGCAAACCTCATCAATTGTCCGCTTTCATGCCGCATCGTTCCCAGCCAGCTGAAAGTGCTGGTGTGTGCGCCTTGATGAATACGCACGGGTGCGGTGCGATGGCTATCACGGATGCTTCGCTATGACCGAGACTCTGATTTCGTTATTCGTGTGGATGACGGACGAGGTATGGCCGTTTCCCGTTTTTATTCTCGTTCTGGTGTCCGCTGTATTGCTGATTGCCCGGCTGATGCACGTGCCTCAATCCAGCAAGGCGCTGCTCGCCGTACTGGTGGTGTTGATGCTTTTCATCCCATTTGGCACGCCAGCCGTGCTTATTTTTGGCTCCAGCCTGACCGCGCCATTGATCTATCACTACGGCGTCCCGGGGCAGGCGGTAATCGTCTCCAGCGAGGAGACCAGCAATATCTATAACAACCAGCCTGTAGAGCGTTATACCGTCGAGCTGCAAAAAGCCGATGGGCAGAAGATAGCAACGCACTTTGATAGTTCTGACTTCAATATTTACCCGGCCCGAAATCAGGTGCGCTATCCGACCGTGGGCCAACCGTTCGCGGTGCGTTATCTGACCAGCCGCCCCCAGAGTTTCGTGATTTTGCTCGACGAACGGTAGGGGCTCTATGGGAATAGGTGCGCTGATGCCGGGGAGGACAGGGCGTTGATCCTCTTTGCAGGATTGGTCTGGTTTGGACGTTTTGCTGGATAAATAACCAGATATTTGGTTTGACGTGGATAGTATCTCGGGGATGTAAACCAGATGCGTCTACCGATTCCAGATCGATGCGACTCTCGCGCAAGTGATAGTGCCGGCCCACGAGTCGATAGCGCTGCACCAGCGGCATTAATGTATGTACAATAAATATGTGCGAATCACATTCGATCCCGCAAAGGACCTAGGCAACCAACGCAAGCACAGTGTGTCATTGTCTGAGGCGAGGGAGTTCGAGTGGGACGAGGCATTGGTGCGGGAAGATACGCGCCGTGAGTATGGTGAGTGCCGTATGATCGCCTTGGGTTACGTCGGCGCGCGCTTGTATTGCGCGATATATGTTGACCGTGACGATGGGCGTCGAATCATCAGTTTGCGCAAGGCAAACTCTAGAGAGGTAAGACTTTATGCCGAAGCTTAAACCTGGGACTATCGTTCCCACACCGGAAGAAGACGAGGCTATCGACCGTGGAATTGCTGCTGACTCCGACACTTATGAATTGACTGCTGCCGACTTGAAACAGATGAAAAAGGTGGGGCGACCGAAGGCGACTACGACGAAGGAGCGCATTACCATTCGACTGTCGCCAGATGTCGTCGATGCGTTTCGTGCGGAAGGTAGCGGCTGGCAAACTCGGATGGACGACGCCCTGCGTCAATGGCTGAAAGAGCATCGGGCGTAGTTAAAGGAAGAATGCCGGAGGCTGTCAGCCCCTCAACCTGATTCAACGAAGGCAAAGGCTCGCGAAAAATCTCCCTTCGCGGCGTCCTGGCGGTGGATCATGAAGACGTAGTCGCCGTAATCGGAAAAACAAAAATCAGCCTCGCCACCCGAGGCAAGCTTGATCAGGATGAACCACGCATCGGGCGCCGCAATGTCGGCCCAGCCTTGCTTTGCCGCATAATCAGCGGCCAATGCCTGGAGGCTGGATAGTTCTCGCACGCCGGTGATGCCGAACATCTGGTGTTGTGGGCCATCGCCGACCTGGAAGTTTTCCTGGATCGCCAATGCAAAATCAGATGGGTCTTCAATACCTGACTCCGCATAGACTTGCGGATTATTGATGCCAGGGAGCCCAAACGGCGTGCTGAGTGAGTGTTCGATCCGTAACAACTGTGCTGATCGGCTGAACTCATATTCAGAGGCAAATACCCTCACCGCTAGGCCATCGCGCTTGAATGTCATGCGCCCGTTCTTGTCCGTGTCGACTGACAATCCATCTACGGAGAGCCCGTTTGCGGTGAATTGTTTACGGTTGCTGTCCCAATTCACCATTCGAAATGCCGATTCCGTTGAGTTCCGGGCATCGTCCGACAGGGCTTGGGCCATGAGTTCAGTGCCTGGCGGCGTATAGTGCACCAGCCAATCGTTGCAATCCGTGCCGCTGAAAAAGAAGAGCAGTCCGGCCCCTGGCAGGTTTTCCGGGCGCTCGGGCAGGTCGGCCAAATCAATCTGCACCAGAAAATTCAGGTAAAAGCCGCTGGCATCGCGCGGCCAGTCCATGTTTGCCGGTAAGTCAGGCCCGCCGCCGATGCGGCTGCGTCCCGTCTCGCCGGGCACGGCCACATCAACCTCGGTCAGCGAAAGGGTCGGCATCACGATTTGGCGCAATGCGTCGCGTTTGTCGGTCAGGCCGGCAGCAGCTACCGCTTTGTCAAAACGCATTTCTATATCGGCAACAGGCGCTTTGGCGCGGGCGGCTTTTGCCGCCTGTTCAAATGCTTTTTGCTGGGTGCGGTTGATGGCGGACAGTTCGTCCATGTTCTTTTTCATGCGGTCAAACATTGCCGCTTTTTCTAGCTCAGCGGTTTCCCGCGCCGTGTTTGCGGCGTCGCCTGTCAGCTTGATCTGGATGGAGCCCAGCAAGCGAATGAAATCCGTCTCGATGAGGGGAAGATCAATATCGCTGGCCATGGCGGTTGCGTGATACCACGTGGCGCCGTCGGCTGAAACGAGCAGCGCACGCAGCCGGTACCAGTCTCGTTCCTCTTCAGTTTCGTAATCCTTGAGACGATCCTTGATCTTGCTTATTTCACCGGCCATGCCGCAGAGGGTGATTGCAGTTCGTTCGACGACAGGGCCATTGTCCTTCAACGTATCCGTGAGCCAGTCTTGCGGCGACGGGTCCTTTTCCGCAGCTGTCGTCCACACGCTCATCTGGGGGGAGAATGCGGTCTCTGGGTGACACCTCAGTCCAATCGACCCCGCGAATATGCGGACCGTTTCAAACATCGGATGGATGTCGATGGAAAATTCCGAGGTTTCGGCTAGTTTCATACTGAGGCTCGCTCCTCGCATTGGAAGGCTATGCGTATGCTAAATCAACGGAAAAGGCCGCGGACTATGGTGTGTCAAAATTCGTATCGGCATTTACCTGATAATCTGGGGCGTGGCTGATTATCTCTTGTTCATTTTCTATGGGCCTTGGAAATCATGATAACCCCGACGAACGAGACTCTGGAAGACAGCCTGGCAAATCTGGCCGGACTGCACGCCGACGATTTTCGCGGGGTCTTTAAGGTGCAGGAAGCCTGGGCGCGTCTGATCCAGAGCGACCCGGCTGTTCTGGAACACCTGTACGCCCGCTATCTGGCGATCTTGCGCCAATGGTTGGCGCAAGGGTACAGCGCGACCGATAGGGTGGAGGCATACAAATTTGTCCTGGCGTTTTCCTCGTCGCGCTATCTGTCTATGCGTCGCACCGAGGCTTGGCAATTGCTGCGCGAGGCGCATGCGGAGCATATCGAGTTGATCCGGCAGGCGTTGGTGCGACCGGATGAACTGATCTCGGCGCGGCATACCCGCACTAATACCGGTCACTGGGGCGACATTGTCGAATCCATGTTGGAGATGTATTGCTGGCATTTACCGTATGGCGAACAGGACGCTGTCGTGGCCGAGGCGGCACAACTGGTTCCCGCGTTGTACCGCACGTTTCCAATGCAGCAAGGTTTCATGCTGCCTGGGCTGTTGATGCAACATCCCCATGCAGTCCGCGAGGCCGCCGGGTTGCTACGCTTTTATGCGCTGGACCGCGGGAATCTGCAAGAAGGCCCGATGCCCAGCATCGCGCTGGACTTGCTAGGCCATTATGCCGACAAGCGAGATCCCGCTCATGTGCAGGCTGGCGCTATTTTGGCAGGCGCGCTCGACGATTCTGCGCAATGGCCGGATGCGGTGGCAGGCGCCTTTGTCGAGCGGATCATTCTCTATCCGCTGGGCATCGAGACCTATACGGTGGAGCAGGCTGCGGCGAAGCTGCGCGCCAGTATCGAAAACCAGCGGCGTATCTTGGCAGAGGACCGCTACGAAGCCAGCATGGGGATCTCGGCGCAGAGTGCGCGTGAGCGGGACGAACAATACCTGAAAGACTATGAGGCGGAATTGGCACTGATCGAAGGCGACTTCGCTCAATGGAACACCCGGCGCCGCCGCAAGGCCGTGCAGCGTGTGGCCGTATCGTCACTGACCCGCAAGGCGCTCAAGGCCGCGGCTGCCAAGCTGCCTGTTGGGCACAGGCCTACTGTCCAGGGCTTGCTGGACGAGGCGGCAGACTATGCCGCACGGCCCAAGCGCTTTCCTATGCCCAAAGCCGCCGACAACCGTTTCAAGGATTTCGGCCTGAAGCTGTTGGTGATCGAAGAGCTGATGTATCGGCAGAAGGTGCTGGAGCCATGCTTCGATATCCACGAGTTCGCGCAGGAATATGAAAAGCGGGAGATCTCGGTAGAGGCCGATGGCTATGCCATCATCCCCGAGGCAGAGCGATATTTCCGCAATCTCGCTGTTCCCGACAATTTGCTGGCCCAGGTTGAGCGACTGCATCAATCGAGCGGTCTGGACGGTGGTCCCTCATTTCTCGATCATCTGTTTCCGTTCTGGGATCCAGGCGTGGGTGATGAGCCTATCTCCGTGACCGTCAAGGCCGCGGACGATCTCGCGTTGTTGCCTAATCTGAAGCGTATCAGCGGCCTGGAAAACAGTCGGCCGGGTCCCAAACTGCTAAAGGCACTCGCAGCGCGAGGTATTGAGTTGCTGGACGAAGAGGGTGCTGAATAGCCGGTCGGGCAGGGCCGTTGAGTTCGAAGCTCCGGAAATATTCGTTTCGCATCGTCACAATGTTGATTACACGTGTTGCTACACTCGACGACTCCTTTTGAAGGGTTTATCACATGTCTCGTTGGCTATATGCGGTTCCATGCGCGCTCTTGGCGTTTTCCATTCCCGCTTTTGCTCAATCGGACCGGCAAGTCGTCGAGAGCATGGTGACCCGGTCAGCCAATGTGTGTCCCGGCCATAGTGCGGACCGCACAACGCCCACGGTGAGCGCCGTGCCTGTTGGTGCGTTGCGCGTGATGCTCGACCGCGGCTTGGTAATGTGTCCAGATCGTCGTCTGGACAGCGATGCGCCAGCGGTGTTCTACGGACGCGTAGGCGTGTTTGAGTGGAATCCCGAGGTCAAGGAAGGCACGGCAGTCATCGTGCAAAAGATTGATGCCATGACCCGAAAGGATGAGTATCCGCAGGAGACTTTGGTCTGGGATGCCAAGGGCAATGAGCTCAAACAACGCACTGTCCCGGCATTCGAAGCAAAGCCAGGTGCTGCTGTGCTTTATCGGATTCAATAGTCGAATTGATTGCCGCAGTTTGCTATGTGACTAAGGCGCCTCCCCGTTTATGGGGTAGAGCCGTAGAGCCCAAAACAAAAGGCCCACAATCGCTTGTGGGCCTTTGAATTCCTTGGTGGCGCATCCCTGATTCGAACAGGGGACCTGCGGATTATGATTCCGTCGCTCTAACCGGCTGAGCTAATGCGCCTTTGCATCTGAGGCGGCCAATGATGTCGGCTGTGCCCCTGCTGCAATCTCGCGAAGCGTCGTGCTAAGCAAGAACGAAATTCTAGCATGAAAATTTTTACGTATGCAAATCGGAATGACCTAAAAGAAAAAAGATTCCTCTAGCAAAGGTCGTTACAAAGTGGCCTGCCTGGTTTCATTGTTTGGCAATACACTTGCGTCGCCTCAAATTTTCGGAAATATGTTGATGAAACTCCTCTGTACCTTGGCCGTACTTGCCGGCCTCTTGGGCGGTTGTGCGGTTTACACACCAGACGGCGCCGTGATCGTGGATCCGCACGGTGTGGGTGGTGGCGGCGGTGGTGGTGGATTTTGCCCGCCGGGCCAGGCTAAAAAGGGCAACTGTTGATAATCGGGTGATGTAGGCAAGCTCGTTGCCTACACATCCCGCGACAGCCGTATCCCTGAAAATTGCCAGCGCGCCTCGGGCGGAAAGAAGTTCCGATACGACGGTCGGATATGGCTGGCCGGCGTTACACAAGATCCGCCGCGCAGCACATATTGATTGCACATGAATTTGCCGTTGTATTCGCCGACTGCGCCAGCGGGCGGCGCATAGCCGGGATAGGCATCGTAGGCGCTGCAGGTCCATTCCCAGGCGTCGCCGAATAGCTGTGCGGGATTACCGCCAGCAGGGACAGCGGACGCAGCGATGGGACGCAGATGTCCGCTTTCCAGCAGATTGGCGGCCAGGTTGTGATCGCTCGGCATTTGCTGCGCAGCATGTTCCCATTCCGCCTCGCGCGGCAATCGGACACGTGCCCAGCGTGCATAGGCATCGGCTTCGAAATAGCTGACGTGCGCGACGGGCGCCTGGGGTTCCAGGGGGCGCAGGCCGTGCAGCGTGTAAATCTGCCAATCGTCCTTTTGCCCTTCCCAGTACAACGGCGCGCGCCATTGTTCGGCGCAGACGCGATCCCAGCCTAATGACAACCACAGATCGGGGCGCCGATAGCCGCCATCACGAATAAACTCGAGATATTCGCCTTGTGTGACGAGGCGGTCGGCCAGGTAAAAGGGCGGCAATAGAACGTCATGGGCAGGACTTTCGTTGTCAAAGGCGAATCCTGACGTTTGATGGCCGATCCGTGTGCGGCCGCCTTCGTAGCGCACCCACCCCGGCGGCGCACTCGTCCCGGCAGCGGCGTCGCGGTGCGGCATGTAGGGTGGTTGCAGCGGATTCAACGATAGCGCGTGTTTGATATCGGTCAGGATCAATTCCTGGTGCTGCTGTTCGTGATTCAGGCCCAGTTCCACTAATTGATCAAAGACGGGATCCGTACCTGCCATACGGATGAACAGGCGGCGCATTGCCTCATCGATGACATTGCGATAACGCCAGATATCGTCCAACGGTGGGCGCGACAGCAGCCCGCGCTGAGGGCGCGGATGCCGGGCGCCGATGGTGTTGTAGTACGAATTGAACAGCATCCGGTACTGGGGATGAAAGGCCGGCCGGTCAGGCTGAAAACGGCTCAGAATGAAGGTTTCAAAAAACCAGGTCGTGTGTGCCAGATGCCATTTCACGGGACTGCAATCAGGCATCGACTGTATCTGGCAGTCTTCGGGGCTGAGTGGTTCGGCGAGTATGCGGGTCTGCTGGCGTACTTGCTCGTAGCGAGCGGCCAGCGCGCGTGCGGGGTCTTGGCGCGTCATGGGATGGGTCAGCAGGCAGGCGGGGTCCATGAAAAGAAGGGCTCCTGTTCTGTCGCAAGTGGCATGCCCACGGTCAGGCACGTGCGCTGAATACGGAAAACCATCCGCACGCGTCCGACCAGTGTTCTACGTGCGAAAAACCGGCACGCGTCAAGAGATCGCGAAAACCTTCGGGCGTGTATTTGTACGAATTCTCGGTATGGATGCGTTCGCCTTTGCGAAACGTTCGATGTGCTTGGGGCCAGTGAATATCCACGTCGGTTTGAGCCTGCAGATGCATCTGAACCCGGGCATGGTCCTCGTCATAATGCGCGACGTGTTGCCAGTGCCGTACATCAAAGTCGCTGCCGAGCCGTTGATTCACATGGCGCAGTAGATTCAGATTGAATGCTGCCGTCAGATGCAGCGCGTCATCGTACGCCGGTTCCAGAACGTGGCGTGATTTGACGCGATCGACACCTATCAATAGGCCGCCGTCATCGCACGATTGCCGAATGCGGATCAGCAGCGCCAGCGCGCGCTCGGGGTCCAGGTTCCCGATGCTGGAGCCAGGATAAAAAAACAATCGGCCAGATCGGGGGATGGTGTCGGGCAGCGTCAGTTCATGATGAAAATCTTCACCGATCGGCGAAACGTTCAGGTCGCGGTAAGTGTTTTTCAAACGCTGTACGGCGCTATGCAGATACTCCACCGAGATATCGATGGGGATGTACATCTCGGGACGCAATGATGGAAATAGCTTTTCCGCTTTGACGCAGTCGCCGGCGCCCAGATCAATCAATGCGCTGACTTTGCCTGCATGCTGGGCGATGTCCGTGGCATGATCACGCAATATCTCAGCTTCGCATCGAGTGGGGTAATACTCGGGCAGTTGAGTGATGGCGGTGAACAGGCTGGATCCCAGTGCGTCGTATAAGTATTTCGGATCGATGTGGGCAGGGCGAGCCAGCAGCCCCGCCTGCAATGCCTCGATAGCCTGCGGGGGGGCGTGATAGAGGGGCGCCAGATAGTCGGATGGCGTCCCGGCGAGCATGCTGCTGGACTGGAACATGGGATGGTTCCTTGCAGAATTGCGTTGCGCGAAGCCTATTGTGGCCTATCCCCCCTTTGCGTTGTCAAGCCTTGCGTGTGTATTACGGCGTCGCCGGTACGGCAGCATTTGGCGTGATCGCGGCAGGGGCCGTCGTCGCGTTGGTCTGAGCCAGGTGTATGGCGGCCAAAGCGGCCGTCACGTCGTGTGCGGGTTTGAACGAATCTGCGCGTGCCATCGACCAGCCCACTCTGAAGACGGTGTGGCGGAATTCGCCACGCAACAGTTCCCCCGGCTCCAGTTCGGGAAATAAGGCGGACAGCAGACGAACCTCGCTGGGCGAGATGCGGCGGGCGATGTGATGCGGGCGCAACTGGTTGGGGTGCGTCAGACCGGCGGCTTGTAATAGCTCGGCCAGGGCGTGCAGACTGTTGCGATGAAAATTCGCGGCGCGTTGCGCCTTGTCGGGGACGACGAGGGCGCGTTGGCGCGCAGGATCCTGGGTGGTGACACCGGTCGGGCATTTGTCCGTGTGGCAGGCCTGTGCCTGGATGCAGCCTACCGCGAACATGAAGCCGCGCGCTGCGTTACACCAATCGGCGCCCATGGCCATCACGCGGGCCATGTCAAATGCGGTGATGATTTTGCCCGAGGCGCCCACGCGGATACGATCACGCAGATTGACGCCGATCAAGGTGTTATGCACGATGCGCAGGGCTTCGCGCAGCGGCGTGCCGACATGATCGACGAACTCGACGGGCGCTGCGCCCGTGCCGCCTTCGGCGCCATCGACGACGATGAAATCGGGCGTAATGCCGGTTTCCAGCATGGCTTTGACGATGGCGAACCATTCCCAGGGATGGCCCATGCAGAATTTGAATCCGACGGGTTTACCTCCGGACAGCTGGCGCAGCCGCGCCACAAACTGGAGCAGGCCGATAGGCGAATCGAACGCGCTGTGGCTGGAGGGCGAGTTGCAGTCCTGGCCGATAGCCACGCCGCGGGCTTCGGCGATTTCTGCCGTGACTTTGGCGCCGGGCAAGATGCCGCCATGGCCAGGCTTGGCGCCTTGCGACAGCTTGATCTCGATCATCTTGACCTGCGGCGTACAGGCGTTGCGGACGAAGGCCTCTTCGGAAAAGGCGCCATGTTCGTCACGGCAGCCAAAATAGCCCGAGCCGATGTTCCACACCAATGCGCCACCCGGCTGGCGGTGATAGCGGCTGATGCCGCCTTCGCCGGTGTCATGCGCAAAATTGCCTTGGCGCGCACCCTCGTTGAGGGCGAGAACGGCATTGGCCGACAGGGCGCCGAAGCTCATTGCCGAAATATTGAACGCCGACATCGAGTAGGGCTGCTCGCAATCGGGGCCGCCGACTGTGACACGAAAGTCGGGGTCGTTGATCTGTGCAGGGACCAGGGAATGGTTGATCCACTCGTAGCGGTCGCCGTACACATCCTCCTGGGTGCCAAAGGGCCGCTTGTCGACATCCTGCTTGGCACGCTGATAAACGATCGATCGCTGCGCGCGCGAGAACGGGGCGGCGTGTGTGTCGTCTTCTAAAAAGTACTGGCGGATTTCAGGGCGAATGAATTCGAACAAAAACCGCAGATTGCCCAGTACGGGATAATTTCGCCGGATGGCGTGGCGGGGCTGGATCAGGTCGTAGATACCCAGTAGTGTCAGCAATGCCAACGGTATGGCTGCCCAGAGCCAACTGATGGAGACCCATAGGGTCAGCGCCAGTGTGACGAGGGTGCCCAGCAATACCAGGGTGAATGTCGTATATCTGCCAATGATCCAGCTCATGCCATGCTCCGGGGCGCGCGAATAGTAGGCAACCATAGCAGGGATGGTTGGCTGTCGGCTAGTCGCATTGTCACCAACGACTATTGCAGGCGCAATGCCAATGCCATCAAGGTGACCAGCAGCACAGGCAGCGTGAGGACGATACCGACCTTGAAGTAATAGCCCCAGGTGATACGCAAGCCCTTGCGCGCGAGCACGTGCAGCCAGAGCAGGGTGGCCAGACTGCCGATCGGTGTGATCTTGGGGCCCAGGTCGGTGCCGATGACATTGGCGTAAATCATGGCGTCGCGAATGACATCGGTCGCCGTTGTGTCGGCAATCGCCAGTGCGCCTACCAGCACGGCGGGCAGGTTATTCAATACCGAGGCCAGGAGGGCTGTTACCAGACCTGTGCCCAGCGAGGCCGCCCAGACGCCATGGTGGCCGAAGACCTCCAGCAATTGCGTCAGGTAGGCCGTCAGGCCCGCATTGCGCAGTCCGTAGACGACCAGGTACATGCCCAGCGAGAACACCACGATATGCCAGGGAGCCTCGCGCATGACCCGGCGTGTACCGACGATGTGTTGCTGGCCGGCGACCAACAGCAGTACCAGTGCGCCAACGGCTGCGATGGCGCTGACGGGGATGCCCAGCGGCTCCAGGATGAAAAATCCCGCTAGCAGCAATACCAGGACCGCCATGCCGACGCGAAAGGTGGTGCGATCGCGGATGGCAGACTGTGGAGGCGGGATTTGCGCGACGTTGTACCGCGACGGAATCTGTTTGCGGAAATAGAGGAACAGGATCGCCAGCGATGCCGCGACGGCGGCAAAATTGACCGGGACCATGACCGATGCGTAGCGATCGAAGCCGATGCCGAAAAAATCGGCCGACACGATATTGACCAGATTCGACACCACAAGCGGTGTGCTGGCGGTGTCGGCGATAAAGCCTGCCGCCATGACAAAGGCCAGTGTTGCGCCCAACCCAAAGCCCAGCGCCAGCAGCATTTCCATCACGATAGGGGTCAGGATCAAGGCGGCGCCGTCGTTGGCAAAGAGCGCGGAGACGGCTGCACCCAGCAACACAATCAGTGCAAACAGCCAATGGCCTCGCCCGCCACCCCAGCGGGCCACATGCAGCGCAGCCCATTTAAAAAAACCCGCGGCGTCGAGAATGATGCTGGTGATGATGATGGCGATAAAGGTGGCTGTTGCATTCCACACGATGTGCCAGACGGCAACGACGTCACTCGGTTGTACGACGCCTGTCAGCAGCGCAACCACGGCGCCTGCCGAGGCGCTCCAGCCGATGTTCAGGCCTCGAGGCTGCCAGATGACCAGGATCAGCGTGGCAATGAAAATGGCGGCGGGCAGCAACATGATGGACGGTATTGGATGGTCAGGGAATGGCGGCGAATCGTCAGGAATGCGCAGTGTGGTGGGCCGGGTGAAGCTTCAAGCGATGAGGCGACAGATTCGATGCATGCGTTAAGTGCCTCAATGTAGAGGCTGTTTACTGATCCACGCCACCAATAATGAAACTGTGATCACGGACAGTATCGTCGACAGCAAAATCGCGCGCGATGTGGCGCGGGCGTCGCGCCCATAGAGTTGGGCCAGCATGAATGGTCCGGTGCCTATCGGCAGAGCGCTCATGAGCACCGCGCTCCAGGCCCATAGCGGTGGTGCGGGAAAGAGCCAAAAGACGAGAATGGCTGTGGCTGCGGGTTGCAGCAGCAGCTTGCCGGCGACGAGTTTGCCGACGGCCCGGTGATCGCCGCCGGGCGTTGCTTGAGCCAGAAACAGCCCTATCGTCACTAATGCGCAGGGGCTGGCCGACGCGCCCAATAATTCGACATAGCGATCGATGCCCAAGGGCAGGGTCAGGCCCGATAAGGCCCAGGCCAGTCCGGCCAGAGGGGAAATCAATAAGGGATTGCGGATCAGCGCCCGGGCGACCTTGAACAGTGTCGTGCCCAGGCTGCGATCCCGGTGTTGATCGAATTCGATCAAGGCGATGGCTGCGCCGAACAGGACGCAAGCCGTCATCAGGGTGCAGATGATGGCGGGCGCCAGGCTGGCCGGCCCCAGCAATGCCAGGCATAACGGAATGCCCATATATCCCGCATTGGCGTACGAGGCAGCCAGGCCTTGGATGCTGAGATCGGTCAGGCGGAGATCGTGCCGGCGCGAGACCAGGCAGGTGATCGCAAAGGTGATGGCGATACCGCCAGCCACCGACACCACAAAACGCCAGGACATGAGACTCAAGTCGGCTTGCGCCATGGCGCGAAACAGCAGCGCGGGCAACGACAGATAGGCGACGTAGCGATTGAGCGCGTCTGTCGCCGCCGGACCGAGTACGCCGCAGCGGGCCGCCAGCCAGCCTGTCAGGATGAGGGCGAATACCGGCAAAGCGGCGGTGACAACGGCGTCCATGGTACGGGGCGGAAAGAAAGAGCGGACATTCTACTGTGGCTTTATCATTAGCCATGCGGTGGTATGTCCGCCGGGTTTATGTTTTATGAGCAACGCAGGAGAATCGTCATGCCTAAACCGCTTCCTATCCGTATTGTCTTGGGAACCTGGGATCGCCTGCGTGATGATGCGTATCTCGTTCGCCACGAGGTCTTTGTGGTCGAGCAGGCCGTGCCGGTCGAGGTCGAGTTGGACGATGATGATTCGTTGTCAGTGCATGCCGTGGCCTACGGGCCGGACAATGTGCCGGTGGCGACGGGGCGTTTGTTGCCCGATGGGCACATAGGCCGTATGGCGGTGCGCAAGTCGGCCCGTGGGACGGGGGTGGGTGGCCAGGTGCTGGATGCGCTGATTACCCAAGGGCACGGCGACGGACACCGGATGCTGCTGTTGCACGCACAGACGCATGCCCGTGGGTTTTATGAGGCACACGGCTTTACGGCCGAAGGCGAGGAATTCATCGAGGCGGGTATCGCGCACGTTGCCATGACCCGCGCACTGGGCAACTGAAAAAGAAAAACCCCGATGCGGTTAAGCAATCGGGGTCTTCGGCGCACCGCGAAGGTAAGTCGCAGTGTAGTAATTGGTGCCCAGGAGAGGACTCGAACCTCCACACCTTGCGGCACATGGACCTGAACCATGCGCGTCTACCAATTCCGCCACCTGGGCGCTGTTGTTCTGGCACACTGTTGCCAGTGCGTTTGAACATCAGAGGACGCGCATTATGCACACTTTTTTTGAAGTGTGCAAATGGGTGGGCAAAATAATGTGAAAATTGCCGCCCTTAACGGACAGGGCCAGAGTGGCGATGGGTTCAGCCTGCACGTCAGGCGAGGGTATCGATATTGATGGCGGTGAATGAGATTGACGAGAGCGGGCATGCAGGCAGCGGTGGCGCGGATTTTGCGCCGGTGAACAAGCGGCCCAAGTGCGAGCGTTGTCGGCGGCCGATGGCGCATTGTTTGTGCGCGCTGATTCCCACCTTGGATAGCCGCACGCGTGTGCTGGTGTTGCAGCATCCGGATGAGTCGCGCCATGCACTGAATACTGCCCGGCTGGCGGTGTTGGGCCTGCGTAACGCGGCGCTGCATGTGGGGCGGCAGTTTGATGCGGCGCTCTGGAGCTCTGGGCAGTACGAACCCTTTTTGCTGTTTCCGGGTGAAGGGGCGCGGGTCTTGGTTCGCGGGGTTGCTGTCCGGGGCGGCACGGCAAGGGCGGCAGCGCGAGGTGCGGCTTTCGATGTGGAGAGGGGGGGTACGCATGCGGCCGCCGCCGAGCCCATCGGACCAGGCTCTCGCCTTGGTGCAGAGGCGCGTCCTGTTTTACTAGTGGTGCCTGATGGCACCTGGCGGCACGCGCGCCATTTGCTCGCGACGCATTCCGATCTGGCGGCGTTGCCACGTGTGACTTTGCCAGACGGCATGACGACGCGATACCGGGTACGTCATGCGGGAGACGCGACGGCTCTGTCCACTATTGAAGCGATCGCCGCTGCTCTGGATGTGTTGGAGGCGCCGCAATCGTTTGCAGCATTGTTGGCGCCGTTCGAGGCCTTGGTCGCCACGCAGATCGCCGCCATGGGGGCCGAGCGTTATGAGCGGCACCACGTGAGGCGGGAGGGCAGCCGTGAGGAGCGCACAAAAACAAACCCCCGGGAACCATAAGGCTGCCGGGGGCGTGCGACGATCGAATCGTCTGAATTCCGTGGTGCCCAGGAGAGGACTCGAACCTCCACACCTTGCGGCACATGGACCTGAACCATGCGCGTCTACCAATTCCGCCACCTGGGCACTGTGCAAAATTTTACGGGTTTGTGTGATACGCTTCGAAGAAATAGAGACGTATCAGCAGTTCCCAGACCAATTAGTGTTTTAAACTTTAAATCACCGCTTGGTTTTTGCTACAGTGATCAGCCTAGGGCAGACCACAGAAGCAAAAGATTATATACAGGATTTTAAACTTTGGCAAAACGATCGAATAAAGATTCCAATAACAATAACAACGGCAGATCCGGATCCGTCTTGCCCGAACCCCCCCCAGACTTTGATCCCGATGTGCCGAGCCGAGAGACCATTCTCAAGGCGCTGCGCTCGGCCGGGTCACCCCTGTCGCCGACCGAGCTGGCCGAGCGCATGGGCGTCGAGCGGCCGGCGACGCTGGTGGGATTCGAGCGCCGCCTGAATGCCATGGAGCGCGACGGTCAGCTCATGCCCAATCGCAAGGGGGTGTTGCTGCTGGCCACCAAGCTGGATTTCGTGGCTGGCAAGGTGCAGGGTCATCGTGACGGTTTTGGATTTTTGTTGCGCGACGATGGCGGGCAGGATTTGTTTTTGTCCCCACGCGAAATGCTCAAGGTCCTGCATGGCGACCGTGTACTGGTCAAGCCGTCGGGCGAATACCGGGGCAAGCCTGAGGGCGTGATTGTCGAGGTCATCGAACGCCGCACCAACAAACTGGTGGGGCGTTTCCTGCATGAGCATGGTTTGTCGATTGTGGTGCCGGAAGACCAGCGCATCAAGCATGACATCCTGATCCCGCCGGGCGACACCAACGGTGCCCAGCACGGCCAGGTCGTGTCGGTCCAGATCATGGAGCAGCCCACGCGCCATACACAGCCGCTGGGCCGTGTCTTTGAAGTACTGGGCGAGATCGATGATCCTGGCATGGAAATCGAGATCGCGGTGCGTAAGTTCGACGTGCCGGTGGATTTTTCCGAGGCGGCCGCCAAACAGGCTGCGCGGTTGCCGGACGTGGTGCGCAAGTCCGATCTGAAAGAGCGGTTCGATCTGCGCGACGTGCCGCTGATCACCATCGATGGCGAGGACGCGCGGGATTTTGACGATGCCGTGTACTGTGAGCCGGTTGAACTGGGCACAGGCCAGCGCAAGCGTCCGGGTTGGCGTTTGCTGGTGGCGATTGCCGATGTCAGCCACTATGTGACGCCCAACGACGCGTTGGACGATGATGCGCTCGAGCGCGGCACCAGTGTGTATTTCCCGCGCCGGGTCATTCCCATGTTGCCCGAGTCGCTGTCCAATGGTTTGTGTTCGCTCAACCCGAACGTGGACCGATTGGTGTTGGTCTGCGATATGGTGATTCCGGCGACGGGGGCCAAGGCCGGTACGATTTCGGCCTATCAGTTTTATAACGCCGTCATTCATTCGCATGCGCGCACGACCTATACCCAGATCTGGGAGGCCCTGCAGCAGCCTGGCGGTCCGGTCGCAAACAGTCTGAGTGCGGTGATGCCGCATGTGCGCCATTTGCACGAGTTGTATCTGTTGCTGGTACAGCAGCGTAAAAAGCGTGGCGCCATTGATTTCGATACCGTCGAGACCAAGATCGTCTGCAACGAACTGGGCCGGATCGAACAGATCGTGGGGCTGGTGCGTAACGACGCCCACAAGCTCATCGAGGAATGCATGCTCGCCGCCAATACGTGTGCGGCAGATTTCATGACTCGCAGCAAGCACCCCGGGCTGTATCGGATTCACGAGGGCCCGACGCCGGAGCGTCTGACATCATTGCGTGAGTTCTTGCGCACGATGGGGCTGTCGATAGGCGGCGGGGATGCGCCGACGGCCAAGGACTACGGCGAGTTTCTGGATTCGGTGCGCGGCCGTCCTGACTTTCAACTGTTGCAGACCATGTGTCTGCGCTCGATGCAGCAGGCGATTTACAGCCCGGATAACGTCGGCCATTTTGGGTTGGCGTATCCGGGTTATAGCCACTTTACGTCACCGATCAGACGTTACCCTGACTTGCTGACGCATCGCGTCATCAAGGCGCTGCTGGCGGGCAAGCGTTATGTGCCGGGCCTGGAAGACCAGCCCCTGGTCATTGGCCGCACGCAACGCGAACACGAACATGCGACCTGGGAAAAACTGGGCTTGCTGTTGTCGGCCAGCGAACGTCGTGCCGATGAGGCCTCACGCGATGTCGAGGCCTGGCTCAAGTGCTGGTTCGTCAAAGAGCGTGTGGGTGAGGATTTCAGTGGCACGGTGACGGGCGTTGCCAGCTTTGGCATATTTGTGACGTTGGATACCCTGCACGTCGAGGGGCTGGTGCACGTTTCCGAGCTGGGAGGCGAGTATTTCCAGTTCAACGAAGCCTTGCACGAGTTGCGTGGCGAGCGCACGGGCCTGCGGTATCGTTTGACGGACAAGGTGCAGGTCCAGGTTTCGCGCGTCGACCTCGAGGCACGCCGTATCGAGTTCCGCCTGGTCAAGGGTACGAGCTTTGACGCGTTGCGCAAGGCGGCATCGCGCAATCCGGATGAGCCGCGCAAAATCAAGAAGGCGGCGGCTCCCAAGCCCGCCGCCCTGAAAGGGCAGACCGCCAAGCAGCGGCGCGCGCAAGCGAAAAAAGAGGCCAAACCCGCTGCGCCGGCGCAAAAGCGTTCCGCCGTCAAGAAGGCACCGGCGCGCGGGCGTCGTTGAGTGTCGCCGTATGGCCCCGACCGCGGGGCCTGCGCGCCGGCAGTATCTCTCCGTATACATGTGATGGGCCATGGCCTCGCGGGCTCGCGAGGCCTCGTTGGCCGGCCGGTTGCCGTCATGGTTGCGCACGCTGGCGAGCCACGCAGTAACATGACGGTTGCGCCAGGTGATGCATAGGCATTCAGCCCGGCGGGCAGGCGCGTTGGCGCCGGCCTTTCTTTACGCATATAAGGTGAATATTCATGGCGTCAGCCCAAGTCCTGGCGGGGTTTCACGCGGTGGTGGCGCGACTGCGGCACGCACCCGAATCCGTCAAAGAGATCTACGTCGAGGCCTCGCGCCGCGACAAGCGCATGCAAGGGCTTATCGAGCAAGCCGAACGCGCAGGGCGCCGCGTGCATCCGGTGACAATGGAACGGCTGGACGGTCTGGCGCGCGGGACGCGCCACCAGGGCGTGGTTGCGCTGGCCGAGGAACGGCTCTTGGCGGTGGATGTCGACGAGGTATTGGATACCATCGAAGGCCCCGCGCTGTTGCTGGTGTTGGACGGGGTGACTGACCCGCACAATCTTGGCGCATGCCTGCGTACAGCCGATGCGGCAGGCGTGCATGCAGTGATTGCGCCGCGTGATCGCGCGGTCGGGCTCAACAGCACGGTGCAGCGCGTGGCGTGCGGTGCGGCGGATACGGTGCCTTACATCACGGTGACGAATCTGGCCCGGACCTTGCGCGCGCTGAAAGAGCGTGACGTGTGGGTGGTCGGTACGGATGATCAGGCGAGCGAAAGCCTCCATGCCGTTGATGCCCGCCGTTCCATGGCGTGGGTGATGGGCGCCGAAGGCGAGGGGATGCGCCGCCTGACGCGCGAGACCTGCGACCAGTTGGTGACCATTCCCATGCTGGGCTCTGTCGAGAGCTTGAACGTCAGCGTGGCCAGCGCCGTGTGCCTGTACGAATCCGTGCGGCAGCGGCAAGCGTAAACTTTGTGCGTGACACGCAAGGTGACTGTCGGGTGTTCCCGGGTCCTTTGCGCACTGCTTGGAACGGCTGAGCCAAACTCAGCCCGGCGTGCCGTCATCGGCCATTTACTTTTTTCTGTCATTCATCATGCATAAGAACGGCTTTACTACTACGATTCTTCATTCTGATCGTCGCCTGTCCGTCGAGCACGGCGCTGTGCATAAGCCTATCCATACCTCGTCCGAGTTTGCCTACGCCGATGCGCGCGAGCTGGCGGCGGTGTTCCAGGGCAAGGCGGGCTTTACCTATGGCCGCCAGGGTACGCCGACGACCACTGCGCTGGAATCGAAAATCACCCACATGGAAGGTGGCGTGGCAACCGTCTCGTTTGCCACGGGGATGGCGTCGCTGGCTGCGGTGTTTTCGACCTTGTTGCGCAAGGGCGATCATCTGCTGTCCAGCCAGTATGTGTTCGGCAACACGAACAGTCTGTTGGGCACCCTGATTGAATTGGGGGTCGAGGTCACCTATGTGGATCCCACCGATCTGGATCAGGTGCGTGCGGCATTGCAGCCCAATACGCGCATGGTGTTTACCGAGACGATCGCCAACCCAGGCACCCAGCTGGCGGACCTCGCCGGTATCGGCGAACTGTGCCGCGAGCGCAATCTCGTGTATGTCATCGACAATACCTTGACCTCGCCCTGGTTGTTCCAAGGCCGCTCGGCCGGTGCTTCGTTGGTGATGAACTCCTTGTCCAAGTACATCAGCGGTCACGGCGATGCGCTCGGCGGATCGATTACGGACACGGGGCTATACGACTGGGCAAGCTATCCCAACATTTACGATAGCTACCGCAAAGGTCCGTCCACCGGCTGGGGGCTGCTGCAGGTCAAGAAGAAGGGTCTGCGCGACATGGGGGGCACCCTGTCGGCCGATTCTGCGCATCGCATTGCCATCGGCGCCGAAACGCTGGCGTTGCGTATGGCGGCGCATTGCAGCAATGCGTTGGCGCTGGCGCAAATGCTCGACGCCCATCCCGGCGTGACCAAGGTGCATTACCCCGGTCTGCCCACCCACCCGCAGCATGAGCGTGCGGCAGCCTTGTTCGGTGGCCGATTTGGCGGGCTGCTGGGCGTAGAGCTGGCAGACGGAATCGATTGCTTTGATTTTCTGAATCATTTGCAGATCGTGCTCAATGCCACCCATCTGGGCGATACCCGCAGCTTGGCGCTGCCGGCCGCGCACACGATTTATTATGAAATGGGTCCCGAGCGTCGTGCCCAGATGGGTATTGCGGACAGTCTGATCCGAGTGTCCGTCGGGATCGAGGATCAAGCGGATCTGCTGCACGATTTTGATCAGGCATTGCAGGCTTGCATGGGCTGAGACTGGCGCGCCCGATGGGCCGCGCCGTGGATTTGCAGCGTCTTGCGGGATTATTGCGGAAATATGCGTAGATTGGATGCTTATTACGAAAACACCTGGGAGCTAGTATCCACGCGGCTTACAGCGGAGCCTTTCCCCTTGACGCCGTCGCAACGAGAGGCCTAATATGTTCCTGCGTCGCTGATGTTTTAGCACTTTCTCAGGTGCGAAAGACATCCGCGACGTAGCAATTTTGCCGTTGCGTTTGGCAGGGCACTGAGATATGCGCAGTGCCCAAGAAGCATATCTACCTCCGTTTGCTGGCACCTTGATTGTTCTGGTGTCGGCGCGCATCCGACAGAACCAACACCTTGAGGGGTAAACCTGAATGAACAAAACCGAACTCATCGATCATATCGCCAGCAAGGCCGATATCTCCAAAGCTGCCGCCGGCCGTTCGCTTGATGCCCTGATCGGTGCCGTAAAAACCACGCTCAAAAAGGGCGGCACAGTGACGCTGGTTGGCTTTGGCACGTTTGCTGTGTCGGCGCGCGCTGCTCGCACGGGCCGTAACCCTCGCACTGGCGAGACCATCAAGATCAAAAAGGCCAAAGTGCCGAAATTCCGTCCGGGCAAAGCCCTGAAGGATGCCGTCAACTAATCGACGGTCATGATCCCGCGGCAAGCAAGATCGCCGCAAAACACGAAAGCCCTTGAAGGCAGCGCACTGCGCTGAATATTCAAGGGCTTTTGTGTTTGTCGGCAGTGCAGGGCGGTCTGGCAAAAAAACCCACGCTGCGCCTTCGGCTTGCTGCCCCCGAGGGGGCGTTTTTGCCTTGGGGCGGCCCAAGGCAAAAAAATGGCATGTCCAGCCCTTAGCGAAAATCGCCAAAGGGCCAAAGGGGCTGCGGCTGTGTGGGCCACGCGTCACATGGGAGCGTCGCGGCAGCCAGCCCAAGCGGGCTAGCCTCCTTCCGTCAGCATCCCGCGGAGTCGTGCACGTCGCTGCTCAAGATCCGCAATCTGTCGCTCTATGGAAGCGAGTCGTCGGCGTTGCACTTCGGTCGTTTCGGGGCACGCCGCAGCGCCTTCGATCATGCGCATGCAATCGGGAAATCCGCGGATTTCCGCCAGGCTGAAGCCTGCGGCGATCAACCTCTGGATCTGACGAACTTGCGTCACGGCTGTCGGGGGGAACAAACGATAGCCATTTTCTGCGCGTACAGAGGTCAGAAGTCCGTTGTCGTCGTAATGCCGGATTGAGCGCAGGCTTGCCCCTGTCTTGCGGGCAAGCTCGCCAATGGTCATAGGGCCTTGAGGCTTGGACATAGAAACACGATACCACTTTTCCGCTTGACACTCACATCAATGTGAGGCTTGAGACTGTGCGCATCCTAGAAACCCAGGAGTATTTGTTCATGTCTCTGTCGAAGCTTCATAGTGCGCTCGGCGCACTGATCGTGGGACTCGCGTTACTGGCAGCCTCGTCAGCTGCGTTTGCCGGAACCGAGGACTACACCGTCACTGCGCCTGATGGCGTGGTGCTGGCCGTGCAGGAAGCCGGTGATCCCAAGGGCGCTCCCATCATCTTCGTTCATGGCCTGCTTGGCAGCCGCCTGAACTGGACCAAGCAACTGCAAGACCCTCGATTTCAGCGTTACCGATTGATTACCTACGACCTGCGTGGACACGGCCGGTCAGGCAAGCCGACCGAAGCAGATTCCTACACTGACGGACGCCGGTGGGCCGATGACTTGGCCGCGATCATCGAATCGACGCACGCACACAAACCGGTGCTCGTGGGATGGTCGTTAGGCGGTGCTGTGATATCGAACTACCTGGCCGCCTACGGCGACAGCGGGATCGCCGGTGCCGTATATGTCGATGGCGTGATCGAGCTGAAGCCCGACCAGATCGTGGCGCATCCCGAGGTCTATCGCGACATGATCGCTTCGGACTTGAAAACCCATTTGGATGGTGAACGCGCATTCCTGCGCCTGTGCTTCCATCGCCAGCCCGATGCGGCCACGTTCTCACTCCTGCTGGCTAACGCTGCACTGGCATCGTGGGATATGCAACGTGCCGTGCAATCAATGACGGTCGACGCAGCCGGAGGGCTGAGCAAGGCCGACGTTCCGTTGCTGCTGATCTACGGCGCCCAGGATGCGCTGGTGAAGGCCAAGCCCAGCATCGCTAGGGCCAAGAGCCTCAACCCACGGATTCAGAGCAAGCTGTATGCGGCCTCGGGACATGCGCCGTTTCTCGAAGAGCCAGACCGCTTTAATCGCGATTTGTCGGATTTCATTCGTTCGGCTGTGTCGCGTTAGCAACAGGCAGAGCGAGGAGGCATTGATGCCGAGCATCGAAGGAATTGCATCGCGAGGCTTCTTCCCTTGATTTTCCGAGTGGCATGCCGAAGCGGGCGGCCGGGCAACAAAAAAGGCACCTGGAATAATCCGGTGCCTTTTTCACATCCAGCCCAGTGGCCGGGTGCTTTATTCGGGGGACTGGTGGGTGCTACAGGGGTCGAACCTGTGACCTACGCCTTGTAAGGGCGCCGCTCTACCAACTGAGCTAAGCACCCCCGAGTGCTGCGTGATGTCGTGCATCACGTTCAACGAGGACGGCAGTATACCGGAGCAAAACGAGTTCGGCAAATGCAGTGTGACGCTGATCGGGATGCATGACATTCACGCCTGGCATTACATGCCGGGCATCGGGTGCATCATGTTGGCGTTCATGTTGTGCAGCACCCAGAGCGAGCCCACCACGATGATCGCGATCACGAACACGGCGAAGATGAAAGCCGACAGATTGTCGCGCTGGGACTTCGAGGTGCCCATGTGCAGGAAGAACACCAATTGCACCAGCAGCTGTGCCACGCACAGCACGATGATGCCGGGCAGGATCATGCCGCGCGGGACGCCTTCGACCATGAGCAGACCGAACGAGCCCAGGGTCAGGATGATGGACAGGATGAAGCCTACGATGTAGGACTTCAGCGAGCCGTGATCGGCGCTGTCGTGGCCGTGATCACCGTGACCATGGCCTGCAGTAGAAGTCGTGTGGTGCGACATTAGATCGCTCCCATGAGGTAGATGAAGGTAAAGACGCAGATCCAGACGATGTCCAGGAAGTGCCAGAACAGGCTCAGGCACGCCAGGCGACGTTTGTTGATCGAGTCCAGACCGTGGCGGCGAACCATGTCGATCATGACGATGATCCAGATCAGGCCGAACGTGACGTGCAGGCCGTGCGTACCTACCAGCGTGAAGAACGACGACAGGAAGGCGCTGCGATCGGGGCCGGCGCCGATGTGGATCAGATGATGGAATTCATAGATTTCCATCCCGATAAAGCCTGCGCCGAACAGGAACGTCACCATGAGCCAGCCGATCACGCGGCCCTTGTTGCCGGCGTGCATGTTCAGCATGGCCATGCCGAAGGTGAAGCTGCTGATCAACAGCAGCATGGTTTCGACCAGCACGAACGGCAGTTCGAACAGCTCTTTGCCGGTGGGGCCGCCGGCGGTGGCGTTGGACAGTACGGCGAACGTGGCGAACAGCACGGCGAAGATGAGCAAGTCGCTCATCAGATAGATCCAGAACCCGACTACGGTCTTGGAGCCATCATCGTGATGCTCGTCATGGTGTCCGGCGTGAGCGCCGGACCCGTGGGGGAGGGATGTTGCAGCGTGAGTCATGACTCAGACGGCCTTTTGAATAGAAGCAAGATGGGCGGAGTCGATGCGCTCGACTTCTTTTGCGGGCACGTAGTAGTCCACGTCGCGGTCATAGGCGCGCACGATGAACGAACCGATCATGCCGACGAAGCCCACGATGGCCAGCCACCAGATGTGCCAGACCAGGGCGAAGGTCATTACCAGGCCAAAGAAGCCAATGACGACGCCAGCACCGGTGTTACGCGGCATATGGATGTCTTCGTAGCGGGCCGGACGGGCATAGGCCGTGCCGTTTTCCTTGTCTTCCCAGTGTTGATCCAGATGGTCGACCTTGGGCAGGTGGGCAAAGTTGTAGAACGGTGCGGGCGAAGCGATCGACCATTCCAGCGTACGGCCGCCCCAGGGATCACCGGTGGTGTCCAGGTTTTTCTTGCGGTCGCGGATGCTGACGAAGATCTGCAGCAGGATGAAGCCAATACCGGCGGCGACGAAGCAAGCGCCGATGAAGGCCACGATCAGGTAAGGCTGCCAGGTCGGGTCGTCGTAGTGGTTGATACGGCGCGTCATGCCCTTCAGGCCCAGGATGTACAGGGGCATAAAGGCCAGGTAGAAACCGATGAACCAGCACCAGAACGAGTATTTGCCCAGACGCTCATTGAGCTTGAAGCCAAAGGCCTTGGGGAACCAGTAGGTCATGGCGGCGATACAACCGAACACCACGCCACCGATGATCACGTTGTGGAAGTGAGCAATCAGGAACAAGCTGTTGTGCAACACGAACGACACGCCCGGGATGGCCATCAGCACGCCGGTCATGCCGCCGATCACGAAGGTGACCATGAAGCCGATGGTCCAGAGCACGGGAGTGGTCATTTCGACACGGCCGCGATACATGGTGAATAGCCAGTTGAAGATCTTGACCCCGGTCGGGACCGAGATGATCATCGTGGCGATACCGAAGAACGTGTTGACGTTGGCGCCGGCACCCATGGTGAAGAAGTGGTGCAGCCACACCATGAACGAGAGCACACCGATGGCCGCCGTGGCGTAAACCATCGACTTGTAGCCGAACAGGGGCTTTTTCGAGTAGGTGGCGATGATTTCCGAGAACGCGCCAAAGCAAGGCAGGATCAGGATGTAAACCTCGGGGTGGCCCCAGATCCAGATCAGGTTCACGTACATCATGACGTTGCCGCCGAGATCGTTCGTGAAGAAGTGCATGTCCAGATAGCGGTCAGCCGCCAACAGGGCCAGCGTACCGGCCAACACCGGGAAGGCAGCCACGATCAGGATGTTGGTAACCAGGGCAGTCCAGGTGAAGACGGGCATCTTCATCAGGGTCATGCCAGGCGTACGCATACGCAGGATGGTGACGACGAAGTTGATGCCGCTCAGCGTGGTGCCTACTCCTGATATCTGGAGCGCCCAGATGTAGTAGTCGACCCCGACGCCCGGGCTGCCCTCCAGTCCGGAAAGCGGCGGATAAGCCAGCCAGCCCGTGGCAGCGAATTCGCCCACGAACAGCGACAGCATCATCAGCACGACACCGACACAGAACAGCCAGAAGCTCAGCGAGTTCAGGAACGGGTAGGCCACGTCGCGCGCACCGATTTGCAGCGGCACGACGACGTTCATCAGGCCCGTGATGAAAGGCATCGCCATGAAGAAAATCATGATGACGCCGTGAGCCGTGAAGATCTGGTCGTAGTGGTGAGGGGGGAGGTAACCGACAGCGTCGGCAGCGGCGACGGCCTGCTGGCCGCGCATCATGATGGCGTCGGCAAAGCCGCGCAAGAGCATGACCAGCGCAACGATGATGTACATGACACCGATGCGTTTGTGGTCAACGCTGGTGAACCATTCGGTCCACAGATATTTCCATTTACCCAGATAGGTAATCGCGCCCAACAGCGCAACGCCACCCAGGATCACGGCGGCCATCGTCACCATGACGATAGGCTCGTGATAAGGGATGGACTCTAGTGTGAGTTTGCCGAACATCAGTTATTTCCTGCAATCAAATTCTGCGACGTGGGCGTGCAGCTTGCCGGGTCCAGGCCAGCTATCTTGCTCATCGTGTTGTGCATGATGTTGTCGAACATGCCGGTCGGTGCGCTGGAGTAGAGCGTGACAGGGTTACGTTCGCTAGGCTGAACCAGGGTTTGGTACGACTCGGGCGTCAACGGGTTGTTGGCAGCCTTGGCCTGATTGATCCAGTCCTGGAATCCTTCGTTGCTGGTCGCGATGGCGCGGAAGCGCATGCCGGAGAAGCCGGCGCCGCTATAGTTGGCCGAGATCCCGGCGTAGTCGCCAGCTTCGCGAGCAATGAGGTGCAGCTTGGTTTCCATGCCGGCCATCGAGTAGATCTGGCTACCCAATTGCGGAATGAAGAACGAGTTCATCAACGACGACGAGGTGATGCGGAAATTGACAGGCGTATCGACCGGGAACGCAATCTGGTTGACAGTCGCGATGTCGTAGTCGGGGTAGATGAACAACCACTTCCAATCCAGCGATACAACGTCGATGTTGATCGGTTTGACCGAGGACTCGATGGGTTTGTAGGGGTCCAGCGCGTGCGTCGACTTGTAGGTCAACACGCCCAGGATCGCCACGATAATGCAGGGGATGGTCCATACGACCACTTCGATACGCGTCGAGTGCGACCAGCGCGGCATGTACACCGCTTTGGTATTGCTCGCTCGGTATTTCCAGGCGAAATACAGCGTCATTATGATGACAGGCACCACGATAAGGAGCATGAGTCCCAATGAGGTGAGAAGCAGCGTTTTTTCCTGGGCGCCGATGTCTCCCTTGGGCGACAGCACTTCCATTGTGCAGCCGCTGAGCAGCATGAGCGCACCAATACCGAGCGTTCGCCCGACGGTGGTGAAGTGGGGGTGTTTCACGTACAACCTTGAGGGTTAATTGCCGAAGCCGGCAAGAATGCACAACGCGTCTGATTAGGACGCAAAGATGCGGTGAAGCCGCAATGCTAGCCGTTTGTTGCGGCGCAAACCTGCGACGAAAGGTCGCATCGCGGAAAAAGCGCGGGCATTGTAAACGGCAGTAACGCCATTAGGGCAAGGTATTTGTGCGTAGCAGCAGGGGTGCGACAATGTGTCGCATTGAATTTGAGGGGTGGCGCCGAATCCGACGCGATTCGATGAGTGGGGGCTGAAATGATCGGAGATGGCGCAGGCCGCTGGCGCGCGCGGCTGTCAACGCGCTGAATGTCGCCGGACGGTTATCTGGCGACTCAATCTAGGACGAGATCACGCTCGGGGCCGGGTTTTTTGGCGAGCTTGCGTTGCAAGGAGCGTCGATGCATGCCCAGCAGCCGGGCCGCGGCGGAGACGTTGCCGCTGCATTCGTGCAATGCCTGTTGGATGTGTTCCCATTCCAGGCGATGCAAAGGCGTCATGGTGGCTTCAATTGCGGCCGACTCGGCTTTTACCATCCCCAGGGCGCGCAGGATCATGGGAGCGGTGGCAGGCTTGGGCAGGTAATCGTCCGCGCCGCGCTTGATGGCCTCGACTGCAGTCGCCACGCTGGCGTAGCCCGTGACCAGCAAGATGCGCATGTCGGGACGCAAGGCACGCAGTGGCCGGATCAGAGTGAGGCCGGAGTCTTCGCCCAGGCGCAGATCGACCAGCGCGAAAGCAGGCAGGGTTTCTTCGGCTACGCGCAAAGCCTCGGCAATGCTGGTGGCGACGCGAGTGTCCAGGTGGTGCCGCGTCAGACTGCGCTGCAAAGTGCGCACATAGAGTTCATCGTCGTCGATCAATAGGCCGACATCAGGGGCATTCATAATTGAGTTCCGGTGCCACGCGTCGCGAGTGGCGTCAGAGGCAAGTGAAAACGGATACGGGTGCCGCCGCCCTCGGCGGGGGCCATCGTCATGTCGCCGCCGAGCTGTTCGACGGTGGCATGTGACAGGGCTAGCCCGACGCCGAGTCCGCCGGGCTTTTCGCTATTGAATAGGCTGGTGGCGGGCAGCAGCGAATGGTCGGGATCGAAGCCGTGACCGTGATCGCGCACTTCGCCTTCGAGGGCGCCGTCGCGATATTCCAGGTGCAGGTCGACCCGCGAGTGACCCGCAGTTTCGCCGGCATCGGCGGCGTTATTGAGCAGGGCTTGTATCAGGTGGGAAATCGACGGTTCGACCCGTAGCGCCGCGGGCAGTTCGCCCGTGCGATGCAAGTCGATGGTAGGGCGCACGAGACGCCATTGGCTGACCTCGCGCACGAGATCGACCTCGGTGGGCACGGCCAGATTACGGATGCGCTCGCGGCATAGCGCCAGCAGTTGGCGCAGCAGCTCGGCGTCGGCGCGCAGATCGTCCGTGTCGACTTCGGCGGCGATTTCGTCGGCCAATAGGGTCATGGTGGCCAACGGTGTGTTGAGCTCGTGCGCCATGGCGGCGGCATGGGTGGCTAGAGCGACGATGCCCTCGTTGCGGGTAAAACGCTCGCGCAGGGCTGCCAGCTCGCGTTCCCGGCTGCGCAGATCGGCCGCCAGGCGAGTGGAAAAATACAAAACCACCATGGCCGAGATCAGGAAACTGGCGGCAATGCCCGAAACGATGAGTGCATAGGGGTTATGGTGACCCTCGAGCGGCTGGCCCAATAAGCCCGAAACGAGGTAGCCGATCAGGCAGGCCATCGCTGCGGCCAAAGCCCAACTGCGCGGCAACGCCAAGGCGGCCAGCGCGATCAGGATCAGGAACATCAGCCCAAAGGGGTTATGGATGCCGCCGCTCCAGCCCACCATCCAGCCCAGGACGATGATATCGACGAGCAGGTGGGCGAAGGCGACAGCAGGGGAGATCTCACCGCGGCTGTGCAGCACTCGCAGCGTGGCATACAGGTTGAATGCCACCAGAATGCCGATGCCGCTCCAGAGGGCGGCCAGGGGTAATTCCAGGTCCAGCAGCTCGCTGGCGACGAGCACCGTCGTGGCCTGACCAGCGATGGCCAGCCATCGTAATGTGCATAGAGAGCGCAGGAACGAATTGGCGGAACTACCAGGCATAACAAAAGTCAGGGCCAAGCGAAGGCGCGAACGCCAGGCGCGAGGGCTCTGGAGAGGCAAGGACCTGCAGTGATGGGGCAAAGCAGGGGCGACGCCCTGGGATAGGCAAGCAGACCCTATTGTATTGCGATTCGATGCGCACTGCTGCGCTGCAATGAGGGACGGTTGCCGGCCACTCGCTGGCGCAAGCATACTGGCGGCTGTGGCATCAAGTGGGATTGCCGTAGAGTCTGGCCCGGAGTGTTTCATGACTGTCGAATCAAATCATCCTCAAATAACGATCACGTATTGCACGCAGTGCCAGTGGCTATTACGTGCCGGGTGGATGGCGCAGGAACTGCTGTCTACGTTCAGCACCGATCTGGGATCGGTGGCCTTGGTGCCTGGCACCGGCGGCGTTTTCCGTATTCATTACGATGGCGACCTCATCTGGGACCGCACGGTGGACGGAGGGTTCCCGGATGCCAAAATATTGAAACAACGTGTACGCGATCGCCTCGATCCTCAGCGGGATTTAGGGCATATCGATCGGTAGAGTGTGCGGTGTTTCGTGGGGCACTGGCCAAGCGCCCGCCATAGGGCAGAGTGGTTTCGGGCGGTACGGGGCAGGGGTGGTTGACCGTGCTTCATGGCCGGTCTGCATTTGGTTTACGTGCCGCCGGGCGTAACGCTCAGACCAGGGCGGCGGCTTTTTGCATAGAAGCGTGTGCGAATCATTCGCATTTAAGATATCATGTCGGACTTGGAATTTGCCGGTTTTGGCGTTTCCGGCGTGGTGCCGGTTGCGTGGCCGGCCGACACTTCGACGTTTTTTGGCTGATTCATGCCTCGTCTTCAACACGGTTGGTCTTCTGGTCCACAATCCTCCGCTGCTTTGCGTATTGGCGCCGGTCTCACGGTGCTGGCAGTGCATTTGGCGGTGGTAGGGGCGATTTACTGGATGCCCGACGAAACTCCGCCTGAGCTGCTGGAACCCGAAGCGGTGATGGTCAGCGTCATTGAAGCGCCGGTGCCTGAAATTGCAAAGGCTGAACCTACCGTTGAGCCGCAACCAGAGCCGCCGCCAGAGCCAGAGGTGGAACCGCCGCCTCCAGAGCCGGAGCCGGAGATAGAGCCCGAACCAGAGCCGGAGCCCGAGCCCGTGGTCGAACCTGAGCCCGAGCCGGAACCGGTTATCGAAAAGCCGGTGGAGCCTGCTCCCAAGCCAAAGCCCAAACCGAAACCCAAGCCCAAACCTAAACCCAAGGTCGAAAAGCCGGTCGAGAAACCGAAGCCGCCCAAGCCTACGCCGCCATCCGAGGCCCCGCCTACGGGTACGCCCGAAGGGGCCAAGGTGACACAGGCTCCGGTCCAGGGGCCGCCGCCGGACGAGCCGATCCTGGTGTCCAGTGTCGAGTATGCGGGGCGTCGTCCGATGCCGAACTACCCGACGATGTCCAAACGCTTTCGTGAAGAAGGGCGGGTCGTGATTTTGGTCGAGATCAACACCATCGGTGTCGTGGAAAAGGCAACGGTGGATAAGAGCTCGGGCTTTGATCGTTTGGATGAGTCTGCCCTGGCAGCGGCGCGTAAAGCACGCTTTAAACCCCTGATGCGCAATGGCGTGCCTTATCCCGCCAAGGCCAAATTACCGTTCGATTTCGTACTAAGGAACTGAGATGTCTAACGCTATGCATAATGCCATTTTGGTGGCGCAGGCAAGCACCACGCCGACGGCGCCTGCAGCCTCTGGCGCTGCGGCGGCTGCAGGCTCGGCCGCTCCGGCTGCTTCGGGCATTGCGCCCGCCGCAGGTGCTGTGACGCCTGCCGCTTCCGGCGCCGCTCCTGCTGTGCCTGGCGCGCAACAAGCCGCCGATGCACTCCATCAGGCAGGTCCCGCCTTGTCGCAGGCAGGCGATACGTTGCAGCAGGCCGCCGGCGCGCTGCCGCCCCTGCCCACGGTGCCGGACATGGGTTTCCTGCATTTTGTCGCGCAGAGCGATTTTGTCGGCAAGACCTTGTTCGCCATCCTGATCATCATGTCGCTGGTGACGTGGTATCTGATCCTGGTGAAGTGTGTCAGCAATGTGCGCATGCGCCGCCGTGCTTCCGATTTCCTGAACAAGTTCTGGAATTCCAGTTCGTTGGAACAGGTGGAGAACGAGATCGTGACGCATGGTGCGCGTGATCCGTTCTCGCATTTGGCCAGCCATGCCATGCATGCGCAGGCTCACCACGCCAAATTCGGGGCGACCAAGCTCGAAGAGTCGGGCGCCAATGGCGAGTTTGTGACGCGCACGATGCGTAAAGTCATCGACGAGGAAACCGCCAAGCTCGAAAATGGTTTGACGGTGTTGGCGTCGGTCGGCTCGACGGCGCCGTTTGTCGGCTTGTTCGGCACGGTGTGGGGGGTGTACCACGCGCTGGTCGGTATCGGCCTGGCCGACGGGGTGACGATCAACCGTATTGCCGGCCCGGTGGGCGAGGCGCTGATCATGACCGGTCTGGGTCTGGCAGTCGCGATCCCGGCGGTGTTGGCCTATAACGCATTTGTACGTAATAACCGCGTGTTCCTGTCGCGTCTGGACGCGTTTGCGCATGATTTGTTTGCCTTCCTGAGCACGGGCCAGCAGGTGGAGTTGTCTGATGGCAAAGTGCGTGCACTGCGCCGTCATGGCCAGGGCGGGAATGGCCGAGGAGCGGAATAATGGCTTTTGGCAGCTTTGACAGCAAAGGTCCGGGCAGCCACGCGGTGTCGGAAATCAACATGGTGCCGCTGATCGACGTGATGCTGGTGCTGTTGGTGATTTTCATCATCACGGCACCGTTGATGGCGCATTCGGTGCGCATCAATATGCCGCAGGTCAGTTCTGAACCGATCGACCAGGAACCCAAGAGCGTGGATCTGGCTATTGATCCCGCCGGGGCGTTGTTCTGGGACGATAAGCCCGTGGCGATGGATGACCTGCCCAACCGTTTTTATACGATAGCGCAAACCAAGCCACAGCCCGAACTGCGCATTCGTGCCGACCTGAATACGCGTTATGAGACCTTGGCCAAGGTCATGGCGGCAGCGCGGCGCTCGGGATTGTCGCGGATTGGCTTTATTACCACGCCAGCGGCCCAGAGCGGCGCGCCGGCGGCGGCACCAGGCAGTGCTGCGCCAGGCGGCGCACCCGCTGGCGCCGGAACGCCGTCTAGCGGATCGCCCGCACCGTCTGCCGCGCCTGCGGCACCGGCGCCCGCTGCGGCACAGTAAACCGCTGCCGACCTCGGCATGACGCACGCTGCGATGTTCATGCCCAAAACGTGCCAGACTCATTGGGTCTGGCACGTTGCGTTTCAGCGCTTTGTCATCGAGGCAGCTAGCCCGCACGTCCCGTATCGGCATCTGGGCACAACTGTCACAAGTTTGACGCAGTGCATTCCAGTGCCTTGGCATATCATGTCGCGGATTCGACGCTTGGTTTCCAGTGCCTTGGCAGCGCCTGTCTCACCCTTTAACTGCGGCAGACACGGCCGGGCGCCTCAAGCCGAATTTCTTCTAAACCATACTTCGCGCTAGAATTCCGCCATGCGAGTACTTGTAATCGAAGACGACATGACCCTGGGCCACGCGCTCCAGGAGTTTTTGGCCGACCAGGGTTATGCGGTCGATTGGTTAACGGACGGTGACAAGGTGCTGGGCGCCTTGGCCGGGCAGACCTACGATCTGCTATTGCTCGACTTGAATCTGCCGGGCCGCAGCGGGTTGGATGTGTTGCGGCAGTTGCGCCAGGACGGCAATCAGGTTCCCGTGTTGATCGTGACGGCCCGCGATGGGCTGGACGATCGCGTGGCGGGGCTGGATGCCGGGGCGGACGACTACGTTACCAAACCCTTTGATTTGCCTGAGCTGGCCGCACGCGTACGTGTTTTCGGGCGCCGCCGCTCGGGTCAGGCGCAGCCGTTGATCGAGGCGGGTACGCTCAGTTTCGACACGGTCGGCCGCGAGGTCCGCGCCAACGGTCAGCGCTTGTCCCTGTCGGTGCGTGAGCTTTCCGTATTGGAAATGCTGATGGCCCGCGCGGGACGCGTCGTGACCAAGCGCCAGATCGTCAATTCTCTGTCCGCCTGGGACGCAGACTTTAGCGAAAACGCTGTTGAAGTCTACGTCTACCGTTTGCGCAAGCGCCTCGAAGGCACGGGCGCCAGTATCCAGACGGTACGGGGTTTCGGCTATATGCTGGAAACGCAAGCAGCGTGAATACCCATCGCAGGTCCGCGCACGCCGTGCCCCGACCTGCGTCTTCCACTATGCTGGATTCACATTCCTCTATTTCCGATGCACCTGCGACGGGGCGCTGGCATTTTCCGCGCGGCTCGCTGGCACGCTATCTGGTCAAACGGCTGCTGCCGCCCATCCTGGTGCTGGTGGCGCTGGATTTGCTGGCAACCTGGGTCATCAGCCATAAGTTCGATATGGCCGGCTGGATGCTGGAGGATTTTTTCTGGGTCATGGTCCTCGGCCAGGCGGTGCTGGTGGGGGTATTCGCCGCTGTGATTGTGCAGGGTGTGCGATCCGGATTACGTTCGGTCAACCATCTATCCGAAGAAATCCGCCAGCGATCTATCGACGATATGCAGCCGCTGGAGGTTGCGGGGGTGCCGGCCGAGATCGCGCCTTTGGTGACGCACACCAATGATCTGTTGTTGCGTCTGGATGCTTCATTGGCTGCGCAGCGCCGATTCATCGGCCACGCCGCGCATCAACTTCGTACGCCGTTGAGCGGGCTGCGGATGGAATCCGAGCTGATGTTGGCGCGTCCGCTGCCGGACGATGTGCGGGCGCGTGCCGAACGCATCAAAGCCGTCAGCGATCGCATGATCCGGCTGGGGCAGCAACTGCTGGTATTGGCGCGGTCGGATCCAAACGCGCGTCCGCAGGACAGTTTCGTCCGCATCGACCTGTGTGAATGGGTGCGGGTGAGCGGTGCGGAATGGATACCGCATGCTCATGCGGCGCATTTTGATATCGATCTGGTGGCGCCGGATCATCCTGTCTGGATTGATGGCGATCCATTGTTGCTGGATGAGTTGCTGGGCAATCTGATCGATAACGCCGTGCGTTATGGTAATGGCAGCGGTCGTATCACGCTGACGGTCGGTGAGAATCCGCCGACATTGGTTGTCGAGGACGACGGTCCGGGAATCCCTGGCGAGGAACGCGAGCGCGTGTTCGAGGCGTTTTATCGTTCGCCCGGCACCAGTGCCGGCGGTTCGGGATTGGGGCTGGCCATTGTGCGCGAGATTGCCCATGCGCATGGCGCATGGTGGAAACTGACCAGCCGGCCTGAATATCCCGGTACGCGTTTGTCTGTCGCTTTTCCCGGCCCTCGCAAAGGGGCGCAATTGACCCGTCAGGATCGTACTGTTTGACTCACTGGGAGTAACGGATGAGTTCGCCTGTGCAGGGCACTATTTCATCGGGCAATGAGCACGCTGCGTCGTCCAAAGCGATGCTGATGCTGGGGGCGCTGGGAGTGGTTTATGGTGATATCGGCACCAGTCCGCTGTATACCTTGCGCGCCTGTCTGGTCGGCTTTGCCGATGTTGAACCTGATCACATTCTGGGTGTGCTGTCGATTCTGTTCTGGCTGTTGATGCTGGTCGTCTCGTTCAAGTACGTCATGTTGGTGCTGCGCGCCGATAACCGGGGCGAGGGTGGCACACTGGCATTGCTGGAGCTGGCTGTACGCGGGCGGTCGGATCGCTCTCGGTGGCTGCTGGTGGTGCTGGGGATTTTCGGGGCATCGCTGTTTTATGGCGATAGCATGATTACGCCGGCGATTTCGGTGTTGTCAGCGTTGGAAGGTATCGGCGTGGTGTCGCATACGCTGGATCCCTGGATCGTCCCGTTGGCGCTGGTGGTCCTGATATTGCTGTTCGTGATTCAGTCGAAAGGCACCGGGGCCATGGGCAAGCTGTTTGGCCCCATCATGGCGTTGTGGTTTACGACGCTGGCGCTATTGGGGGGATGGCAGATCTGGCAAGCTCCTCAGATATTGCAGGCCTTGAATCCCGCGTGGGCGCTGAGCTTCATCGATGAGTTTCCCTTGGGTAGTTTCCTGTTGCTGGGCGCAGTGGTGTTGGCGCTGACAGGGGCCGAGGCGCTTTATGCCGATATGGGCCATTTTGGCCGTCCTGCGATTCGCCGTGCCTGGTTCTCGATGGTATTGCCGGCTTTGGTGCTGTGTTATTTCGGTCAAGGCGCATTGTTGCTGCGCGACCCGCAAGCCATCCGCAATCCCTTTTTCCTGATGGCGCCGGAGTGGGGGCTGGTGCCCCTGGTGATCTTGGCGACCATTGCCACGGTCGTGGCGGCGCAAGCCGTGATTTCCGGTGCGTACTCGGTGACGCGCCAGGCAGTGCAGTTAGGGTTTTGGCCGAAGATGCAGATTTTGCACACGTCCGCGGTCGAAAAGGGCCAGATTTATTTGCCGCAGGTGAATGCGTTGCTGCTCGTGTCAGTGTTGATTCTGGTCCTGGTGTTCCAGGATTCCGAAAACCTCGCTGCGGCGTATGGTTTTGCGGTCACTGGCACCATGTTGGTGACAACGGTACTGGCGTTTGCGGTGTTGCCGCGCGGTGCGACCGGCGGCAAGCGGGTGTTGTGGTTGGCGACGCTCGGCGTGTTGCTGATAGTAGATATTCTGCTGTTCGGCGCCAATATTTTCAAAATCCACGAAGGCGGCTGGTTGCCTTTGCTGGTGGGCGCGATCGTCTTTTCCTTGATGATGACGTGGCGAAGGGGCCGCCAATTGCTGGCCCAGCAGCAGCGCCGCGATCAACAGCCGTTGAAAGAATTCATGGTGCAGCTCGAGGAGTATCCGCCTGCGCGGGTGCCAGGCACGGCGATTTTCATGACCATGAGCCCAGGCCTGGTGCCGGCCGCGTTGCTGCACAACTTGAAGCACAACAAAGTGCTGCACGAGCATGTGCTGTTCTTGACGGTCGCGGTGGCGGATGTGCCGTATGTGTCGGCGCCCGAGCGCTTTACGGTCGAACAGATCAGTGCCTCGTGCTGGCAGGTTGTGGTGGATTATGGGTTTAAAGAAGATCCCAATGTGCCTGATGTCTTGAGGCATGTGGCCGAGGCTTACCCGGAAATTGATCTGGAGCCTATGCGGACGTCGTATTACTTGTCGCGTCAAACCGTTGTTGCGGCGAAAAGGCCTGCGATGTGGCGCTGGCGGCGCGGGGTGTTTGCGTTCATGGCGCGCAATGCGACGCGTAGTACGAAGTTTTTCAAGATTCCGCCGAATCGTGTGGTGGAGATGGGGATGCAGGTCGAGGTTTAAGCGGGGCTGCGTGGGTGGTTACGTGTGTTGTGGAGCTTTGTTCTAGGCGACGAGGGAGTGTTTGCTGGCCTGGTGGCGGAGTTTTTTTAGCCGTTTCTGCCGGTCGCCCGGAAGCCGCGCCGGGCCTATCGCGCGGACTCGGCCCATGACCAGGGGCCTCGGTCCGCTTCGCGGACTGGGATCCGCGCTCAACGGCCCGGCGCGGCTCCCGGGCGACCGGCAGAAACTCGTAGAGGTGGCTGGCCGTCGCGGCTTGATAACTGTCGAAATCGAAATGATCCGGGCCAAAAAAACCGCACATCAGTGCGGTTTTTTTATGGGAGGATGTTTACTTCTTGCCGTTGTCTTTCAACTGGGGCAATGCCGTGCCGGAGGCGGCCAGCAGGCCGGTTTGCACGTAGGTGAAGAGCTTGGCGCGCGTGTCGGTGATGTCGAGGTTGCGCATGGTCAGCTGGCCGATACGGTCCGCGGGGGTGAACGGGGCGTTTTCCACCTTTTCCATCGACAGGCGCTCGGGCGCGTAGGTCAGGTTCGGCGACTCGGTGTTCAGGATAGAGTAGTCGTTGCCGCGGCGCAGTTCCAGGGTGACTTCACCCGTGACGGCGCGGGCGACCCAGCGCTGGGCCGTTTCGCGCAGCATGATGGCTTGCGGATCGAACCAGCGGCCTTGGTACAACAGACGGCCAAGTTTGCGGCCGCTCTCGCGGTATTGCTCGATGGTGTCTTCGTTGTGAATGCCGGTGACCAGGCGCTCGTAAGCGATGAAGAGCAAGGCCATGCCCGGGGCTTCGTAGATGCCGCGGCTCTTGGCTTCGATGATGCGGTTCTCGATCTGGTCGCTCATGCCCAGACCATGACGGCCGCCGATGCGGTTGGCTTCGAGCATCAGTTCGACGGGATCGTCGTACGCGACGCCGTTCAGCGCAACGGGCTGGCCTTCTTCGAAACGGACGGTGACTTCCTCGGCTTTGACGGCGACGTCATCGCGCCAGAACGCCACGCCCATAATGGGCTTGACGATGCGGATGCCGGAGTTCAGGTGCTCGAGGTCTTTGGCCTCGTGCGTAGCGCCCAGCAGGTTGGAGTCGGTCGAGTAGGCTTTTTCCGCGGACATCTTGTAGTCGAAGCCGGCCTGACGCATGTACTCGGACATTTCCGAGCGGCCGCCGAGCTCGTCGATAAAGCGCTGATCGAGCCAGGGTTTGTAGATTTTCAGGTCCGGGTTGGTCAACAGACCGTAGCGGTAGAAACGCTCGATGTCGTTGCCTTTGAACGTGCTGCCATCGCCCCAGATGTTGACGTTGTCTTCCTTCATGGCGGCCACGAGCATGGTGCCGGTGACGGCGCGGCCAATGGGCGTGGTGTTGAAATAAGTGATGCCGCCAGTAGAAATATGGAACGCGCCCGATTGCAGGGCAGCGATGCCCTCGGCAACCAGCTGCGGCCGGCAGTCGATCAGGCGGGCGCTTTCAGCGCCGTAGGCCAGGGCTTTGCGCGGAATTTCGTCGTAGTCGGATTCGTCGGGTTGGCCCAGGTTGGCGGTGTACGCGTAGGGGACGACGCCGTTATTGCGCATCCACAGCAGGGCCGCGCTGGTATCCAGGCCGCCCGAAAAGGCGATGCCGACTTTCTGGCCGATGGGCAGATTGGGAAGAATAGTGGTCATGGTGTGTAAATCGCCTACGGGACGACGACGAATGAAACGAAAGAAGAACCGCCAGACGCGTTGAGCAAGGCAAAGCCAAGCGGCGCGTATGCGGAATCTTCCATTTTAACGCGTTTACTGTGAGTGGTCGTAACCTACCACTGGGCGCGGCGCTTCTGGTTTAAGCATCCACCTTCCAACTCCCTAGAGAGCAGCAAAAGCAGCCGTTCCTAGCTGTGAGTTTGCCGCAGCCGGGGCGCAGTGGCGGGCAGGCCTGTCGGAGGCTGCCGAGTCCGTGAACCATCGGCGGGGGCAGTCCGGGGGCCATGTTTGAGTGGAGCGCAGCGGAGCGAGTTTGGCCCCCGGCCCGCCGATGGTTCACGGACGTAGGCCGAGTCCCCGTTGAGGGGATGAGTCAGCCGACCAGGCCTGTCCGCCACGGCGCCCCGGCTGCGGCAAACGGCTCAAGAACTCGCTTTTCCCGCCGCCCCAAGACGTCAAAGCCACACGCCCAAGCACAAGAACTCAACCGAGCCTCGCACCCGAGCTCACTTTCAGTCAATTTTTCCCAGCAGCAGGAATTCCATCAGCGCTTTCTGCACATGCAGGCGGTTTTCCGCCTCATCCCAGACAACGCTTTGCGGCCCGTCGATGACTTCACCGGTGACTTCTTCGCCCCGGTGAGCGGGCAGGCAGTGCATGAACACGGCCTGGGGATCGGCGGCAGCCATCATTTCCGCGTCAACGCACCAGTCGGCAAAAGCGGCACGGCGAGCATCATTTTCGGCCTCGTAGCCCATGCTGGTCCAGACGTCGGTCGTCACCAGGTGAGCGCCGCGGCAGGCCTCGATGGGGTCGGCGAACTGGCGCAACACGCCCTCCGGCGGGGTGCCGATGCGGTTAGACTCGAGCTCATAGCCGGCCGGCGTCGACACATGCAGCGTAAAGCCCAACATTTCGGCCGCCTGCAGCCACGTGTACGACATGTTGTTGGCATCACCGATCCAGGCAACGGTCTTGCCGGCGATAGGGCCGCGGTGCTCGATGTAGGTAAAGATGTCGGCCAGAATCTGGCAAGGGTGGAATTCGTTGGTCAGCCCGTTGATGACGGGCACGCGCGAGTGCGAAGCAAAACGTTCGATGCGGGTCTGCTCGAACGTGCGGATCATGACAATGTCGACCATGCGAGAAATCACGCGGGCCGTGTCTTCGATGGGCTCGGAGCGGCCCAGCTGCGAATCGTTGGAAGTCAGGTTGATGACAGAGCCGCCCATTTGGTACATCCCGGCCTCGAACGAGACGCGGGTACGGGTGCTGGCTTTCTCGAACACCATGGCCAGAGTACGGTCATGCAGAGGCATATGGGGCTCGTAGCGCTTGAACTTGTCTTTGATCAAGCGGGCGCGGTCGAGAACATAAGCGATTTCACTGGGGGAAAAGTCCCGGAACTGCAGGAAGTGCCGCAACGGGCCAGTCTGGTGCGCAGGAGGTGTCATGATGAAAAGGGCGAAGCCAAAACATCAATCATATACAATTCGCGGCGCGGGCCGCATCTTTGTCGTTTGTCCGATCCGGACGCAGCGCACGCCGCCCGTGGTGAAAAATTCATGACAAATCGCGTCAAACAATTCGTTATTCACGGTGTCACCGAGAGTGGCTCCCGTTTTCGTCCCAGTGATTGGGCCGAGCGCCTGGCCGGCGTGATGGCCCAGTTCCGGCCGCCTGGCTCGGCCGGCAGCCACTTGACTTATTCGCCCTATGTTTTACCCATGTTGATCGATGGGGTGCGGGGAGTGGTGGTGGATCTGCGGCTGCGGGAACTGGAGCCCCTGGCTTACAAATTCGTGGTGGATTTCGCCCGCGACAATAACCTCAAGACCGAGGAACGCGAGGTGTGAGGCCCAGGCCTAATATTGATACCCCAGCGTCAGCATGGCGGTGCGGCCATCCCCCAGCGCGACGGCGTTACGCAAGCCTCCGGTGAAGTAATCCTTGTCGAACAGGTTTCGCACCGTCAGTGCGGCCCGCCAATGTGCCGCGTGATACGCGACGCCGACGTCTGCGACGGCGTAACCGGGAATTTCGTACCCGTAGGCATGACGGGGGCTTTCTCCGCGTACGGCGCCGTTCAGTTCCCAGCCTAGCAGTCGGTCCTGCAGGCGATAACGCGCCGTCAGGTTGAAACTGTGCCGTGGCACGTTGTCCAGCCAGTCTCCCTCAGTGGAGGGTGATTGTCCGCCATCGTCGGTGATGACGGCAGCGGTATAGGCGTAGCCGCCCATCAGGCTCAGGCCGTTGCCCAGGTCGGACGCAAAGCCGATTTCCGCGCCCCGGGTACGTTGTTCACCTACGGCGATACTGAAGCCGTCGTTGAAGGGGTCGGATTGCAGGACGCTGCGGCGGCGTAAATCGAAGGCGGCCAGCGTCAAGCTGGTAGCCCCGTCATCCAGATCGAATTTCACGCCGATTTCCCATTGTGATCCTTTTTCGGGATCGAACACATTACCGTCGACGTCGGTCCCGCTGTTGGGAAAAAACGAGGTTGCATAGCTGATATAGGGGCGCACACCGGGCCACATTTCGTACATGAGTGCTGCAGATCCTGTCGTGGCTTGAGATGGGTTGTCCGCGCGTTCGCCATTCAAATGATTGGTGGAGTAGGTCGCGGCCTGGTCGCGCCTCAAGCCTGCCACGAGCTGCCAGCGTTCACCGAACGCTATCTGATCGCGCAGATAGACGCCCAATGCGCGTAATGTCGAGGTCGTATCGGTCCGGGGGTTGGCGGGGCACGAGATAGCGCTCCCGTAGACGGGGTCGTAAACATCCAGCGAACCTACGCTGCAGGTATACGACAGCGCGTTTTCCCGCGAACGTAGATAGTCGACCCCGACAGTGATGGTGTGACGGCCCAGCGGGGTGTCGAAAAGGCGCTGAGCATTGGTGTCGAGCGAAAAGGTGTCACCATCCCAGGCCTGGTCTGTCGCGGTGCGCCGCAGGGTTCGATTGTCCGCATTCAGCGTGCCGTTGGCGATCAACTGCCCCGTGACCGAGAACTGTTGCCAGCGCAGGTTTTGGTTGACGGTCCAACCGTTGGCAAAGCGATGGGTGAGGGCATAGCCGATGCGGCTCTGAAATGCCCGATAAGGGTCCTGGTCGGGTTCGCCGATGAATCGGTTGCGAGCAATGCTGCCCAATGGATTGGGCAATACCGAGCCCGCCAGCGGCAAACCCTGCTGGCGGATGTAGCGGCGTTCTTGGTAGCTGGCCAAAATCGTAAAGTCGGTGGCGGCGCCCAGGTCGAGTGATAACGAGGGGGCGATCCAGCGATTCTTGAACCACACGTAGTCGGTCGCGTCGTGTGAGTTCATGGCCAGTGCGTTCAGGCGAAACGCCGCCTTGCCGCTGTCGGAAAGCGGCGTACCCATGTCCAGTGTGCCCTGATAGAAATCATGGCTGGCCACCGTGACATCGGCGCGGGCAAAGACCTCGGCTTGTGGACGTTTGCTCACCATGTTCACCAGTCCGCCCGGCAATACCAGGCCATACAGCAGTGACGCGGGTCCTTTGAGGACTTCCACTTGCTCTACGCCGAACAATTCTTGTGCGACGCGGTTGCTGTCCGAGACACGCAGGCCGTCCAGAAAAATGGAATCCGATGCCACTTGACCGCGAATGATCAAATCGTCCCAGCCGCGGCGGCCAAATTGATTGCTGACCACGCCCGGCACATTGTGCAGGGCATCGGCCAGGGTCTGTGCCTGTTGGCTGTCGAGTACGGCGCGTGGCACTACGGTGATGGATTGGGGCGTTTCAGATAACGGAACAGAGGATTTATTGACTTGCGGTGGGGCGACCGGATTGAACGCATCGGGGTTGTCATCGCCGGTTATCTGTACCGCCGGCATTTGCGCGACGTCATCATCGGTACTGTTTGTCGTGGTGGGCTGCGCTATGGCGAGGGCAGGGACGAGTGCGATCAGGCAAGCAAGGGGACGTTGCAGCAGCGGCGAGGGCATGGCGTGATGTGAAATGCGGCGAGGTGAGAGGGCGAACGAGATCGGCGGAGAGCATCGGTTGATACTCACGCGTAAGTAATAATTATTGCACTAATAATGATAATTGTTTTTATTACTAAAATTCGGCGCGTTGCCGATGATGCGCAATGGTGTTGGATGGCCCCGAGGGAAGCGCCTGACTCTGTAAGCCAAGGGATCAGATTCAGGTGCGATAGCGGGCGTTGCACCCGCTCGGCAGGCCAGTGCCGGCATGATAGTGAGCCGTCGCACGGCTCACTATCATGCCGCGGATTTATTCGACCGGCGTGACGAGCTTGCCGTTCTGGAAATACGATGCCAGGTTTTCCAGCATCAGGTCTTCCATGGCTAGGCGGGTTTCGTAGGTGGCGCTGCCGATGTGAGGCAGCAAGACGGTGTTGTCGCTATCGACGAGGGCCTCGGGTACCTTGGGCTCGTATTCGAAGACGTCCAGGGCGGCGCAACCGAGTTTGCCGTTCTCGAGTGCGGTTGTCAGGGCCTGTTCGTCAATGACGGGGCCGCGCGCGATGTTGACAATGATGCCTTTGGGGCCCAATGCCTCGATGACCTGCTGATTGACCAGGTGGCGGGTTTCCGGGCCGCCGACGGTGGCAACGATCAAGAAATCGGCCCAGGCAGCGAGATCGACCAGCGAGGCTTCGTAGCCGTATGGCACATCAGTACGTGCACGGCGGTTGTGATAGCGGACCTCCATGTCGAAACCGTCGCCACGGCGGGCGATGGCCTGACCGATACGGCCCAGGCCGATCACGCCTAGTTTTTTGCCGCTGACGCGGGTGCCCAGCGGAATGTTGCCATGGACCTGGCCCCAGCGGCCGGCGCGTACAAAGCGGTCGCCCAGGCTCATGCGGCGCGCCCCGGCGATCATCAGCCCCCAGGCCAGATCGGCCACGCAGTCGGTCAGAACGTCGGGCGTATTGCTGACGAGCACGCCGCGGGCACGGGCGGCCTGTACGTCGATGGTTTCATAGCCCACCCCCCAACTGCAGATGGCTTTCAGATCAGGCAACGCATTGATCAGGTCGGCGTCGGCGCCCATGGTTGCCGAGGTGACCACGGCGGTGATGCCTTTGCCGTAGTCGGTGAGGGCAGCTTTGCGATCACCATGTTTCCAGAGCTCGAAAACGTCGTAGTCGTTCGCGAGCCGCTGGTTGGCAGAAGGGGAGCCGGACAGAGAGCCGACCTGAAGAATGCGTGGCTTTGTGGTCATGTCGTTGTTGGTTGGGGTGGGAAAAAGTACATGCTACTTGATTTACTGCAACTCAATGCCGCCTTCTTTGATGACCTGTTTCCACCGGGCGACCTCGGCTTTTTGGAAGGCGGCGAACTCTTCGGGCGTGTTGGCGACGACCTCGAAGCCCAGGCCTTGCAGGGTTTTCGTCACGCCGGGTTCGCGCAGGGTCGTACGCAGCGCATCGGACAGGGTTTTCACGACAGGTGCCGGGGTGTCTTTAGGTACGGCAAAGCCTTGCCATGAGTACACCACCATGTCTTTGATGCCGGCTTCGGCCAGCGTGGGTACATTGGGCAGTTCTGGTGAGCGCGTATCGCCGGTGATGGCCAGGGCCTTCAGTTTGCCGGCCTGCACGTGTTTCTGTACCGCGCCCAGGTTTTGGAACGAGACGTTGACCTGGGCGCCCATCAGGTCGGCAATGGCCGCGCCGCCGCCGCGATAGGGGACGTCTACGCCCGTCGTGCCGGTGCGTTGGCGAAACAGGATGGCAGACAGATGGTCGGACGATCCCGTGCCGGATGAGGCGTACGAGACTTTGCCGGGATTTTTCTTGGCGTATTCCACCAGCTCGGCGACAGTGTTGGGAGGGAACGAGGGCGGTGCAACCAGGATGTTGGGGTTACGCACGGCCTGAGTCAGATAGGTGAAGTCTTTGCTGGGGTTGTACGAGAGCTCTTTGTACAAGGCCTCGTTAATGGCAAAGGTGCCGATAGAACCGACCATCATGGTGTAGCCGTCTGGCGTGGAGCGTGCCAGAGCCTGCGCGCCGATCGCGCTGTTTGCACCAGGTTTGTTTTCGGCCACGAAGGTCTGGCCCAGGAGCTTTTGCATGCCCGGCAAGACTGAACGGGCGGTGATGTCAGACGAGCCGCCGGGCACAAAGGGCACGATGACGGTGACGGGTTTGTCGGGGTATGAGGCCGCCTGGGCAGCGGTTCCGCCGAGCAAGGTGACGCTGGCGGTTGCGATGGCGCTAATCAGTTTCTTCACGATGTCTCCTGTGCGCGTTTTGGCGCATCTTGTGAGAGGGAGTCTTGTAAAACAAGACCAAGCGTTGAGAGTATGCTTGTCAACCAAGTATACTTTTCCGAGGCCGTATCGTACGGTGATAAGCACGGCATTTTTAGCAGTAAATACCCTAGTGCGAGCACGCTCGCACAGCGAAGATAACGATAAGCCGGAGACAACTTTATGCGTGATATTCCTGCTCTACAGTCCGCTGCCGTATTCGAATCAAAGCAGACGAATCCTGGAGATGAAGCATCGGTCAATAGCGGACGTCGACGTTGGTTGGCGGGCGTCGGCGCAGCGGCGGTGACGCTGCCCACATGGGCGCGTGCCTGGGAGCCTGCCGCTGCGTACCCCGATCCTTCGGTACAAGTGCTGGACGCGGCGTTTGAACCCTATCGGTTGTTCAATGCGGGCGTGGAGCGCATTGCGACGGGCATGCGTTGGAATGAGGGTCCGGTGTGGTTTGGCGATGGGCGGTTTTTGCTGTGGAGCGATATTCCCAACGACCGCATCATGAAATGGGACGAATCCACGGGGGCAGTCAGCGAGTTTCGCAAGCCCTCGAATTACTCCAATGGCAATACGCGCGATCGGCAGGGCCGCCTGGTGACGTGCGAGCATCTGACGCGCCGCGTCACCCGTACGGAATACGATGGTTCAATCACGGTGCTGATGGATAGCTATGAAGGCAAGCCGCTGAATTCGCCCAATGATGTGATTTGCCATTCGGATGGTTCTATCTGGTTCTCGGATCCTCCGTTCGGGATCGGCGGAAATTACGAGGGCCGCAAGGCCAAGGCCGAAATGCCGCATACGGTCTATCGCATCGATGCGCAGACGGGCAAAGGCGAGGCCATGATCACCAATCTGAAGGGGACCAATGGTTTGTGCTTTTCGCCTGATGAGGCGCTCTTGTATGTGGTCGAAGGGCGCGCTACGCCGAACCGCTTGATCCATGTGTATGACGTGACAGATGGGGGCAAAAAGCTGTCCAACGGCCGTGTGTTCCTGGATGCGCAAGGCGGCACCATCGACGGGATGCGCTGCGATGTGGACGGCAATCTGTGGCTGGGCTGGGGCATGGGTGAGGGCAAGGACGGCGTGATGGTCGTCTCGGCTGAAGGCAAACGCCTGGGTCACATTCATTTGCCTGAGCGCTGTGCCAATCTGTGCTTTGGCGGTGCGCAGCGCAATCGCCTGTTCATGGCGTCGTCGCATTCCATTTATGCCTTGTATGTGAACACGCAAGGGGCGGTTGGCGGTTAACGGGTCATGGCGACTACACGTAAACGAGCAGCGAGCCCAGGGGCGCGCAGGGCGAATGCGAAACCCTTGGCCCCGGCAGCGAACGCGGGGGCAGGTACGAACGAGGTGGGCACGGCATTGATCGAGAAGCCGAGCAGCGGCGCCCTGGTCCTGGAGCGAGGCCAGCGCGTGCGTTTGGCGGATCAGTTGTATGGCCAGATCTTTGAGCAGATCGTCGAGGGCGGGCTGAATGTCGGCGACAAACTCCCGTCCGAGCACGAGATCTGCGAGCGTTTTGGTGTCTCGCGGCCGGTGGTGCGCGAGGCGCTATTGCGCTTGCGTGCTGATGGGTTGGTAACGGCGCACCAGGGCTTGGGGACGTTTGTCAGTCATCAGCCCGCCCCGCGTTTAAAAACGTTTAACGATGTGCAGAATGTAGGGGCGTATTTACGTGCCCAAGAGATCCGCATGGCGCTGGAGGGCGATGCTGCTCGTCTGGCAGCGATGCGGCGCACGGACGAGGAGTTGCATCAGATCGAGCAGGCGCATGCTGCGTTCGTGGACGAGCTGGAGCGCGGCCATATTTCGGCCGAAGCAGACCTGGCCTTTCATGCCTGTATTGCGCAAGCGACGGGCAACGATTATTACCTGGGCGTGCTGGAATCGATCCATGAGTCGATCAGTGGTTTTATGCGTCTGACATTGAGCCTGACGCGGACCGGGTCACGTCAGCGTGCGCAGCGTGTGGTGGATGAGCATGCTGCCATTTTGGCTGCGATACGCGAGCAGGATGGCGAGCGGGCGCGGGTGGCAATGCAATTCCATCTGGGTCAGGCACGTCATCGCTTGGTGGATCGTGAACGCGATCAATGAGAATCCAACGGCTGGGCGCGATGCGGTGTTGTTGAACGCAGGTATGGGTGGCAATACGGGTGAATGCCCGTTGAGAACAAGGGTGTGAAGCCCGAAGGAGAACGGTAGTGAAGGGTGGGAGTAGCCAAGTGACCAATGTGCCGGCGCAGCAGGTGCGTCAGCAAATACGGCTTGTATTGATGGCGTGGGGGATGCCGGAGGATCTGGCGGTCACCACATCGGATCTGATGGCAGAAACGGATTTGCTGGGGGTCGATTCGCACGGCATTTCGATGTTGCCTGCGTACGAGGCCAAGTTGCGCGCGGGTACTTTGCAGATCGGTGCGCGGCCTCGTGTGGTGCGCGAGGCTGCGTCTACCGCGTTGCTCGACGGTATGGCAGGCCTGGGGTATCCCGTTGCAGCGCAAGCGATGAGTCTGGCGGTAGACAAGGCCCTGGAACACGGCGTAGGCGCCGTGTCGGTAAGAAATTCGCATCACTTCGGCGCGGCAGGTGTTTACGCGCGCATGGCGGTGCGGCGCGGCACGGTGGGTCTGGTCACCAGTAGTGCGACGACGCTGATCATGGTGCCCACGCATGGCGCATTTCCGATGCTGGGGACCAATCCGATTGCGTTCGCGGCGCCCGCGGCACAGAACGAACCATTTGTGCTGGACATGGCCACGACTACGGTGGCAGCGAACAAGGTCAAGGTGTACGACTTTCATGGCAAGCCCCTGCCGGAAGGGTGGGCGGTCGATGGCCAGGGCGGCAATGTGACTGATTCGGCTGAAGCGATGCGCTATATCTTTGATCGCCGCGAGGGCGGATTGACGCCGCTGGGCGGTACCGCCGCCATGAGCAGTCACAAAGGCTATGGTCTGGCAATGATGGCGCAAATCCTGGGCGGCACGTTGAGCGGCAGTGCCTTGGCGGCACGGCAGGCCGCGGTGCGTCGTCCGGGCGATCCCGACGATATCGGGCATTTCTTTTTGGCGCTGAATCCGGATGCATTCCGGGAGTCGGGGTCATTTGAGGACGAGCTGGACGAGGCGATCGATACCTTGCATGAGACGCCGCCGGCCGACCCGGCCAAGCCCGTGCAGGTGGCCGGAGAGCCCGAGGCCGTCGAGCGGGAGCGTCGCTTGCGTGAGGGCATTCCCATCCCATTGGCGTTGGAAGAGCGCCTGCGCGCCATTTGTGAGCGTAGCGGGGTGGACTACGTCCTGACCCCTGTTGGCGCAGCCTGAGCCTCTGACGCTGCGTTTGATTGATATTTTCCAGGGGCCGCGTGTCGCGCCACGTTTTTGGCTCTCGTTGCTGGATTTTGTGCCGCAACGGGAGCGTTCTACTTATCCAAGGAAGTGATCATGAGTTCACCGTTGCCTAACCGTTTCCGCCAGCAGATTCTGGCCCGCGAACGGCTGATCGGCTTTTGGATGTGCATGTCCAACCACATTACCGCCGAGCTGGCAGGCCTGGCCAACTATGATTGGTTGCTGATCGACGGCGAGCACTCGCCTAACGAAGTCCCATTGATGTTGCAGCAGTTGCAGGCCCTGCAGGGCAGCACCAGCGCGGCGATCGGCCGGCCGTCGTGGAACGATCCAGTCGAGATCAAGCGTTTGCTGGATATCGGGTTCTATAACCTGTTGATCCCGTTTATCGAGACGGCAGACGAGGCGCGCCGTGCCGTCGCCGCGACGCGATATCCGCCGCAGGGGATCCGCGGTGTGGCGGGCGCGCAGCGCAGCAACCGCTACGGCACGGTGCCGGATTATCTGACGACGATCAACGACAACGTTTGCGTGTTGTTGCAGATCGAGAGCCGAGCCGGCGTCGATGCCGTCGACGACATCGCGGCGGTCGAGGGCGTGGACGGGATCTTTATTGGTCCGTCGGATCTGGCGGCGGGCCTGGGGCATCTGGGCAATCCGGGGCATCCAGAGGTGCAAGAGGTCATTCGCCATCTATATGACCGCGTCACCGCCCAGGGCAAGGCCGTCGGCACGTTGGCGCCTGTGCAGGCAGATGCGCGCCGCTATCTGGACATGGGCATGCATTTTGTCGCGGTGGGCACAGACCTGGGCGTGTTCAAACAAGCGACCTTTGCGTTGCGCGAGGCGTTTGCAAAGTAAGCGAAATCGGCCGGCGGTCCGGCCGATTTGTTTGCTGGCGCATGTCGCGCAGGCATACATGCCTCGGCGGAGCCTGGGATCAGCGGCGGCATGCGAAAACCGTTGCTGCAATAACAAAAGGATGCCCACGGGCATCCTTTTGTTTTGCCGTATTCATGCAGCCCTGCAGAGCAGGGGCAGCAGAATGGCTTAGGCCAGCGCCTTGATGGCGGCAGCCAAGCGGCTCTTGTGGCGAGCGGCCTTGTTTTTGTGGATGATGTTCTTGTCAGCCACGCGATCGATCACGCTGGTGGCTTTTTGGAACACGTCGCTAGCCGCCGCCTTGTCGCCGGCTTCGATCGATTGGCGTACGCGCTTGATGGCGGTGCGCAGCATCGAGCGCAGGCTGGAGTTGTGCTTGTTACGCTCGACGGATTGGCGAGCGCGTTTGCGGGCTTGGGCGGTATTGGCCATGTGTTGATTAATTAAGTGAATTCGGCAAAGTCCAACATTGTAGCAAGTTTGCCGGGGATTGCAAGGAATTTCTAGCGTTGTATCTCAAGATTGTGCCAGAGCGCCATGGGCGTGTCGCGAGGGCAGCTGAAGTAGCGCTACGTCAGGTCGAGGCAACGGCAATGGAGGTAACCCAGGGCGTGAAACGTTGCACCGTAATGGGCAGGTCCTGTTCGAGGCTGCGCAATGTTCCGTTAATGTCATCGAGCGAATATTCGCCGGAGACGGGTAAACCGCCAGCTGCTACGGTAACACGTAGTGTCCCCGAATAGTAGGGGCGTAGTGTCTCGACAATTTCATTCAGTGTCACGTCGCGCGCCACGATGCGTCCCTGTTCCCAGGCGGCTCGGGCGGCCATTTCGCGGCTGGGCTCACCCAGGCGAAGCGCATCAAATCGCATACCCATGCCGGGTTGCAAAATGGTATGTGCACCAGCACGGGTCTGGATTTCGATCGGCTCGTCGTGCGCCACAACCAGCGTGCGATGCGATTGTTGGCGCACCATATAGCGGGCACCGTGAGATCGAATCAGCCCCTCGGCAGTCTTTGTCAGGAATGGCCGGTTTTCGTTCGCGGTAGCCGCGATAGTGACCGCACCGCTTTGCAAATTAAGCTGGCGTAAGTACGGGGTATAGCTCAGGTCCAAGGCGCTGCGGGCATCGAGGAGCAAGCTGCTGCCATCGGTGAGGGTGTAACGACGCCGCTCGGAAGTCCCGGTCGCTGCATCCGACGTCAAGTTTTGCAGCGGGTAAAGCGCGTTGCATGCATACGCTGCAGCCCCGCCAGCGAGTACCGCGAGCCCCGTGCGAGCCAGGAAGCGGCGCCGGCTATAGGAGGCGGTCGCCGATGAGAGAGGCGAATCGTTGGACTGATCAAAGGCTGCGCCATCGATGCTGGTGGTCAAAGTCTGCCAGGCTTGATGGTGCTGAGGGTGAGCATCGCGCCACGCGCGGAACTCTGCGTAGTCGTGCTGCGTAGCACGGCCTGAGCGCAGCAATAACAGCCAATCAATGGCTTGGTTTGCCAGAGGGGACGCGTGGCTGAAGGGAGGCATCATTCCCATAAGCGAATCCGAACGGCTATTGAAGGTTAAATAATAATGCTATTTTTACTTTAATTTACATTAACTGTGAATATTCTTTTAAATAAAGTTAAAAACTTTTTTATTCTTAACAATCCACGGGAGATTATTTGCTGCGCCGGCGGCCGAAATCGCGTAGGCGGAAACCAAAAATAAACAGCACAGCAAAGTAGGCCAGTCCGCTGGCGGCTAGTACGGCGGCCAGCCAAAGCGCGCGTTGCGCCGGGTGGCTTTGTAACGCTATCCAATCCAGATGGCCGTCGGCGTAGTAAAGCACGGCGGCCAAGGCTGCCAGGGCAGGCAGCAGCCGCAATGTGAATGCGAGCCAGCCTGCGCTGGGGTGGTAAGTCCCGCGGCGCAATAGACCGAACAATAAGGCCAGCGCGTTGAGCGTGGCGCCCAGGCCGATAGCCAGCGCCAGGCCCGCGTGAGCCAGTGTGGGGACCAGGGCCAGATTCATGAGCTGGGTCACAATCAGCACCATGATGGCGATTTTGACCGGTGTGCGGATATCTTGTTGGGCATAAAAGCCGGGCGCCAGGATTTTCACGCTGAGAATCCCGATCAGGCCGACGGAATAGGCCATCACGGCCAGTCGGGTCTGGGTGACGTCTTGCGCCTGAAAAGCGCCGTAATGAAAGAGTGTGGCCACCAGTCCGTCCGACAGCAGGGCCAGGCCTAACGCCGCCGGCAAGCCCAGCAACATCACCAGCCGCAGCCCCCAGTCCAGCAGAGCGGAATAGCCGGCCAGGTCTTGTTTCGCGTGTGCCGCCGACAGGCTGGGTAACAATACGGTGCCCAGTGCGACCCCCAGCAATGCGGTGGGAAACTCCATCAAGCGATCGGCGAACGATAGCCATGTAACACTACCTGGCGTGAGCCAGGTGGCAATATTGGTATTGATCAGCAGCGATATTTGCGCCACGGATACGCCTAAGGTGGCTGGCGCCATTTGCTTCAGGATGCGTTTGACCGTAGCGTCACCCCAGGCTTGACGCAGATTGGTCGCAAAGCGGGGCGTCAGGCCCAGGCGCGCCAGGGCAACCCATTGAACGGCCAGCTGGGCGATACCGCCCGCCATGACGCCAATTGCCAGGGCGTAAATGGGAATGTCCATGCGCGGAGCCAGCCATAGGCATGCCCCGATCATGGCGACGTTCAGCAGAACGGGAGTGAAAGCCGGTACGGCAAAGCGCCGCCAGGTGTTCAGGACCCCCGAGGCAAAGGCCACCAGCGACATGCAGAGGATGTACGGGAACATCATCCGTGTCATCCACACTGCTGCACCAAACTCAGTCCCGCGAGCTTCGCCGCGCAAGCCGCTGGCCATGGCGGTGACGACCCAGGGGGCGGCCAGAATGCCGATAAGGGTGACGGCCATCAGGGCCAAAGTCAGCAACAGCGCCACCCGGTCCAACAAGGTGCGTACTTCGTCGTCTGTGCGTTCGTTGCGGGCAGCGCCCAGGATGGGCACGAAGGCCTGGGCGAATGCTCCCTCGGCGAACAAGCGCCGCAGCAGATTCGGAATCCGGAACGCGACCCAGAATGCATCTGTCAACGGCCCGGCGCCAAAGGCGCGCGCGACCAGAATGTCGCGAACCAAACCGGTGATACGTGACAACAGCGTGAAGCTACTGACCGTAGCAGCCGAGCGAAACAGACTCATGGGGTGACAGGGAGCAAAAAAACGGCAAGAAAAACGCGCATGCCGTCGGGGGGAGTGCCGTCCCGGGCATGCCCGGGACGGCATGGTGCGCACCTGCAGCGTCGGTGCGCAGGGCTTGCATCATTTTGGCGGCATGCGGATGGCACCATCCAGACGGATGGTCTCACCATTGAGCATGTCGTTGGTGACGATGCTGTGCACCAGTTTGGCGTAGTCCTCTGGACGACCCAGGCGCGCGGGGAACGGGATGCTGGCGGCCAGAGAGTCCTGAACGTCCTGGGGCATGCCGAAGATCATCGGCGTGCCGAAGATCCCCGGTGCGATGGTCATGCAACGGATACCGGCTTTGGACAGATCGCGCGCGATCGGCAGGGTCATGCCCGCGACGCCGGCTTTTGAGGCGGCGTAAGCCGCCTGGCCGATCTGGCCATCGAATGCCGCAACGGAGGCGGTGTTGATCAATACGCCACGTTCGCCGGTTGGCTCGGGGGTGTTGCTGCTCATGGCTTCAGCGGCCAGGCGCATCATGTTGAAGCTGCCGATCAGGTTGATCGAGACGACTTTCTGGAACAGATCCAACGGATGGGCGCCATTTTTGCCGACGATCTTGGCGGCAGGGGCGACGCCTGCGCAGTTGACCAGGCCGAACAGTGCACCCAGCTCGAGGGCGGCAGCGACGGCTCGCTGGCCGTCAGCTTCTTGGGTGACATCGCAATGTACATAGCGTTGGCCCAGCTCTTTGGCCAGGGTTTCGCCGGGCTCGTCTTGAACATCGGCGATGACGACTTTTGCGCCGTTTTCGACCAGCATGCGTACGGTGCCGGCACCCAGGCCGGAGGCCCCGCCAGTCACAATGAATACCTTGTTCGCGATTTCCATACGGGTTCTTCAGAGGGAGAGGTTCAAAGAAACGCCGTGGCGTGCCACGGCGTCAGAGAGCAGCGCGAAGGCCTTAGCTGGCCAGCGCCTCGAATAGGCGAGTCTTGATTTCATCAACTGCGCCTACGCCCGAGATCTTGCGGTATTTGGGCGCCTTGGCATCGCCTGCGTCGGCCCAGGACGAGTAGTAGTCCACGAGCGGGCGCGTTTGGCTTTGGTAGACGGCCAGACGGTTGCGTACGGTGGCTTCGCTGTCGTCGTCGCGCTGGATCAGCGGCTCGCCGGTGACATCGTCCACGCCCGCGACCTTGGGCGGATTAAAGCGCACGTGATAGCTGCGGCCGCTGGTCGGGTGGACGCGACGGCCACTGATGCGCTCGATGATGTCTTCTTCGGGGACGGCGATTTCGACGACGTAGTCGAGTGCGACGCCCGCGCTTTTGAGTGCATCAGCCTGAGGAATCGTACGCGGGAAGCCATCAAACAAATAACCGTTGGCGCAATCGGGCTGTTTCAGACGGTCTCGCACCAGGCCGATGATGATGTCGTCAGAAACCAAACCCCCTGCGTCCATGACCTTTTTGGCTTCCAGACCGAGCGGGGTGCCGGCCTTGACGGCCGCACGCAGCATATCGCCGGTGGAAATCTGCGGGATGGCGAACTGCTGGGTGACGAAGGCGGCCTGGGTGCCTTTGCCGGCGCCGGGCGGACCGAGCAGAATGAGACGCATGGGAGGAGCTCCTGAATAGTGGATGAATTTTAAGAATGAGGACGATTATGCCGCAACGCGGGGGCTGGTGTGATTACCAGAATCAGGGAAAACCCGTCATTGGGAGTGATTGGCATACCACGCACGGACCCGATCGAGGTCTGCAGGGGTGTCTACGCCAGCCATGGGAGGTTGCGGAGTGCGATGTACGACGATGGTGTGGCCATGTTCGAGCGCGCGCAGTTGTTCGAGGGCCTCGAAACGTTCCAGTGCGCCTTGAGGCAGACGCGGAAAACGCCGCAAAAATGCCACGCGGTAGGCATACAAGCCAATGTGATGCAGTGCCGGTAACCCAGGGGTCAATACGCGTTCGCCACTGGCCAGGGCATCGCGAGCCCACGGAATCGGCGCGCGCGAAAAATACAAGGCGCGTCCGTCAGCGCCGCAGACGACCTTGACGACGTTGGGATTGAAGAGGGACTCAGCGTCGGCCAGGGGACAGGCGCACGTCGCGATGTCGGCATCGGGATGATCGAGCAACAGTGCTGCGACGGCGTCGACGAGCGCGGGATCGATCAGCGGTTCGTCGCCCTGGACGTTGACGACGATGGCATCATCGGCCAGACCCAGTTGTTCGACGGCCTCGGCCAGGCGATCGGTACCGGTGGGATGGTCCGCACGGGTCAATACGGCTTGATAGCCGTGTTCGGCTGCCGCCTGCTGCACGCGGGTATCGTCGGTGGCGATGGTGACTTGTGCGGCCTGCGAACCCGCGGCGCGCTCCGCCACGCGCACGACCATGGGTTTGCCGGCTATATCGGCCAACGGCTTGTCGGGCAGGCGTGTGGACGCCATGCGCGCGGGGATCAGGGCGATGAAGCTCACGATGCCGCTGCGTCGGGGCGAGGGGTGTCCAGCGACCGGGCCTCGGACTCGAGCATGACGGGAATACCGTCACGCACGGGGTAGGCCAGGCGGTCGGCGCGGCAGGTCAGTTCGGCCTGGGCGCGGTCGTAGTCGAGACGGCCCTTGCAAAGCGGGCAGACGAGCGTATCAAGTAGGCGGGATTCCATAGGCGTAATTCTAAAGCAGTTTGGGGCCGGAACGGACGCAGCGCTACCCGAGATGCGAGGTTCGATGTGACGTTTTTAGCCAGGGGCGCGGTGGTGTTTGCGCCGATCGGCGATTTTGCGCAGATGTTGGTCGAGCCAATCGAACAACGACGGATCGGAAAACTGCGCCCGGACCGGGATTTCCCAGAGGCGCGCATCACGCTGAGTCTGGCATTTGATCGCGTCTTTCGAGGTGATCAAAATCGCTTCGGCCTGCACGGATTCAAAGGGGGACTGACGATAGTCGTAATGATCGGGCAGCGCTACGCAAGGATCCGGCTGTATGCCGGCCGCCTGCAAGGTTGCGAAAAATCGGTTGGGATTACCGATGCCGGCCACTGCGGCAACACGGCGAAAGGCCGATGGATCGGCAAAGTCGGCTAGCGCACGTTGCACGCCCGTTGCGATCTGGCGGGCGGCATCGGGATGCAACTGCATGTCGGTGTGCCTGGGGCCAGTCCGGCTGTCGCTGGCCGATGATATCGATTGCGTACCACCGGCAGACCGATTCGTGACGATGACATCCACGGTATTCAATCGGGATACGGGCTCGCGTAATGGTCCGGCAGGCAACAGGTGCCCGTTACCGACGCCGCGTTCGTCCTGCACCACGATTTCCGCGTCACGCGCTAACGCCAAGTGTTGCAGGCCGTCATCGGACACAATGACATCCGTTTGCGGGTACTGTTCCAGCAGGGCTTGGGTGGCCAGTGCGCGGCGCGGATGCACCGCTACAGGGGCGCCGCTCGTATGGGCGATCAAGGCGGGTTCGTCGCCAAAGTCCGCAGGATTTAGTTCACCGCGACCTACCCGGGCCTGGGGGCCGATTTTGACGCCGTAGCCCCGGCTGACGACGCCGGGTGTCCAACCGCGTTCGCGCAACGCCTGTACGGTTGCGATTACCACGGGGGTTTTACCCGTACCGCCGACATAAATGTTGCCGATCACGACCACTGGCACGGGGGCGCGATAAACCGGACGCTGGCCATTCACATACTGCGCGCGACGTCGTTTCACATGCCACCCCGTCAGGGCGGCAAGCGGGCGCAGCAGGGTGGCCAGCCAGCCGTCACGCTGCCAATGACGTTGCATAACGCCTGATGCGGACGGCGAGGGGGACGAGGGGTTGCGTGGCACGGCGGGGATCACCGGGCGTTCTGAGCGGCAAAATTGACGCGGCTGATACCCGCCAGGCGAGCGGCCTCCATGACGTTGACGACGGATTGGTGCGTGGCTTGCGCATCGGCGTTGATCAGCAACATGGGGGATTCTTTCCCCGCCGCCGCCAGGGCGAGCATGTTGGCGATGTCGCTGGCGTTGGCGGCGTCGATCACTGTTCCGTTCAAGGCATAGCGGCCATCGCGACTGACGTCGAGCGTGATCTCGGGAGCGGTGTCTTGCTCGATGGCGGCCTCGGGCAGGGTGATCTGCAATTGCGTATAACGGGCAAAAGACGTGGTGGCGGCCAGAAAGATCAGGATCACCAGCAAGACATCGATCAAGGGGATCAGATTGATGTCGAGTTCATCGCGGTCACCGCGCCGGCTGCGAAAATTCATGGCTGGGCCCTGGGCGGAACAGTCGGGCGGCTCAGCCGTGCGAGGCGTGCCGCGGCCTGTTCCATGTCATTGAGCAGGTTATCGGCGCGGCTGCGCAGATAACGGTGGGCGATCATGGCGGGAATGGCGATCAAGATGCCGAAGGCGGTGTTGTACAGCGCAATGGAAATGCCACGCGCCAATTGGGCGGGGTCACCGCCAGCGGGGGTGTACGACGCAAAAATCTCGATCATGCCCACGACGGTGCCGAACAGACCGAGCAAGGGGGCGATGACGGCAACCGTGCCGAGCGCGGCAATATATCGGTTCAGATCGTGCGCGACAGCTCGGCCGACGTCTTCGACGGCAGAGCGCTGGACCTCGCGCGGTTGATTCCGGTGACGCAGGACTTCGGCCAGAATGCGGCCCATAGGCGAATGCTGTTCCAGCCGGGTCAGTGCTTCAGGGCTGTCCTGGCTGTTGCGCTGCATTTCCAGCACTTGCTCGGCCAAGCCTTTCGGCAAAATCAAATTGCGGCGCAGGGACAGCAGCCGTTCGACGATCAACGCCAGGCCCAGGATAGAGGTAATCAGCAGCGGCCAGATTGGCCAGCCGGCTTCGCGGATAATGGACAGCAAAAGAAGGGCTCCGGGAGAGGGCTGCGGTGAAGGTCGCAGCCGATTTAAGCGCGCACTGTACCGGTCAGAAGGGGGCTATGGCAAGGCCGGGGCGGGGGCGGGGGATAACCTCCAATCTATCCACAGATTTTGTGGATAATTCTGTGCAAAACTAAGGCTAAACATGGATAGATGCTGGCTTTGCGCTGGATTGGGCCTGTTGCCTCCATTTGGGGTTGGTAAATTTCTACATATAAATCAATTGCTTATTACGAATTTGCTAGCGTTGCGGGCAGCGCTGCACGATTTGCCGGCTTGCGGTATCATCGCGGCCCACTTGGCGCGCCCTGTGGACAGTTATCTCTCTGGAAAGCCTTATGACAGTTGAGTTTCTCGTCACAAACGACGTATTTACGCGGGATATCCTGACAGTTGCCCAGTTGAATCAGGCTGTGGGCCAATTGTTGGAGCGCAATGTCCCGCCGTTGTGGGTGCGCGGCGAGATTTCCAATTTCACCCAAGCCGCCTCGGGACATTGGTACTTCACACTGAAAGACAGCCGGGCCGCTGTGCGGGCGGTCATGTTTCGTGGCCGTGCGTCCGCCGTGGGGTTTGTGCCCAGAGCCGGCGACCAGGTTGAAATCCGGGCTCGTGTGTCGCTGTACGAGCCTCGAGGGGACTACCAATTGCAGGCCGACGCCATGCGCCGTGCCGGCTTGGGGAATTTGTACGAGGCATTTCTGCGCCTGAAGACCCAGTTGGCCGCGGAAGGCTTGTTTGACGAAAGCGTCAAGCGTGAGCCGGTCGCCTTGCCGCGCGCCATTGGCGTGATTACCTCGTTGCATGCGGCGGCGTTGCGGGATGTGCTGTCTGCCTTGGCTCGCCGTGCGCCGCAAGTGCCGGTGGTGATTTACCCCGCTCCGGTCCAGGGAGCGGATTCGGCAGCAAGATTGGCTGCCCAGGTGCAATTGGCCAATGCTCGCCAAGAGGTCGATACGCTGTTGCTGGTGCGTGGCGGTGGCAGTATCGAGGACCTCTGGAGCTTTAACGACGAGGCCCTGGCCCGGCTGGTGGCGGCGAGCGCCATTCCTATTATTAGTGGGGTAGGGCACGAAACCGATTTTACGATCGTAGACTTTGTGGCCGACGTGCGCGCGCCGACGCCGACGGCGGCGGCAGAGTTGGCCTGCGTGCCGCGAGCGGATTTGTTGGCGCGCATCGGCCATGCCGTACAGCGTCTGACGCGGGGGCAGCAGCGCCGCCTCGACCAGGCGGCGCAACGGCTGGATCGCGCCGCGGCGCAGTTGGTGTCGCCCGCACGCCGTTTGGCGCATCAGGCCGAACGCCTGAATACGCTGCGTCATCGGCTGCAGTCCGCGTGGCAGGGGCCTCACGGCCGGCGGACAGCGCGACTGGGGATGTTGGTGCAGCGTCTGGCACACGCCACGCCCGATACCGGCCGGGCGAGCGAGCGCGTGGCCGCGTTGGCCCGCCGTCTGCATCAAGCCCAGGAACGCCAACTGGCCACTCGCCAGGCTCGGATCGCTGCCGTCAGTGCGCATTTGCGTGCTCTGGATCCGCAGCATACTTTGGCGCGAGGCTATGCCATCGTGCGGGATGCCGAAGGCCATATCCTGCGTGACGCCGCACCGTTGGCCAAAGGCCAGGCGCTGAATTTGACGTTCGCGCGCGGCGGGGCGCAGGTGCAAGTGCTGGATACGCATGACGTTTGATGTTGCGACCGTGGCTGGCTCGACCCGGATTGCTTAAGACTGATTCTCCTTTCGCGTAACCCCGCGCTGCACTGGGTTAACCCAGAGTGCAGGCTAAAGAGCCGATACAATCTATTTGCTTGATCGTGCAATCAACCAAGAAGGAACTCTCATGGCATTTACGCTTCCTCCCCTGCCTTATGCGCTGGACGCCCTGGCGCCGCATATCTCCAAAGAAACCCTCGAGTTTCACTACGGCAAGCACCATCAGACCTACGTCACGAACCTGAATAATCTGGTCCCGGGCACCGAGTTTGAAAACGCGTCGCTCGAAGATGTCGTCAAAAAATCCTCGGGCGGCGTATTCAACAATGCCGCACAAATCTGGAATCACACGTTCTACTGGAACAGCCTGGCTCCCAACGCTGGCGGCGCACCCTCGGGCGCACTGGCCGATGCCATCAATGCCAAATGGGGCAGCTTTGACGCTTTCAAAGAAGCCTTCAACAAATCGGCTGCTGGCAACTTCGGTTCGGGCTGGACCTGGCTCGTCAAAAAGGCCGACGGCTCGCTGGACATCGTCAACACCAGCAATGCTGCTACCCCGCTGACCACCGCAGACAAGCCTTTGCTGACCTGTGATGTGTGGGAACACGCCTATTACATCGACTACCGCAATGCCCGTCCCAAGTACCTGGAAAACTTCTGGGCATTGGTGAACTGGGACTTCGCTGCGAAAAACTTCGCCTAAGTCGTATCCAGTTTCGTTGAAAACGCCCAGCCCAGGCTGGGCGTTTTTATTGAGCCCTGTCATCGTATTTGTACCGATCGAACCTCGGTTGAAACGGCGCATGGTGCTTTTCTTGAGCCATATTTCACGGGCTCAGTCCGGTTGTTTCGTTACGATTCTGGCAAAATGCGGCGATGTCCACGACCTCGCCTCCTCGCAGCCCGTTCTCGCGTCTGTCGCTGCTCGCCCGTCGTAAATTGCGGCAATTCAGCCGTCTCTCGCGCAAGAGCCTGCAGCTCAGTTTGTTGTTGGGCGGCGCGGCGTTGGTGGCGCTCGTGTCCCTGGGATTTGCGTGGTTGGCCGATCTGGCCTTGGAATGGAACCATGCCTGGACCTCGCGTGCCGGTTGGCTCGCGTTCATCGTGCTGCCCGCCGCCTTTGCGATACTGCGTTGGATGACAATCCGTTGGGCACCCAATGCGGCAGGTAGCGGGATCCCGCAAGTCATCGGTTCGTTGTCCTTGCCGCCCGGCGCCGCACAAAGCAGCCTGGTTTCGATACGGCAGACGCTGCTGAAGATTCCACTGACCTTTTTGGGATTGGCCGCTGGTGCCTCCGCCGGCCGGGAAGGGCCGTCGGTACAGGTCGGTGCGGCCGTCATGCTGGCCTGGGGACGATTCTGGCGCAGCAAAGGGGTGCCGTTACGCGGTTTTCATGCAAATGAGCTTATCGCGGCAGGTGCGGCCGGAGGCTTGGCTGCCGCATTTAATGCGCCGTTGGCCGGCGTCATTTTCGCGATCGAGGAGCTGGGGCGCGGCACTATCCTGCGTTGGCAACGCCTGGTATTGATCGGCGTGCTGGCCTCTGGGTTTCTTGTCGTCGCCGTCGCGGGAAATAACCCGTATTTCGGCACCTTTGGCGGCCAGGCGCTGCCGAACTATATGGTGTTGTGGGTGCTGCTATGCGGTTTGGCTAATGGCGTGCTAGGCGGCGTGTTCAGCCGGTTGTTGAGTAAAGGCGCTTCTGGGGTCGCGCCCGCCAATTGGCGTGGCTGGATTCGTCGCCATCCCATTTACACGGCTGCCGCCATGGGATTGATTCTGGCGGTGCTGGGCGTATTGAGCGGTCAGACTGTCTATGGCACTGGATATGGCGTGGCCAGTGGCTTGCTTTCCGGCGAGGCCGAGGGGCCGGCGGCCTTTGGCTTGGCCAAACTGGGGGCGACGGTGGCGTCATACTGGGCGGGAATACCGGGAGGCATTTTCACCCCCGCGTTGACGACAGGCGCCGGTATCGGCCAGCATATCTGGGAACTGACTGGCGGCGAGATTGATCGCCGTGTGCTGGTGCTGATTTCCATGGCGGCGTTTCTGGCGGCGGCGACGCAGTCTCCGTTGACCGCGAGCGTGATCGTGATGGAGATGACAGGCAGCCAGCCGATGCTGTTCTGGCTATTGGTAGGTTCTCTGTCGGCGTCCGTGATTGCCCGGCAGTTTTGTCCTCAGCCGTTTTATCATTTTGCTGCCGGTCGGTATCGTCGGCAGGCTCAGGTCGAGGTTGGCCGTACGACAAAATAACCGGTCACCGCAGAGCAAGATGTCCATACGGTGGACTGCGTCCAAAGAATGGACGCTCTGGCTGTGCACTGTGCCGGTGCAAGGTCGAGTGGCGTAAGATCGAACGCTATCTTTTTTTGTCATTCACTTTTCTTACGAGCTTCGATCCATGACCGTGCACGCTTACATTTGTGATGCCATCCGTACTCCTTTTGGCCGTTACGGTGGCGCTTTGGCCCCCGTGCGCGCCGATGATTTGGCTGCAGTGCCTATCAAGGCCCTAATGGCGCGCAATCCGGGCGTGAACTGGGAAGAATTGACCGATGTGATCTTGGGCTGCGCCAACCAGGCCGGCGAAGACAACCGTAACGTCGCCCGCATGGCGGCATTGCTGGCGGGCCTGCCCGTGGACGTCCCCGGCGGCACGGTCAATCGTCTGTGTGGTTCTGGCCTGGACGCAGTGGGTACGGCGGCTCGCGCCATTCGCGCCGGCGAAGCTGGCCTGATGCTGGCTGGCGGTGTCGAGAGCATGAGCCGCGCGCCGTTCGTCATGGGCAAGGCCGAGAGCGCGTTTTCGCGCAGCGCCTCGATCTACGATACGACGATCGGCTGGCGCTTTGTCAACAAACTGATGAAGGCGCAATACGGCGTCGATTCCATGCCGGAAACGGCGGAAAACGTGGCGGACGATTTCAAGATCAGCCGCGAGGACCAGGATAAATTCGCTCTGGCTAGCCAATCCAAAACGGCTCGCGCCCAAAAAGAGGGCTATTTCGACGCCGAAATCACGCCGGTCTCGATCGCCCAGAAAAAGGGCGACCCCATCGTCGTGAATAAAGACGAGCACCCGCGCGAAACCAATCTCGAAGCCTTGGGCCGCCTCAAAGGCGTGGTCCGCGAAGGCGGCTCGGTCACGGCCGGCAATGCGTCGGGCGTGAATGACGGCTCGGCCGCGCTCTTGCTCGCAGACGAGGCCAGCGCAGCGCGTCATGGCCTGACGCCGCGTGCGCGCGTCGTGGGTATGGCTACCGCTGGCGTGGCCCCGCGAATCATGGGCATGGGCCCGGCGCCGGCCACGCGCAAGGTCCTGGCGCTCACCGGCCTGACGTTGGATCAGATCGATGTCATCGAGCTCAACGAGGCCTTTGCCGCGCAGGGCTTGGCCGTGTTGCGTGATCTGGGTATCGCTGACGACGATGCGCGCGTGAACCCGAACGGCGGCGCAATCGCGCTGGGCCATCCGCTGGGGGCCAGCGGTGCCCGTCTGGCGACGACTGCCATCAACCAATTGCATCGCACGGGCGGCCGCTATGCGCTGTGCACGATGTGCATCGGGGTGGGCCAGGGTATTGCCGTGGTGCTCGAGCGCGTGTAATACCAGGGCAGCGGCGTTTCGGCGCCGCCTGCCCGGATGAAAAAAAGCCGGTTTTACCGGCTTTTTTTGTTGCCGGGCCGCCCCAAAACAAAAAACGCCCCTCGGGGGGCAGCAAGCCGAAGGCGCAGCGTGGGGGCTTTTTTGTTGCCGGGCCGCCCCAAAACAAAAAATGCCCCCACGGGGGCAGCAAGCCGAAGGCGTAGCGTGGGGGCTTTTTCCGTTAGATCACACCATCACAGGTCCACGGCATTCGTCCCGTCGCGCATGCCGGCAGCGTGTCAAACGCGTTTGCCAGCGCGTTTACTGGGAAATGCCACTCAGCCGCTGGCCCGCTGCAACGCCATGGGTGTCGAACCAGCCTTGCGCCATTTCCAGTGCATAGCGCACCGGCTGTTCCGAGCAGTGCGGCTCATCGGTCTGCGGCGCCATATCGGCCATATTTACGATGGTGCCGTCATCGGCGATGAAGGCAATCGACAGGGGCACCAGCGTATTGCGCATCCAGAAACACTGCATGTCTGCTTCGTCGAACACGAACAGCATGCCGTTATTGTCGGGCAGGCTCTTGCGCAGCATCAGGCCGATGCGCCGGGTTTCGTCGGTGTTGGCGACTTCGGCACGGATGACGTGGATCCCCGCGGTCAACTTGGTGATGGGCAAACCGGTTTGAGGGCCGGTGGGTGTTTGCGCTGCAGCGGGAATACTCGCCGTGCTCAGGAGTACGCTCGTCAGCGCGCCTGCTGCCAGTGTGCTGGCCGTGCGGGTGTTGAGCAGCGGTGAACGAGAATGTTGCCCAGTGACAAGACAGCGGGAGAGGGCGCGCACAAACCGCGCAAAACGATGAATCACCATGAGACCCGAAAGCAGCAGAAAATAACAAGGCGGGGCATTATGCCCCGCCTGGGTAATGACGCCGCATTCTAAAACAATCCTGCCATAGGTCCGGTTTGTCTATCGTTCGGCGCGATAATGATACTGGGCGTCAGGCCGCCGTAATATTCAGCGCCTGTTTGCCTTTAGGTCCCTGGATGATTTCGAATGCCACTTTCTGGCCTTCTTTCAGGGTTTTGAACCCATTCATCTGGATCGACGAAAAATGTGCGAACAGATCTTCACCGCCATCGTCAGGCGTAATGAAGCCAAAACCTTTCGCGTCGTTGAACCATTTGACGGTGCCCGTCGATTTGGGATTGTCCCCTTGGACGGCGGTTGCGGTCGTATCAGACATGCGGACTGCCTCATTTGAATCGTATATTTGACAGAAACTTTTGGCCTAAACCATTGCCTCCCGGCTCCGAAGACGCTTGTTGACACAAGATAGCCTCCGAATGCGTGGATAATGCTCTGCTTTTCTTTAAACCGTCAAGTGTGGAAATTACGCATCTGTACGTGTAATTTTAAGTAATACGCGGCGTTGCCGCCCATTGTTTCAATACAATTCCGCCTTATGAGTTCGACCTTTGATACACAGCATGACCTCGTCGTGGAGAAACAGGCGTCCCGTACTGCGCCGCCGCCCATGTACCAGGTAGTGTTGCTCAATGATGATTACACCCCCATGGAGTTCGTGGTGAAGGTCCTGCAAAAGTTCTTCCGCAAGAATCAAGAAGAGGCTACCCGGATCATGCTGCAGGTGCACCATGAGGGCCGCGGCGTCTGTGGTGTTTATCCACGGGATTTGGCGGCCACGCGTATTTCCCAGGTCGCGCAGTACGCGCGCGAACGCCAGCATCCGTTGCAGTGCGTGATGGAACCCGTGTAATCGCTGCACACTGAGCGGTCATCGCACACCGCGGGCCGATCAAGAACGGAGCATGCAGGGAATCAGACCTGCGGTGAGGGGATCACAAGTCGAGGCCTGACGGGGGCTTGGTACGTAGTAGTGATCTTGTAATTAGCGTATAGTCGCGGCGCGCCGGTGCGTGCCGGGCGAGGATCCGTGGGCGTTTGACGCCCTAACATGTTGTACAGAGGCAAAGCCATGGGTAAAAAGAGTGGCGTGATCGGAGTCGTGGCGTTGGTGGTTGCCATCGCTGTCGGTATCGGGGTATGGCAATGGCGTAGTGATGCGCCGCCGAGTGCGGATCCGCCCGCGGCCCCAGCGGCACAATCCGGTGCGGCAAGCGGCGCTACCCAAACGGCGAATCCCTCGGCATCAGCGCCCCAGCCCACGGCAAATTCCACCGCCACCATTGGCCAGAACGATCCCTTTGCCATGCTGGACTGCAAACCGCGCCAGTTCCGCGATTCCATGGCGTTGGCCGTCACCTTTACCCAACCGGTGGGTCGCCAGACAGAGCTGAGCCGCTATTTCAGCGTGATCGACACCGGCGAGGCCAAGCCCGCCGAGGATGGCGAGCAATCGACCGCCGGGCAAACTGCCACCGGGGTGCCGCCAGGCCAGGCTGCACCGGCAGGCAAGACCGTCGAGGGAGCATGGGTGGTCGGCGACAACCCGCGCATCGTCTATTTCCCCTATGTGCAACCGCAGCGCGCCTACGCCATCCGCGTGCGCTCCGATTTCCCAGCTGCCCAAAAAGACACCACCCTGGGCGACGAACGCCAGTGCAGCGTGCAAACCGAAGCCATGCCGCCGTCGTTCTACTTTGCCAGTCGTGGCGTCGTACTGCCGGCTGGACAAAATGGCGGCTTGCCCGTGGCGACCGTCAATATGCCCGAGGTCGACGTGCAGTTTCTGCGCGTCTCGCCAGAGCACATGCCTGAATTTTTCGACGACGTCCTGGGTCTGAAGGCCTCCAACGAGGATGACGAAGACGATTGGCGTTATTCCGACAACCGCAGCCTGAAGGGCCTGGTGAGCAACTGGGATCTGGACCGCCTGCACAGTCTGACGACCAGCGTCTATCAGGGCCGTTTCGTCACCGATGACAAGCCCAATCGCCGTCATGTGACCTTCCTGCCGGTGGAAAACATCCAGGAATTGCGCCAGCCCGGCATCTACGTGGCGATCATGAGCGAGCCCGGCCGGTTCCGCTACGAATACCAGGTGACCTATTTCTACATCAGCGACATGGGCCTGCATGTGCGTCGTTATACCGATCGCACCGAGGCCTATACCATCTCGCTGAAAACGGGCCAGCCTATCGCCGATGCCGAAGTCGAACTGGTCGATGGCTCGGGCAAAGTCCTGGCAAAGGCCGCGTCCGACAAGGGCGGCCACGTACGTTTTGACGGCGATTCGTCGCGTGCGCGCTTGATCCGCGCCGTGCGTGGCAGCGAATTGACCATGTTGTCCCTGGCCGAGCCAGCACTGGATTTATCCGAATACGACATCGGTGGCCATACCTCCCGCCCGAACAACCTGTTCGTGTATTCCGGCCGTAATCTTTACCGCCCCGGCGAAACGTTCCACGTATCGGTATTGCCGCGTGACCTCGATGGCCAGCCGCTGAAGGCCGCGCCCCTGACTGCCGTGCTGAAACGCCCCGATGGCCGGGTCGTGCGCAGCGAACTCTGGCAACCGGATAGCAAGGTCGCCAACTATATCGAGCACGCGATCAATCTGCCGGTCGATGCCCAGACTGGTAAATGGCTGCTCGAGCTGCGTGTCGACCCCGCATCCAAGGTGCCCGATGCGACGTGGTGGTTCCAGACCGAGGAATTCCTGCCCGAACGCATGAAACTGCATCTGGACTCCAAGCAACCGGTGTTGTCGCCGGGAGAGGCCTGGACAGTAGACGTGCAGGGCGATTACCTCTATGGTGCGCCGGCAGCGGGCAACCGCCTGCTGTCGAGCTTCCAGGTCAAGCGCAACCGTTATGCCCTCGCGCAACAGTGGCCCGGGTTCGTCTTTGGCGATGTGGCCGACGACTCACTGCGCCATTACGAGGAAATGCCCGAAACCACGTTGGATGACAGCGGATCCACGCAACTGACGGTAGATCCGCAGTCTGCCGGCAAAGCCAAATCCCCCTTGAGCGTGCGTTTGTCGGTCAGCCTGCTGGAATCCGGCGGCCGCCCGGTCGTGCGCTCGATCGAGCGCAGCGTCTGGCCTGCCGACAAACTGATCGCCGTACGTCCGCTGTTCAGCAATGACGTGACCCGCGAAGGCTCGCCTGCGAGTTTTGAGGTGGTGCGCGTCAACGCCTCGGGTGAGGTGGCGCCGTTGCCCGAGGCACAGGTGCGTCTATTCCGCGAAAACCGCAATTACTACTGGCGTTATGACGACCAGCGCGGCTGGAACAGCGGCTATACCGATACCGAAGACCTCGAGGACTCGCGCACGATCGCGTTGCCCAATCGCACCGCGATGACCCTGCCGGTCAGCTGGGGCCGCTATCGTCTGGAGATCACCGATCCGGAAACCGGTGAGGTGATGCGCTACCGTTTCTACGCGGGCTGGGATGCCCAGGACGCCGATTCGGTCGGCAACCGTCCCGATCGCGTGCAAATGAAGCTCGAAGGCGTGCCCGCACGCCCAGGCGACAAGGTCAAGCTGACGGTGACGCCGCCGCATGATGGCCAGGCTTTGGTCACGGTCGAAGGCGACCGCATGCTGTGGTCGAACTGGGTGGACGTCAAGGCGACCGGTACCGAAGTCAGCATTCCCATCGACGAATCGTGGAAACGTCACGATCTCTACGTCTCTGCCGTGGTGTTCCGTCCTGGTAGCGCCGGCGATCGCGTGACGCCTGCACGTGCCGTGGGTTTGGCCTTCCTGCCTATTGCCAGTGACGATCGCAAGCTGAACGTCACGCTGACGGCTCCTGCCAAAGTCGAGCCCGAAAAACGGACCACGGTGCGTGTGAAGGTCGATGGCGCGAAAGGGCAGGCCGCTCACGTCACGCTGTCTGCCGTGGACGTCGGTATCCTGAATATCAATCAGTACGCCACGCCGGATCCGGTGGATTTCTTCTTTGGCAAGCACCGTTATGACGCGGAATTACGCGACATGTACGGCAAGCTGATCGAGAAAATGGACGGCACGCAGGGCCGCCTGAAATGGGGGGGCGATGCCGCCATGCGCGGTGATAGCCGCAGCCTGCCCAAAAAGGTCAAGCTGGTCGACTTGTACTCCGGCCCGGTCAAGCTGAACGATCAGGGCGAGGCCGATATTCCCCTGGATCTGCCTGATTTCAATGGCACGCTGCGTCTGATGGCTGTCGCGTTCACCGACTCGCACTACGGTCATGCCGATCAGGAAATGGTCGTGGCTGCGCCTATCGTGGCCGAGCTGAACATGCCGCGCTTTATCTCGCCGGGCGACCGGGCGACGGTGGCGGTCGATGTGGCCAACCTGAGCGGATCCGCACAGCAGATCACCGTGACGCTGCAGGCCCTGGACCCCTTGTCCATTGCCGATGGTGGCACGCGTACGCTCACGCTGAAAGATCGCCAACGCACCACCGTGCGCTTTACGGCTACGCCGACTGGCTCCTATGGCCTGGGTCTGATGCGCCTGGTGATCGACGGCAAGGGCGGCGCAAAACCGATCCACATCGAACGCGAGTCCGTGCTGCAGGTGCAGCCGTCTCATGCCGCCGAGCATGTCGTCAAACGGGTGCGTCTGGCCCCGGGCGAGAGCTTTACGCCAGGTGCCGGCGTGATGGTGGGTTATTACCCCGACTCCGTCACCGCCAACATCAGCCTGTCGAATCGCCCGCCGATCAACGTCTCGCGGCTGGTGCAGGATCTGTTGCGCTATCCCTACGGTTGCACGGAACAGACTATCAGTTCGGCGATACCGTGGGTGCTGCTGGACGAGAGCGACGGCAAGCGTTTCGGCCTGCCGGTGCAGACCAAAGAACAGCGCGCCGAAAAAGTCGCCGTCGCAGTGGGACGGCTGGCCGGTATGCGTAACGCGGCAGGCGGATACTCGCTGTGGGGCAACGAGGCCTCTGCGCGGGATGTCTGGCTGACCTCGTATGCGGTCGGTTTCCTGCAGGACGCGCGCGATCAGGGCTTTGATGTGCCCGAACAATCGCTCGATCGTTCGCGGCAATGGCTACAAGAGCAATTGCAGCAGAGCTCGGGATCGTTCGGCACGTGGCCGGATGCGTTGCGTAAATCGCTGCAGAAAGGCAGCGTCGAGAGCGGCTATATCGACATGATGCGTGGCGATCATCGCCGTTTCGCAGGCTATGCGGCTGCCGCGCTGACCTTGGCGCGCGACAAACAGGCTTCATTGGCGACGGTGCGTCAGCTGTTTGATCGCTACCAGGAGCGCGCTTTGTCGCCTCTGCCGTTGATTCAATTGGCGGCGGCGTTCCAGTTGATGGGCGACACGGGCCGCATGGAAAAAGCCATGCAGCAGGCCTTGGTGCGAGCCTATGGCTATCCGATCAAGGGTAGCTACTACTACGGCGCCTGGCTCGGCGACTACGGCAGCCCCGTGCGTGATTACGCCTTGGGCTACGCTATCGCCAGCAAGTATCAGCTCGCGCCGCAAGGCCGCGAAACCTTGATGATGCAACTCGATGACCATTTGCGCGGCCGCTCATACCTGTCGACGCAAGAGCAAATGGCTCTGGTGCTGGCGGCACGCGCTGCGGGCGGCGATGCGGCCAAACCCTGGGCTGCTACCATGGCTGCGGCGTCCGGGACGAAAAACCTGACCAGCGCCGAAGACGAAACCGTGGCGTTGAAAGCAGACGATTTGTCTCTGCTGCAAGTGACCAATACGGGTTCGAATGTGCTGTTTGCCGAGTTCGATCTGCAAGGCACGCGACAGGAGGCTCCGGCACCGCGCAGCGATGTGATCTCGTTGCAGCGTCGTTGGTACACCCCCGACGGCCGTTCGTGGGATGGCGGTGTCTTGCGCACGGGCGATATGCTGGTTGTGCGCCTCACGGCGAGCGCGAACCAGACGATTCCTGACGCGCTGATCGTCGATCGCGTACCGGCAGGCCTGGAAATCGAGAACCTCAACCTGTCGCAGAGCCCCGACATGCAAGAGTGGGAAATCGGCGGGGTGCGAGTGGCTGACGCCATGTCGAACTCGGCGATCAAGCACCGTGAGTTCCGCGACGATCGCTATGTGGCCGCCGTATCCTTGACCCGTAGCAGCGTCGACGTGTTCTACATGGCGCGCGTGGTGACGCCGGGGCGCTATGCCGTTCCGTCCACGGTGGCCGAGGACATGTACCGGCCCGAATTGCGAGGCGTGGGCGAACGGTGGAACTCCATCGAAGTCCGTGATCGCGCGGCCGCTCGGTAAGGGCATTTGAGGGACCGGTTTGGTGAAATATTTCCGCCGGGCGGTGATAGGGCTGGCCAGCACGCTTATCGTGCTGGCCGCGCTGCTCTTGATCCTGGATCGGCTGTTTCCTTTGCCGCCGGTCGGCAGCGGCGGCGCCTCGGTCGTGATCGCTGCCGACGGCACGCCGCTGCGTACTTATCCCAGCCGCGACGGCATCTGGCGTTACCCTGTGACGCCGGAGCAGGTCTCGCCGTATTACCTGCAGACGCTGCTGGGCTACGAAGATCGCTGGTTCTACTGGCATCCAGGCGTCAATCCTGTCTCGCTGATGCGTGCCGCGTGGCAGTGGGCCGCGCACGGGCGTATCGTCTCCGGCGGGTCCACCATCACCATGCAGGTGGCGCGCTTGTTGGACCCCGAACTCGCAGGGCAACCCTCGCGTTTTTTGTCGGCCAAACTGCGTCAGATGGCGCGCGCCGTGCAGTTGGAAATGCACTACAGCAAGGACGACATTCTCGGCATGTACCTGACGCATGCGCCGATGGGTGGCATCGTCGAGGGGGCAGAGATGGCCTCACGCATGTGGCTGGGCAAATCGGCGATGGATCTGAGCCCCGCCGAGGCCGCGCTGCTGACCGCATTGCCTCAATCTCCATCGCGATTGCGTCCGGATCGCCATCCGCAGGCCGCCCAGGTGGCGCGCGATAAAGTGTTGGATCGCATGGCGGCCAATGGTGCCTGGAGCGCTGCCGAGGTTGCCGATGCCAAAATCGAAAATGTGCTGGCTCCGCCGCTGCGCGCGCGTTGGCTGGCACCGTTGGCGGCGCAACGGCTGCAAACCGAGCAGCGTCTCAGCGGTGAACGCGCGGCGATCGTGCAATCCACGCTGGATGCCGACATTCAAACCACAGCGGAACACATGCTGCTGGATCGCGTGGACGCTTTGCCTGCCAAGGTTTCGATGGCGGTGCTCGTCATGGATAACGACACGCTGGAAATCAAGGCCTATGCGGGGTCGGCCGATTTCTCCGACGAGAGCCGTTATTCCCACGTCGATATGGTGCGCGGGGTGCGTTCACCGGGCTCGACGCTCAAGCCGTTCTTGTATGCGCAGGCCCTGGATGACGGGATCGTGCATTCTGAAAGCATGTTGCTGGATGCGCCGCTTTCATTTGGCGGTTACGCGCCGGGCAATTTCCAGGCGGCGTTTTCCGGCCCAGTGAGCGTGGCGCAGGCTTTGCAGCGCTCGCTGAATGTGCCGGCTGTCGATTTGCTCGACCGTGTCGGGCCGAACCGCTTTGCGTCCATGATGCTGACCGGTGGCGTGCAATTGCGCCTGCCCGCGGGTGCGTCGCCAAATTTGAGCTTGATTTTAGGCGGGGGCGGCACCACTTTAGAGGAACTGGTCGGTGCTTATCGTGCGTTGGCGCGCGGCGGATTGGCCGGGCGGCCGCGTTTGTCGCCCGATCAGCCTCGCGTCGAGTCGCGCATGATGAGTGCTGGCGCGGCCTGGATTGTGCGTGACATCCTGGAGGGCGGGGGGCATCCCGATCGTCCCCTGGAGCAAACCGGGCGTCGATTGGCCTGGAAAACAGGCACCAGTTTCGGTTTTCGTGATGCCTGGGCGGTAGGGGTAACTGATAGCTGGACCATCGGTGTGTGGGTCGGGCGGCCAGACGGCACGCCTAATCCAGGTTTTTTCGGCGCCAATGTGGCCGCGCCGCTGTTGAGTGATTTAGTAGCCGCGTTACCACCAGGGCCATTCTCTGCACGCACCCGGCCTGTTAGTGTAAAACCGGTAGTGACGTGTTGGCCTTTCGGATGGCGGCAGGGCAGTCCGCAGGCTGCGCAATGTGCGCAGCCGCGTGCAGCGTGGTCGCTGGACGATACGGTGCCGCCGACTTTTGCAGGTTATGCTGATGTGGCGACTGGCCCGCTGCGTTTGCAGGGCATTGCGACCGGGTCGGTGTTGCGTCCCGTACCGGGCCGGCATGTCGTGTCAGTGGATGTCAGTGTGCAAGGTGCACGCGGACAGGTATGGTGGATGCTGGATGGGCGTGTTCAACAACGTGGCGAGGCTTCGGAGTCAGTGAAACTTTCTATGGTGCACAATGGCCGGTATACCTTGACCGCGATGGATGAACAAGGCCGATACGACCGTGTGGTTTTTGAAATCACTGGCGTTACGCCCTGATCAGCTTAGAATATGAATCGTGTATTTCGATCGCTTCAATGCGTTACGGAGGAAGCGTGATTTCCCAAGAGCTTGAAGTCAGCCTGCATATGGCTTTCGTCGAGGCCCGTTCGGCCCGGCATGAATTTATTACCGTCGAGCACCTGCTGTTGTCGCTGCTCGATAATGCGTCGGCCATCGAGGTGCTGCGCGCGTGCTCGGCCAATCTCGATGATTTGCGTCGCAATCTGCGTCAGTTCGTGTCCGAAAATACGCCGGTCATCCCGACCGGCGCTGAGGTGGACACGCAGCCGACACTAGGTTTTCAGCGCGTGATTCAGCGCGCCATCATGCACGTTTCGGCGGGCGGTACCGGCAAAAAACCGGTCACAGGCGCCAACGTGCTGGTCGCCATTTTTGGCGAAAAAGATTCGCATGCGGTGTATTACCTGCAACAGCAGGGGGTGACACGGCTGGATGTGGTCAACTTCCTGTCGCATGGCATCACCAAGCAGCCCCAGGAAGAATCCGCCTCCGCCACGCCCAAAGAACAACCCGGCGCCGAAGAAAACGCCGAGTCGCGCCAGTCGCCGCTGGATCAATACGCCACGGACCTGAACGCGGCTGCGCTCGCGGGGCGTATCGACCCCCTGATCGGCCGTGAACACGAAGTCGAACGCGTTATTCAGGTCTTGTGCCGCCGCCGGAAAAACAACCCGTTGCTGGTGGGCGAGGCTGGCGTGGGTAAAACCGCGATTGCCGAGGGATTGGCCTGGCGCATTACGCGCGGCGAGGTCCCCGAGGTCCTGCAGGCTGCTCATGTGTACGCCCTGGATATGGGCGCGCTGCTCGCGGGCACCAAATATCGTGGTGATTTCGAACAGCGCCTCAAAGGCGTTCTGAAACAAATCCGCGGCAATCCCGACGCCATTTTGTTCATCGATGAAATCCACACCTTGATCGGCGCCGGATCGGCATCGGGCGGCACGCTGGATGCGTCCAATCTGCTCAAGCCTGCCTTGTCGTCTGGGCAGTTGAAATGCATTGGCGCCACGACTTATACCGAATTCCGCGGTGTCTTTGAAAAAGACCACGCGCTGTCGCGCCGTTTCCAGAAAATCGACGTGCCCGAGCCCAGCGTCGAGCAGACCGTGCAGATTCTGCGCGGCCTGAAGAGCCGTTTCGAAGAACACCACAGCGTGCGTTATTCCGCCGCTGCGCTCAGCGCTGCTGCGGAGTTGTCCGCACGCTACATCAATGATCGTCATTTGCCCGACAAGGCCATCGACGTCATCGACGAGGCCGGCGCCGCGCAACGCCTGCTGCCGCGCTCGCGCCAGAAAAAAGTCATCGGCAAGATCGACATCGAAAACATCGTTTCCAAGATCGCGCGCATTCCGCCGCAATCCGTGTCCAACGATGACCGCAGCAAGCTCGCCACACTCGAACGCGATCTGAAAACCGTCGTGTTCGGTCAGGACAACGCCATCGAGGCGTTGGCCGCATCGATCAAAATGGCGCGGTCCGGCTTGGGTAAACCCGAGCGTCCCATCGGCTCGTTCCTCTTTTCCGGCCCCACGGGCGTGGGTAAAACCGAAGTCGCTCGTCAGCTCGCGTTCACCTTGGGCGTCGAGTTGCTGCGTTTCGATATGTCCGAGTACATGGAACGTCATGCCGTGTCGCGCCTGATCGGCGCGCCGCCGGGATATGTCGGGTTTGATCAAGGCGGCCTGTTGACCGAGGCCATCACCAAGCAACCGCATTGCGTGTTGCTGCTGGACGAGATCGAAAAAGCGCATCCCGATGTGTTCAACATCCTGCTGCAGGTGATGGACCACGGTACGCTGACCGACAACAACGGACGCAAGGCCGATTTCCGCAATGTCATCATCATCATGACGACCAATGCGGGCGCCGAAACGCTGAATCGTCCCACCATCGGCTTTTCGAACAGCCGCGTGGCGGGCGACGAGATGGCCGAGATCCGCCGCGTGTTCACGCCCGAGTTCCGCAACCGTCTGGACGCCATCATTCCGTTTGCCGGGTTGTCGCGCGAAATCATCCTGCGCGTCGTCGACAAATTCCTCATGCAGCTCGAGGACCAACTGCACGAGCGTCGCGTCGAGGCCGTCTTTACCGAGGCGTTGCGCGCTCACCTGGCAAAAGAAGGCTTCGATCCTCTCATGGGTGCGCGGCCGATGCAGCGCTTGATCCAGGACACGATCCGTCGTGCCTTGGCCGACGAACTGCTATTCGGCAAGCTGGCCGACGGCGGTACGGTGACAGTCGATCTGGATGCCGATGGCAAGGTGCAACTCAGTTTCGGCGGCGGCAAATCGTCGGACTCAGGCGCCCGTGATCGACAGGAAGTCGAGTTGGTCGATTGAACCTGCCCACAGAACCGCTGATTGCCTGCGAACATTGCGGCAATATTTTCCGGCGGCACGAGTTGCAGCGCGGCGAAACGGCCACGTGCGCGCGCTGCGGCACAATTTTGTGGAAATATTGCGGGATCAGCCTTTCGAGTTGGTTGGCGTTGTGTCTGACGGCATTGATCGTCTTTGTGGTGGCCAATGCTTATCCCGTTATGAGCATGTCGGTGCAAGGCATGAGCCGCGACGCCTCCTTGCTCGACGCGGTCATCATGACCTGGAATCAAGGGTACGTGCTCACGGCCATGATGACGGGATTGGCCGGATTCGGGGTGCCGCTTGCGAGTCTGGCCTTGTTGCTGTGGGTGTTGTTTCCACTGACGATGGGACGAGAACCCCTCGGCTTTCGCCCCATCATGCGCCTGTTTGGCGCGTTGCGTCCGTGGGGCATGGTGCCTGTCTTTTTGCTCGGTGTGTTGGTGTCGGTCGTAAAGCTCGCAGGCATGGCGGCGGTCAGCCCGCAGCCGGGCCTGTTCGCGTTTGGCATATTGACCATCTTGATGACACTGCTCTCACGCTTGTCGCCGCATGCGTTATGGCGGTATGCCGAGCAGGAGGGCGTCGTGCCGATCCATACACCGAAACGCGAGCCCGGCAAGGTCCTGACGGGCTGCCATGTGTGCGGACAAGTGCAGGCGGTGCCTGCGCAGGCACATGATCATTCGCACAGCGAGACACCGCATTGTGTCCGTTGCCACGCGGTGGTGCATGAGCGCAAGCCCGCCAGCCTGACGCGCACCTGGGCGCTGCTATTGGCCGCGGCTGCGCTCTACGTGCCGGCCAATGTGCTGCCCATCATGAATATCAGTTCCGTTTTCCTGGGCGACAGCGGCCATACCATCCTGGGCGGGGTGGTCGAGCTTTGGCAAACCGGGTCCTGGGATATCGCGTTGATCGTTTTTGTCGCCAGTATTGTGGTGCCATTGACAAAAATGTTGGCCTTGGCGGCGTTGGCCGCTAGCGTAGAACGGTGCAGTCCGTTTAATCTGCGCCAACGGACCCGAATGTACGAAATGATCGAATTCATCGGGCAGTGGTCCATGCTGGACGTTTTCGTGGTGATTCTGTTGGCGGCCTTGGCGCATTTCCAGGGGCTGATGGAAATCTCTGCCGGTCCCGCCGCGGCGTCTTTCGGTCTGGTCGTGGTGTTGACAATGTTGGCGGCAATGAGCTTTGATCCTCGTATTGCGTGGGACAAGGAAGTGCAAGAAGAATCTGATAATGTGACACCACAGCAGGGGGCTCAAGACGAGCGGCGTCCTGGGTCCTTGAATGCTGAACCGCAGATCGAGCGTGGCTCGGGACGGCCGTCAGCGGCTTCCCTGCAAGACTCTGCATAGCAAAAATAACAGGCTCGCATTCATACTATGGCTGAACAAACTCCTTCAAATCCTAGCGACGAGATCGCCGCGCCAGAGGTCGTACGCAAAAAAACACGGCGTATCGGCTGGATATGGCTGGTGCCGGTCGTCGCGGCCGTCGTCGCGCTGTCGCTGGTGCTGCGCACCTGGATGCAAGAAGGGCCGGAAATTTCCATCACATTCAACACGGCCGAGGGCCTGGAGGTCGGCAAGACCCAGGTTCGCTACAAGGACGTCGTGATTGGCATGGTGCAGCGCGTTCATTTCAACGATGATCGCTCCAAGGTCATCGTCAAGGTCCAGTTGTCCAAGAATGCGGCAGGCTTGGCAACCGAGGGCACTAATTTTTGGGTGGTTCGGCCACGTTTAGGGTTTAGCGGCGTGTCGGGCTTGGGGACGCTGCTGTCCGGTGCGTATATCGATGTCGATGCTCGCGACGGATCGGGCGCCTCCACCTCGGCCACGCAATTCGAATTCGTCGGCCTGGAAACCCCGCCGCCGGTGACCCACGATCGGGATGGCAAACGCTTTATCCTCAAGGCCCGTGATCTGGGGTCTTTGGATATCGGCTCTCCGGTGTATTTCCGGCGCATCAATGTCGGGCGCGTGATTGGGTATAACCTCGATGAAAGCGGCGATTCCGTGAATGTCGAAGTCTTTGTCGATGCACCCAACGACAAGTTTGTCACTGCAGGCTCGCGTTTCTGGAATGCCAGCGGTATCGATTTACAGGTGGATGGCGGCGGAGTAAAGCTGCATACACAGTCCTTGCTGTCCCTGGCGCTTGGCGGTGTCGCGTTTGCGCCTGTGAATGTCAACCAGCCCGAGCTGGCCAAGCCTAGCGCGCAATTTGAGCTGTATGACAGCGAGAGCGCAGCAAAAGCCAATCCGGATGGCGATCCGTTCCCGATCCGGATGCGCTTCGACCAGTCTATCCGCGGCTTGGCCGTTGGCGCGACGATCGACTTCCAGGGCATCACCTTGGGACAGGTCACCAAGATCAGTATCGATTTCGACAACGAGAAAAAGCGTTTCTTCGCTGTGGTCGATGCCGTCACCTATCCTGAGCGCCTGGGTCCGGTCTACGACAGGATGCACGCGCGTGCCGAAGCCGATGGCGATGCGGGCGGGCGTCTGCTGGGCGTCATGATCAGATACGGCCTGCGTGCACAGCTGCGAACCGCCAATCTCCTGACGGGCCAGTTGTACATCGTGTTAGAGAATTTCCCGAAAGCCGAGCCAGTGGATTTCAAACTCACCGACCCGGTGATGATTCCCACGGTCCCGGGCAATCTGGAACAACTGCAGCAGCAGATTACCAACATCGTCGACAAGATCGACAAAATTCCGTTCGATCAAATCGGTCGCGATTTGCGTACGACCTTGTCGAGTACCTCGCGCCTGCTCGAGAACCTGGACAAGCGCGTCGCTCCAGACCTGCGCAATACCCTGCAGGCTGCCCGTAAATCGCTAGATAGCATTAATGAACTGTTGTCGCGTGATGGGTCACTGCCGGTGAACGCCGAACGCGCGATGACAGAGCTGGGTCGTGCAGCGCGTTCGCTGCGTAGCTTGGCCGACTATCTGCAGGTCCATCCCGAGGCCTTGATCCGCGGCCGTGGGGAAGACCCGATACCCGGTCAAATCAGGAACTGATCTATGTCTGCTACACGACGCATTCCGTTGCTGTCCGCCTTGATGCTGTCGGCCGTGCTGGCCGGCTGCGGGGGCTCGCCTTCGGTGCGCTACTACACGCTGCAATCCGATCCGCAAACGGCGGCGCGCAGCGTGCCGCGCGTGGATTATCAAATCGAGGTCGCGCCCGTGAACGTGCCGCAGCAGGCCGATCAACCGCAAATCATGCTGCGGCCGGGGCAGGGCGATGGCGCGTTGACGCCGATGTATTCCGACCGCTGGAGTGCCCCGCTGGCCGATGAAATACGCTCGGCTCTGGCAGACACGCTGACCCGTACCTTGGGGGCGCTGGATGTGCAGACACTCACGCCTGCGCCGGATGTGCCGGTATGGCGGATTCAAGTCGATGTGCAGCGCTTTGACATGGTCGTGGGCGGCCCGGCCCGGCTAGATGCCACCTGGCGTGTGCGGCCAGTCAACGTGAAAGGCGGTCGTGCCTTGCTATGCCGCTCGGTGGTGCAATTGCCGGCGGATCAGTTAAACGCCGTGAATTCGCTGGTGCAGGCCCAACAACAGGCTGTGGTACTGCTGGGAAATACGATCGCTTCGGCGATTCAATCCGGCGGTGCACAGGCAACACCCGCGGCAGAACAGGTGCAAATGCTGGGATGTACTTGAAATACGGGTTAACCCTTAAAGGTTAACCATGATTTCAAACCGGTTGTATCTTCCTTAGTATTCGGTTTTACCGAAACAGCAAATCCGTGCCGTGGCGCGCCGTGCCCACGGGCGGCCGCTATACTGAGGATTGGCTTCATCATGAGCAGCACCACACTGGGCGTCAAGGTGGACGACACCTTGCGCGATCGCTTGAAGGCCGCTGCGCGGAAACTCAGCTGCACGCCGCACTGGCTGCACAAGCAGGCGTTGCTGGCCTATTTGGACAAGATCGAGCGTGGCCAGCTGCCGGCCGAGATTTTGCATCTCTCTTCTGATGAAACCGATGCCGAGGACACGGACGCGGCCACGCAGGCCATGACGCCGCCGTTCTTCGAGTTTGGCCAGGACGTGCAGCCGCAATCCGTCCTGCGTGCCGCGATCACGGCGGCGTACCGCCGCCCGGAGCCTGAATGTGTGCCGTTGCTGCTCGGCCAGGCACGCATGCCCAATCCCGAAAAAATCCACGCGATGGCGACGCGTCTGGTAAAAGCGCTGCGCGACAAGCGTGGCGGCGGCGGGGTCGAGGGCCTGATCCAAGAATTCTCGCTCTCGAGCCAAGAGGGCGTCGCGCTGATGTGTCTGGCCGAGGCGTTGCTGCGTATTCCCGACCGCGCGACGCGCGATGCGCTCATACGAGACAAGATCTCGCGCGGCGACTGGCGTTCGCATATGGGCGGTTCGCAGTCCTTGTTCGTGAACGCTGCGACCTGGGGCTTGATGCTGACCGGCAAACTGGTTGCCGTCAACAGCGAGCAGTCTCTGTCCAAGGCCTTGACACGCTTGATCGGCAAGGGCGGCGAGCCTCTGGTGCGCAAGGGCGTCAACATGGCCATGCGCATGATGGGCGAACAATTCGTCTCGGGCCAGACGATTTCCGAGGCCCTGGCCAACAATCGCAAACAGGAATCCAAGGGCTTCCGATATTCGTACGACATGCTGGGCGAGGCCGCTACGACCAGCGAAGACGCCGACCGTTACTACGCCTCGTATGAGCAGGCCATTCATGCCATCGGCAAGGCCGCCGCGGGCCGCGGCATTTACGAAGGCCCCGGTATTTCGATCAAGCTCTCGGCCTTGCATCCCACCTATTCGCGTGCCCAGCGCGAGCGCGTCATGCGGGAATTACTGCCGCGTGTGCGCTCGCTGACGATATTGGCGCGTCAATACGATATCGGCCTGAACATCGATGCGGAGGAGGCCGATCGTCTGGAAATTTCCCTGGATCTGCTCGAAGCGCTCTGCATGACTCCCGAGCTCGAGGGCTGGAACGGCATCGGATTCGTCATCCAGGCCTATCAAAAACGTGCGCCGTTCGTGATCGATTATGTGATCGACCTCGCACGCCGCAGCCGCCATCGCATCATGGTGCGTCTGGTCAAAGGCGCCTATTGGGACACGGAAATCAAACGCGCGCAGATCGACGGCCTGGAGGGCTATCCGGTCTACACCCGCAAGGTCTACACCGATGTGGCCTATCTGGCTTGTGCTCGCAAGCTCCTGGGTGCGCCAGAGGCCGTCTATCCGCAGTTTGCGACGCATAACGCGTATACCTTGTCCGCGGTGTACCAACTGGCCGGCCAGAACTACTATCCCGGTCAATACGAATTCCAATGCCTGCACGGCATGGGCGAACCCCTCTACGAAGAGGTCGTCGGCCCGGCAGCCGATGGCAAACTGAACCGGCCGTGCCGCATCTATGCGCCCGTTGGCACGCACGAGACGCTGCTGGCCTATCTGGTGCGCCGCTTGTTGGAAAATGGCGCAAACACGTCTTTCGTCAACTTGATCGGCGACGAAGACATCCCGATCGATACGCTCGTCGCAGATCCCGTCGATGTCGCCATGCGCATTACGCCGTTGGGCGCGCCACACGAGCAGATCCCGCTGCCGCGCGAACTATATGGTCCGGCCAACACTGGCGCGCGTCTGAACTCAGCCGGTCTGGATCTGACCAACGAACATCGCCTGGGCTCGCTTGCAGCGGCGTTACTGACCAGCGCTGCGACACCATGGCGGGCGGCGCCCCTGTTGGGCGAATCCCAGACCGTATGGGATACCGAGCGCGCGATCGAGGTGCGTAATCCCGCCGATCATCGTGACCTGGTCGGTTATCTGATCGAAGCCCAACCTGCTGAGGTCGAACAAGCCTTGCGCGTCGCAGAGAGCACTGCGCCCATCTGGCAAGCGACGCCTGTGGGCGAACGGGCCCAATGCCTGCGCCGCGCCGCGCAACTCCTCGAAGAAGGCATGCAGCCGTTGTTGGGCCTGATCGTGCGCGAAGCCGGTAAATCGCTGCCCAACGCCATTGCCGAGGTACGCGAGGCCGTGGATTTCCTGCGCTATTACGCGGACCAGGCCGAACGCGAGTTCAACAACGATACCCATCGTCCATTGGGCACGGTGCTGTGCATCAGCCCGTGGAATTTCCCGCTCGCCATCTTTACCGGCCAAGTCGCCGCCGCTCTGGTTGCGGGCAATAGTGTGATCGCCAAGCCCGCCGAGCAAACCTGCCTGATCGCCGCGCAAGCCATACAGATCCTGCGCGCGGCAGGTGTGCCGGGCGGCGCGGTGCAATTGCTGCCGGGCCGGGGCGAAACTGTCGGGGCACAGTTGGTCGAAAGCCCCGCGATCGATGGGGTGATGTTCACCGGGTCTACCGATGTGGCGCGGCTGATTGCGCGTACGCTGGCGCGCCGTCTGGACGATCAGGGCCACACCATTCCGTTGATCGCGGAAACGGGCGGGCAAAATGCCATGATTGTCGATTCGTCCGCCTTGGCCGAACAGGTCGTGTTCGATGTCCTGAACTCCGCCTACGATTCCGCGGGCCAGCGTTGCTCTGCTTTGCGCGTGTTGTGCTTGCAAGAGGACAGTGCCGATCACATTCTGCAGATGCTGCGCGGCGCGATGCGCGAATTGTATGTCGGTAATCCGGACCAATTGGCTGCCAACGTCGGCCCCGTGATCGATGCCGAGGCGCGCGACAACATCCTGCGCCATATCGAGGCCATGCGTACCGCCGGTCATCGTATCGATCAAGTCGAGCCCAACGCCAACTGCCGTTATGGCACGTTCGTGCCGCCGACACTGATCGAAATCGGCAGCATCGACGAACTCACGCGAGAAGTCTTTGGCCCGGTATTGCATGTGCTGCGCTACCGGCGCGATGCCCTGGACCAAGTACTGGACCAGATCAATGCCACGGGCTATGGATTGACCTTTGGCGTGCACAGCCGTATCGATGAGACCATTGGGCATGTCACCGGGCGCGTGCATGCCGGCAATATGTACGTCAATCGCAACATCGTCGGTGCCGTGGTCGGCGTGCAGCCTTTCGGTGGCGAGGGGCTCTCGGGGACGGGGCCGAAGGCCGGTGGTCCCCTGTATTTGTATCGTCTGCTGGCCGTGCGTCCGGCGGGATTGCCACCCGGTGTGAACGGGACATCACTGCCCACCGTGCAGACCTTGCCCGGCCCGACGGGCGAGCAGAACACCTATCAGTTGCAGCCCCGCGGTGCGGTGCTGTGTATCGCTGCCACCGAAACCGGCGCACAGGCGCAGTATGCGGCAGCGCAGGCCTCGGGAAACAAGGCTCTGTTCCTGGATACGCCTGCCGCGCAGGCCTGGCGCGCTGGAGCAGGGGCGGGCACGAGCGTGACGCTATTGACGGACGATAAAGTCGACGAAACCGCATTCCAAGGCGTATTGTTCGAAGGGGACGGCGACGATCTGCGTGCGTGGAACGAGCGCATTGCCTCGCGCAATGGCCCGATCTTGATTGTGCAAGGCTTGACCCCGGATGCCTTGGCTGCCGGCGCGGCCTACACACTGGAACAGCTCGTGGCCGAGCGTTCCATCAGTGTCAATACGGCCGCGGCAGGGGGCAACGCCAGTCTGATGTCTATCGGTTAATTGCATTTCAGCCGTCTGACGAGGCACATCGTGATCGTGCAGACGGCGATGCTTTGCAGCCATATCGGCCGATCGCCGTTTGGTTGTAGAACAACGCGGGTTATCGCCAATAGCCGAAAGGTTGTACTCGATCAAAAATCCGGTGCAACTTTTTTCGGTACAAATCCAGAAGAGTCAGGCCACTGCGCCAAAAGCAGCAGTGTGCCTATGCAGTACCTTATTCACACAGGAGGGTATAGAGATGACATTCGCATTTTCCCGGCCGGTTCTGCTGGCAGCATTGGCCGCAGCCAGCCTCGTGAGCGTGGCGCACGCCGAAGACATCAAATTCGGTTTTGCGGCGCCGTTGACCGGGCCGCAATCGCACTACGGCGAAGACATGCAGAACGGGCTGACATTGGCCCTGGAAGAAGCCAATAAAAAAGGCATCAAGGTCGATGGCGAGACCGCCAAATTCGAGCTGGTGTCGCGTGACGATCAAGCCGATCCACGTACCGCTGTGCAGGTAGCCCAACAGTTGGTCGACGAAGACGTCAACGGCATTCTCGGCCATTTCAACTCGGGCACCACCATTCCGGCTTCGCGTGTCTACAACGAGGCAGGCTTGCCGCAGATCGCGATGGCAACCTCGCCGGAATACACCGCCCAGGGCTACGACACGACCTTTCGCATGATGACCAGCGATACGCAGCAGGGCGCTGCCGTGGGCCAGTTCATCGTCGAGAAACTCAAGGCTAAAAAGGTCGCCATCATTGACGACCGTACCGCGTACGGACAGGGCCTGGCCGACGAGGTCGAAAAAGCCGTCAAAAAGGCCGGTGGTGAAATCGTGCGCCGCGAGTACACCACTGACAAGGCGAACGACTTCACCTCCATTCTGACCAACATCAAGGCTGCTGCGCCGGACGCGATTTTCTACGGTGGCCTGGACGCGCAGTCCGGTCCCATGAAGCGTCAATTGGTCAGCCTGGGTATCAAGGCGCCATTGGTGTCGGGCGAAATGACCCGCAGCGATACGTTCCTGAAACTGGCTGGCGATGCGGCAGAGGGTACCTATGCCTCACTGGCTGGCGTGCCGCTGGACAAGATGACTGCCGGCAAGGATTTCGCGCAACGCTACGAGGCCCGCTTTAAAAAGGCTCCCGGCGTCTATGCTCCCTATGCCTATGATGGCGCCTGGACCATGATCACTGCGATCGAGCAGGCCGGCTCCGCAAACCCCGACGATTATCTGCCCAAACTGGCCAAGATCGAGCGCAAAGGCGCCACCAGCGAACACATCGCCTACGACGACAAAGGCGATTTGAAAGAAATCTCGGTCACCATTTACGAAGTCAAGAACGGTAAATGGGAAATGGTCGAGACCATGGTCAGCCAAGCCAACTAAGTCAGGCTTGGCCTGCGGGCATCTCGTGCCCGCAGCGCCGCATCAGTGCCGCGCGGCATGGCGTCCGCGCGGTGCGGCAACCTCTCTTTACGAGCACATCACAGGCTCCGTATTCCTATGGATATCTTCATTCAGCAGCTCATTAATGGCCTGACGCTGGGCAGCGTATACGCGCTCGTCGCGTTGGGCTATACGATGGTGTACGGCATCATCGGGCTCATCAATTTTGCGCATGGCGATGTCGTCATGATCGGTGCCATGGCGGCCACCATGATCGCTACCGCGCTGGTCGGCGGGGATCCCACCGTCTCGGCTTTTGCCGTACTGGGGGTAGGTTTATTGGTGTCGGTGCCTTTGTGCATGGCTGTGGGTTGGACTGCCGAGCGCGTGGCCTACAGGCCATTGCGCCGCGCGCCGCGCCTGGCCGCATTGATCACCGCTATCGGCGTATCGATCATTCTGCAGAACCTCGCCATGATGGTGTGGGGGCGCAATTACCTGAATTTCCCCCAGGTCCTGGAACCGCGGGTGTTCGAGCTGGCCGGAGCCCGCATGAGCTCGCTGCAGATGGCCATCGTGCTGATCGCGGCGTTGATCATGGGCGCCTTGCTTGCGGTCGTTCACAAAACCCGGTTGGGTACGGCCATGCGCGCTACCGCGCAAAACCGCGAGGTGGCGGGCCTGATGGGGGTCAACATCAATACGGTGATCTCGGCGGCGTTTTTAATCGGTTCCGCGTTGGCCGCGATCGCCGGCATGATGGTCACCACCTATTATGGGGTGGCGCAATACACCATGGGTTTCATGCTGGGCCTGAAGGCCTTTACCGCTGCCGTGCTGGGTGGGATCGGCAATCTGGTCGGCGCGATGGCGGGCGGCTTGTTGCTGGGCATCATCGAGTCCCTGGGCGCGGGTTATATCGGCGACATCACCGGCGGATTCCTCGGCAGCCATTATCAGGATGTGTTTGCCTTCGTCGTGCTCGTGCTGGTATTGATCTTCCGCCCGTCGGGTCTGCTCGGCGAACGCGTAGGAGACCGCGCATGAATACCACCACATCCTCTCGCGGCCTCTCGAGCCGTCATCTGCTGGGCATCGTGTTGATAGGCATTGTCCTGGCCGTGTTGCCGTTTGTGCTGGGCATGGCCGGACAAAGCTGGGTGCGTATTGTCAACTTTGCGTTGCTGTACGTGATGTTGTCTTTAGGCCTGAACATTGTTGTGGGCTTTGCCGGCCTGCTGGACCTGGGCTATATCGCGTTCTATGCCGTGGGCGCTTATGCCTGGGCACTATTGGCCTCGCCGCATTTCGGCCTGCATCTGCCGTTCTGGGCCATTCTGCCTATCAGCCTGGGCCTGGCGTGCGTATTTGGTGTGTTGCTCGGCGCGCCGACCTTGAAACTGCGTGGCGATTACCTCGCGATCGTGACCTTGGGGTTTGGCGAGATCATCCGCATCTTTCTGAATAACTTGAATGCGCCGGTCAATATCACCAACGGGCCGCAGGGCATCAACCGCATCGATGGTTTCAAGATTGGCGAATTCATGTTCAGCCGTTCAGAAACCATCATGGGGATGCGGTTCACCAGCCCCGAGAAATATTACTACCTGTTGTTGGGCATCACGCTGTTGATCGTCCTGGTATGCATGCGTCTGCAAAATTCCCGCATCGGCCGCGCCTGGGAGGCTATCCGCGAAGACGAGACCGCCGCCAAGGCGATGGGTATCAACACCCGCAACGTGAAGCTCCTGGCGTTTGCCATGGGCGCCTCGTTTGGCGGTGTGGCGGGGGCGTTGTTTGCGTCGATGCAGGGCTTTGTCAGCCCTGAGAGCTTTAGCCTGACCGAGTCCATCTCCGTATTGTGCATGGTCGTACTCGGCGGCATGGGCAATATTCCGGGTGTGATTCTGGGGGCGATCCTGCTGGCGGCGTTGCCCGAGTTCTTGCGTGCCGTTGTCGAGCCCGTGCAGCGCCTGATTTTTGGCGAGGTCGTACTCGACCCCGAGGGCATCCGTATGTTGCTGTTTGGCTTGGCCATGGTGTGCGTCATGCTGTTCCGTCCCGCAGGGCTGTGGCCGTCTGCCGTGCGTAAACGCGAGTTGGCCGGCACTAACGGAGGCCAGGCATGAGCATCATTTTGCAAGCCGAAGGCCTGGGCAAACGCTTCGGCGGCCTGCAGGCGCTATCGGGCGTCAGCTTCGATATCCAAGCCGGCGAGATCTACGGCCTGATCGGCCCCAACGGTGCGGGTAAAACGACGCTGTTCAACGTGTTGACCGGCCTGTATATCCCTGAAGACGGCCGCTGCACGTTCAACGGCGAATCCCTCATCGGCCGCAAGCCGCACGAGGTCGCCGAAGTCGGCCTCGCGCGCACCTTTCAAAACATTCGCTTGTTCGCCAATCTGAGCGCGATCGAAAACGTGATGATCGGCCGTCACGTCCGCACGCGCGCGGGCGTGTTTGGCGCGGTGTTTCGCACCCGTGCCACGCGTGCAGAGGAGTCCGCCATCGAACAGCGTGCGCACGAGTTGCTCGACTACGTCGGCATCGGCGCGCGTGCAAACGACGTGGCACGCTCGTTGTCGTATGGCGATCAGCGGCGCCTCGAGATCGCCCGGGCACTCGCCACCGAGCCGAAGCTGCTCGCGCTGGATGAACCCGCCGCGGGCATGAATGCATCCGAAACCGTGGTCCTGCGTCAATTGATCGAAAAGATCCGCAACGACGGGATCACCGTACTGTTGATTGAACACGATATGAAACTCGTCATGGGACTGTGCGATCGCGTGCTCGTCCTGGAATACGGCAAGGTCCTCTCCATGGGCAAGCCGGCCCAGGTCCAACGCGATCCCAAAGTCATCGAAGCCTATTTGGGTGCGGGCGCTGCCCAGGATGCCCAGGCGATCCCTGCGGAGCATCCCCAATCATGAGCGCAACCCCACCTTTATTGGATCTGCGCGGCCTGGAGGTTGCCTATGGTGGTATCCGTGCCGTGCGAGGTATCGACCTGCACGTCGATGCGGGCGAGCTCGTTTGCCTGATCGGGGCGAATGGCGCAGGCAAGAGCACCACGCTGCGAGCGATATGCGGCCTGGTGCCGCTGGCAGGCGGCGATGTGCACTACGATGGCCAATCCATCAATGGCCGCAAATCATTTGAACTTGTGCGTCGCGGCCTGGTGATGGTTCCCGAAGGGCGAGGCATTTTCGGCCAGCTCACCATCGAAGAAAACCTGGCCATGGGTGCATATACGCGACGCGACGCCGCACAGGTACGGCAGGACACTGAGCGTGTGTTCACGCTGTTTCCGCGCTTGGCCGAACGCCGTAAACAAGCGGCTGGCACGTTATCCGGCGGTGAACAGCAGATGGTCGCCATGGGCCGTGCCATGATCGCGCGCCCCAAATTGCTGCTGCTCGACGAGCCTTCGATGGGCCTCGCGCCCTTGATGGTGGAAAAAGTCTTCGAAGTCGTACGCACCATTGCCAACGAGGGCGTGACCATTTTGCTCATCGAGCAGAATGCCAAACTCGCGTTGGAACATAGCCATCGTGGCTATGTGATGGAGTCCGGTGAGCTGACTCTCTCGGGGCCGTCAAATGAATTGCTGACAGATCCGAAAGTTCGGGCGGCGTATCTGGGTGAGGTGTAAGTCGGTTGCGGTGAGTACGCCTGTTTTTGTGCGTAGGCTTCTGGCTTGCCACGTCTGGGTTGCTGACGGAAGGGGCGAGTTCTATTGGACGTCGAAGCGGGGCAGTGACCGTGTTGGCGCTTCACGGAGTCGGTCGGCCGCCTGCGCGGCCGACACCGCTTCGTCAACCTCGTCGCTACGCTCCTTCGGTTTCCCTCGCTCGACTCCGAGGCGCGCCAACACAGTCACTGCCCCGCTTCGACTCACAGCATCTCTGATTCCCCCGTCGCTGGCACGGGTGGTCTACGTAGGCTTCGTAGGCGATGATTTCTGCAAAGATGAAAATCTTGCAGGGCGGCTATTCATTGGCGCCTATGGGCGCGCCAATGAATAGCGTTCGTGATCTGCATGCGAGGGCTTTGGCATCGGTGGCAAACAGAAGATCTCTCGAGCAACGATTTCTCATAGATAAACAGGCGATTGTTCGCTCCACGACTGCGCGACATCCAAAGATGTGCGACGTATCTCCGCATGCATTAACTCTAGCCAAGCAGATCTTCCAACCTGGCACCCTGCCACCTCGCCGCATGCCCGGACCGATCGCTATTCGCGCGTGTGCAGGGCACGCGCGAATAGCAGCCCCGCAAGATCTTCCTCTTTGCCAACACGGTCACAGAAAAACGCCAAGCAAAACAGCCGTGCCAGCGATGTGATGAGCTTGAGTTACTGCGAGTCGAGCCGAGGCAATCGGGCCGTGGGGGCGCCTCAAAGCCGAGTGGAGCGGACGTTGAAGGGAGCGCGAAGGCGCGGACGAAACGAGCGAACACGGTGTCCGGCGCCCGCGCGCCGGACCGGCTTTGTGAAGCCCCCACGGCCCGATTGCCTCGGCTCGACGTCCAATAAGCACGCCACCCTCCGCACCTAACCCACACCCCTAACCGAATCCACAAAACGCCACACCTACGCGGTAGCAGCCTCGCGATCGATCGCCGCCACAACCCCCGCATTGATCAAAGCATCAATCTCCGACTCGCTATAGCCAAACTCCCCCAGAATAGCGATCGTATCCTCACCCAGCTGCGGAGCAGGCCGATGGTACTGCGCCGGTGTAGCCGACAGCTTGACCGGCATCCCCACGGTACGCACCGTACCCGCAACGGAGTGCTCCTGTTCCACCACCATACCGCGCGCCAATGTCTGCGGATGCGACAGCGCCTGTGCGATTGAATGCACGGGCCCAGCCGGTACGCCAGCCTCATCGAAAATATCCAGCCATTCCTGCGCACTACGCGTTTTCAAGATAGCGGACATACTTTCGACAAGTTCATCGCGATTGTTCATCCGGTCCCGGTTGCGCGCAAAGCGTGGATCCTCGGCCCATTCAGGCTTACCTAACGCCGCTGCAATACGCTGCCAGTTCTTTTCGTTGGCCCCGCCGATGATGATCCAGTCCGTGCCTGTAGGAAACGCCTGGTACGGGGTGCTCAGGACATGCGCCGACCCGGTAGGCCCAGGCGATACGCCGCTGCCAAAATAAATCGCGGCATGCCAATACAACTGCTGCAGGCTGGCCTCCAGCAACGAAGTCTCGACGATCTGGCCTTCGCCTGTACGTTGCTTGTGTTGGTACGCCGCCAACACGCCGAACGCCGCCAGCAAGCCCGCATTGATATCGGCCACCGAGTTCCCCGTACGCAGCGGCGGGCCGCCGGGCTCACCGGTAATCGCCATCAGGCCCGAGAAACCCTGAGCGACCAGATCAAAGCCCCCTTTGTCCGCATAGGGACCCGACAAACCATAGCCCGATACCGCGCAGTAGATCAGACCAGGATTTTCCTTGCGCAGCGTCTCGTAACCCAGGCCCAGTTTCTCCATCGTGCCTTTGCGAAAATTCTCCGTGACGACATCGGCGTCCCGGATCATGCGCAGCAGGACCTTCTTGCCCTCGGGATGCTTCAAATCCAGCGCGATGGCGCGCTTGTTCCGGTTCAGCATCAAATACGGCGCCGAGATTCCATTGATCTGCGGGTCTCGATACTGCCGTGAATCGTCGCCGCCGTTGATTTTTTCAACCTTGATCACGTCGGCGCCCAAGTCGGCCAACATCATGCCGCAGGTGGGGCCCGCCATGATCTGCGACAACTCGATCACGCGCATGCCTGCCAACGCGCCTTTGGCAGCGCCGGTTGCAGAGGGGGTATCGGAAGCGTGCTTTTCCATAGTGTTTCCTGAAACGGGCTCAGCGTCCGTTGAACTGGGGTTTTTCTTTCGCCAAAAACGCGCGATAGCCTGTGCGGAAGTCTTCCGTATCAAAACAATCGAAGGCCTCGTCGCGATCGGCGTCGGTCAATGGCGTGCCTGACATCAGATTGCGGACAAATTTCTTGTGCCAGCGCGCCACCAGCGGCGCGCCTTCGGCGACGCGGCGTGCGGTCGCCTGGACCTCGGCGGCGACCTGATCGTCCGCTGCTACCCGCGTGACCACGCCCAGCCGCAGGGCCTCGCTGGCGTCGAAAATCGTGCCTTCCAGCAGCACCTGCAGTGCTACCGTGGGGCCCACCAGACGCACCAGGGGCGACAGTTCCGAATAGGACATCACCAGACCGAGGTTCTTGATCGGCACGCCAAAACGCGAGCTCTCGCCGCAAATGCGGATGTCGGCCAGGCTGGCGATCTCCAGCCCGCCGCCCACGCAAATCCCATGAATCTGGGCCACGATCGGATGACGGCAGTTGGCCAGCGACTCGATCGTGCGGCGCATGACCGCGCCGTACGCGACGGCTTGTTTTTTATTGCTGCGCGAGGTTTCGAATTCGCTGATGTCGTTGCCCGGCGAAAAGGACTTTTCACCCGCGCCGCGCAACACGATGCAGCGCACGCTGTCATCCTCGTTCAGTTCCAGAAAGGTATCGCCCAGCAATCGCCAGCCATCGATGGTGAAGGCATTGAGCTTTTCCGGACGGTTCAGGACGACAGTCACGATGCCGCCATCGCGTTGCACCTGAACCAGCGATTCGCCGGCAGCGTTGGTGGTGGAAGTTGCGTTCATTAGATCTCCGATCAGCCTCGATATTGATGCCGGGTGGGAAAAGGGCGCAGCCGACAGGCTGCAGGGTCAGTCAAAGAAATTGCGTATGGACGTCTGAGAAGACCGGCCATCGGGGTGAGCCGAGATGGCCTATTGCTTGGTCAAGCCCAGACTGCTGGTGATTTTTCCGTATTTGCTCCATTCGTCCTTGATATAGCTGGCGAACTCGGCCGGCGTCTCGGGACCGCCGCCCAACTCCATACCTTGGTCGGCCAGTTTCGCCTGGATATCAGGATCGGCCAGGGTCTGTGCCACGGCCTGGTCCAGCTTGTCCAGGATCGGTTTGGGTAATTTGGCAGGCGCCAGCAAGGCATACCATTGGATGATGTCCATCCCCTTGATGCCGGCCTCGCCCAGAGTGGGGACCTCAGGCAAACGCTTGCTGCGCTGCGCGCTGGTGACAGCCAGTGGGCGCAATTTGCCGGCCTGGACCTGACCGATCGCGCCTGGCAACGTATCGAAATTCATGTCCACGTTGCCGCCCAACAGGTCCGTCATCGCCTGGCCGCTGCCCTTATACGGCACGTGTTCCATCTCCACACCGGCAATTTGCGAGAACCGGGCGGCACTCAGATGTTGCGGGCTGCCCTGGCCGGATGACGCGTATAGCAGTTGTTTGGGATGAGCCTTGGCGTCGTCGATCAGATTTTGTACTGTCTTGTAGTCGTGCTTGGTGGGATTGATCACCAATACATTCGGCACCGACCCGATGTAGCGCACGGCGGTGAAATCCCTGCTCGGGTCGATATCCGACTGGACCACATAGGGCGCGGACACGGTCGACTGCATATTGGCCAGCATCAGCGTATAGCCATCGGGATCCGCCTTGGCCACGTAATCGGACGCGATCAAGCCCGAGGCGCCGGGTTTGTTTTCCACGACGATCTGCTGGCCTAAAACGCTGGAAAGTTTCGCCGACAGAATGCGCGCCGACACATCTGTGCCGCCGCCGGGCACGAAACCGACAACCAGGCGGATCGGCCGTTCAGGCCATTTCGACGCGTCCTGGGCTAGAGCAGGGGCGCCGGCGGATAGCAGTGTGGTGATCGCCAGGGCGCTGGCCCAGGCACGAACGGGGGTATGCATAGGGGTATGTCTCCTCAGTATGTGAGCCTGTCCGGGCATGGCTTGCTCTATGATTGGCACAGGCTTGGTATGCCTTTGGTGTTTGGTATACCAGATACAACAATAGACGATTTAGGACGTACGAACAACCCATGGCTAACGCTGAAGCTTCGGTTTCTGACCAATCCCCCCTGGATTTGGCCATTCACCATCCCACTTTGCCGGCCGTCGTGGCTGAACGGCTGCGCCAATTGATCATTGATGGCACGCTCAAGCCGGGCACCTGGCTCAATGAGCGTGACCTGTGCGACCGCCTGAAAATTTCGCGCACGCCGCTGCGCGAGGCCTACCGGATGCTGGCCTCGGACGGGTTGTTGACGTTGCAGCCCAAGCGCGGCGCCATGGTGATAGAGCTGTCTGCCGAAGACATCGAGAACATCTTCGATGTATTGGCGGTACTGGAAGGCTTAGCCGCCCACAGTGCGGCAGAGCGTGCCACGGACGCAGAACTCGCGCACATCGCGCAGTTGCACGAGCAGACGCGCGATCACTACAACAACCGGGACATCCGTGCCTACTACGCCACCAGCATGGGCACGCACATCGCAATCAATCGCGCGGCGCACAACCCCGCGCTGACGCACGCCTACGACCGATTCAATCTGCAAGTCCAGGCACTGCGCTACCGCTCAAACTTCGATCTGGACGAATGGACCAAGGCGATGAACGACCACGAGGCGTTTGTCGGCGCCTTGCTACGGCGCGATGGGGAAGAGGCGGAATCCTTGATCCGCGGTCATTTGAAAGGGCGCAAGGCCTATCAGATGCGTACGGTGCGCACGGCGCCGCCAGCGGCGTCCTGAGTTGTGCAACAGTACGGAGCCGGTGCTTGCTAAAAAAGGAATAACACCATCGCCGATGAACCACGACCGGTCTTGCTGTTTCTAATCGTCCGAATTCTCTTCTTCGGAACAGCCTTTGCTTTGACCAGATCCGGCATTGATCACAATGCCGCCAATAGCAATGCTGTCAACGGCATGGGGAATGAATTCAAGAAGGACTACGTTCACGTACAGATGCGCACCGACGATCATGGCATTGGCGTGCGTATTGGCAGTGGCTTTCAGCGCGGCCCAGGCGAGGTCGCCCGGCAAGGGGCTTGGACAAGCAACTCGCGTTTTTTCTGATGGAAACAACGAGGTCCTATTCAGAGTAGACCTCGATGGCGTCACCGAGCTGAGCGAGCCCACCATCACAGTTCCTCGTTGGCCGCTCAAAGGCACCCTTGCGCCACATCCCGTTTATGCCTCTGATTTTAACGGAGAGGGGCTCAAGGTCGGTATATCCGACTGGAGTGTCGCGCCAGACGACTCTTCTCCACATCGCTCCGCTTTGGACGGTGTCTTGGTATATCTCAATGCCCCGCCTGAGGGAAGCGAGGGCGTGGGGGATCACGGTCTGGTAGTCTCCCGCATCGTGGCAAGCAAGCCCGCTGGAGATGCGCACGCTCAGGGCATTGCTCAGGGCTGTCGTCTATACATGACAAATAAGAACTTCGATTCCGGTTCCGACGACTTATACGACGAGTTGTTTAAACATAATGTGACTATCGTCAATCACTCGTGGGGGTGGAATGATTCGCTCCAGGAGACGATCCGAGCGCTGCGCAGCGGTGACAGCTTGGCTCACAACGACGACGCACTCATTAGGCGTATACAGGCAACGATGCTTCGCGCGGTTCTGGACAATGGGATGCTTCTGGTTTGGGCGACGGGGAATGCGGGTGCATCAGACCCCGCCTATCCAGCATTGCTGCCCATTCTGACGCCCGGGTTGCAACCAGGATGGCTCGCCGTGACGTCTGTTAGTCCTGAAGGCGTATTGCCGTCCTATGCGAATGCATGCGGCGAAGCCTCCAATTGGTGCATCAGTGCAGTGGAAAGGCCTGTGGGCAAGTATGACGGGACCTCATATGCCGCTCCAGTGGTGGTTGGTACCGCGGCGCTGGTTGCTCAAGCTCATCCGTGGATGGATAACAGCGCGTTGCGGCAGACCTTGCTTTCCACGGCGGATTATATTGGAACGCCTGAGATCTACGGATGGGGGCGTCTGAATGCGGATCGTGCCGTGCGCGGCCCGGCCTTGTTTGATTCGCAGCTTACCTTGGGCGGGGATTTCATTGCCGATATCCCGAGCTCCGTACCGTCATCCAGTTTTTATAACAATATTGCCGGTGATCGTGGGCTGATCAAAAAAGGCAGTGGCAGATTGGCGTTGTGGGGGAAAAATACTTACGCCGGCGGCACGCAAGTTTTGGAAGGAGTCCTGGAGCTCCACGGCAGCGTTGCAGGCTGGCTGTCCCTGTCTCAGGGAGCCATCCTCATCAGCAACGGAGGCAAGATCGGCGGCGATTTTGTGAATGCCGGCGACTTGTACCTGGAGGGCAAGGGCTTGCACGTGCAAGGCGACTACATTGAGATGGGATCGACGTTGCATGTCTATATGCCGGTCGGCGCCGTATTCGATATTGACGGGCGAGCGTATATCGGCGACTCGAGCTTGCATATTTTGTCGCCCGATCAGATCTACATATCAACGGCGGCCCGGGTGCTAATGCGCGCCGGCGAGATCATTGGCGAGTTCAGCGCTGTCGCGATAGCTGGCTTGTACCAGGCCACGGTGGAGTATGGTTCCGAACAGGTCGATGTGCTGATCGACAGATATAACGTTGCCGCCGCAGCGCGGGTGCTGTTCGCCCACGGGCGGGCGCTACAAGCCGGCGCACTTGCCGTCGAGACCTCGTTTGCAGCAGTGGATCGCAGATTGCAGGGTGAACCCCTTGAGGTGAGCGACGCGTTCATATCGCAGGCAGCGGTATTGCAACACGCCGACTCCACAGATGCCCTGGGCATCACATTGAGTAGCCTGACAGGCGAAGTCTACGCGTCGTCTCAAGCATTGAGTTTTCAGCAGGCACAGATCGTCAATCGTGCGTTGTCCAACCGTGTCGACGAGCTGAGCCGTGCACACGACGGCGGCGGACTATGGATCAACATGCTGGGCGCCGATGGCAAACTGCGGCAGTCTGGTTACGCCAGCGCCGATACGTATTTGTTTGGCGCGCAGTTGGGGATAGACCATCGATCGAGCTCGCATACGATCATCGGAGCAGCATTCTCATGGTCGCAGGCGAATGCAGCTTTTGACGGGCTGGGTGGCCGTTCCAAGGGCCGCAGCGTAGGACTTTCTCTTTATGGGCGCTATGGCGCAGAAACAGGAAATTACTTGGCTGGCCGCTTGGGCCACGATTGGATCCATACCGACGTCGAGCGGGACATCGTGATTGGACAGGCCGAGCATATCGCCAGCAGCCGTCATGATGGTGTGACATCCGCATATGCAGAGCTAGGTCGTGTTTTGCCCTTGGGGTCATCAACCTATACGCCTTTTACAGGCATCGAATACAACCATCTGCGTCGTGGCGCTTTTCAAGAAACTGGCAGCCAGTTTGGCTTGCGTGCGCATCATATGTCGTATAAACAAAGCGCAGCATTGTTCGGCATGCGCTATCGATCCGGGCCGATGCGGTGGGCGGCTGGCGAGACAACACTGACGGCGGCGGGCGCTTATCGCTACGGCAATCCAGCCAGCCTGAGATTCTCCGCGGCATTCAACGGCGTACCCGATGCCACGTTCACCCTGCAGGGGATTGGACTGCCGCGGCATAGTGGCTGGTTGGGTGTAGGAGCTGTCACTCGCCAGGATTCCTCACATCTGAACTGGTTCATCAACGTCGACATGCAGCTCGACCATCATGGTGTAAACAGCAAGGCGATTTCGGCAGGGCTGCGCTACGAGTTTGGATAGACGGATGGAATCCGCCGTGACGGCAAGGCCGGTTGCAGCGTGTCATAATGGTGACGAGTGAACTGGTCTTGTCAGGTTAGTCCCGTTTCTGTGCTTCCTTGGCATATTTTTTTGGTTTTCCGAGAGGCCATGGCTCAATAACCCGCGTCATTTATTGCGCGGGAGAAAGCCAATGATCACGATCTTCAACCTCAATGGAAGCAGGCGTTTTCGCGACTGGGCAATTGTCCCAGCGTTGCGCAAACAATGGGCACAGCAATCCACGAGACTTACGTCATACGTGTTGCTGGCGTCGTTGCTCATACCCAGTTCGGCACAATCTGCGTTCGGCCCGTATGTCGGCCATGGCGCGCCTGAACAAGCGTCTCGCGCGAATCGTTTCTCCAGACTTCGCACCGAAGAGCAAACCGTGAACGAGAGGCTCAACTCGACCCGCAGGGTTCTGTTCGGCTCTCAAACCGTGGTGGTCGATGTCGATATGAAGACGCAGGACGGTTATGCCTTCAGTGATGTGCATGTTATCGGTGATCGCCAGAGCAAATTGATCATCTGGGGCGGTGACGCCGCTCAACCGGTGCTTATGTACGCCAGCGATTTTGAGGGTCAAGTGATCATCACACGCAACGCGTTGCAGATGGATGGCCACAGCATTGCTGCAAAGCAGATCTTTGTGAAAAACGGCGCCCAGTTAATAACCAACACTCTGGCCGCACCCGACTATGAGCCTGGGAGAGCGCGGGATCAGCGTATTCTGGTAGAGCGCGGCGCATCGCTGCAAGTCGGCACGTTGAGCGAGACGAGCGAAAATCAAATCAAATCTTTCGCCGTTAAAGGCAATCTGACCAACCGCGGCGATGTTTGGATTCATAACCTGTCAAGCGGGGCCGGCAGTACGCTTTATGTGCAGGGTGACTACCATGGCGAAAAGAACAGTGCCGTGCATATGGCGATCCATTCGCGCTCTGACCCATCGCCTTGGTTTGTTCCGGGGACCAAGATTGTCCACGACAAACTGGTGATCATGGGAAACAGCAGCGGCGAGTCGCAAGTCAACGTTGTTAACTTGGGCGGGGGTGGCGCCGCTATGGATTATGCTCGCGGCTCTATCAAATTGATTACCGTAGCTGGAAACTCAGAGGCGGAATTCATCATGAAGCAGCGCGCCGTAGCGGGCACCTATGAGTACCGGCTCGTACGAGGAGATAGCAGCTATCCAGATACCGATGCATCGAAGAACTGGTATTTGGTGAGTGATGCATCATCAGCGGGGGAAAATGGCAAGCAATCAACTGAAGCAGAGGACGACCTATCTCCGGCAGAGGACGGCTCATCTCAGACAGCGGACGGCAGGCCCGTTGGGATACCCATCGGGCAACAACACCGGGTGGCCAGGACACCGCCTGTCGTGTTCAATAATCCGTCGAATGCACCTCTGCAGATAGCACCACCACCTGAAAACGTCGATCAAACACCGTCATTGGACGACACACAGTCAGAGAAAGGCACGTTACCCGAGGACGAGACGGATGTAGCGGCCAATGCAGGCGACTTGTCACGCTCGAACGACGACACGTCGCGGGAGGAAACATTCTCCGAGGATGTGCTCTTCGCACCTCGCATAAAGATCATCCGTCCCGAAGCAGGTTCCTACAACAGCAATGCCCTGGCAGCCAACACCATGTTCCAGATGAATCTGAACGACCGGCTCAGCAGCTACTACCAGGGCGAAGGCCATGGTCATCGCGGCAGTGCGTGGGTGCGGTACAACGGCGCGCGCGATCACTTCAATGACGCCTCCGGGCAGTTGCGTATCCGGGGCGATAAAAACATCGTGATGCTGGGCATCGATATGCTCGCGAGTTCGACCGACCTGCTCGATCAGTTCACGATCGGCCTCATGGGCGGATACGGCCATTACCGTGGCCACACGGCATCGCGTGTGTCAGGCTATTCCAGCCACGGCAGGGTAGATGGTCACAGCGTGGGGATCTATGGCACCTACCAGCAAAACGCCGATACCCAGTCGGGGATCTACCTGGACAGCTGGGTGCTGTGGAACCGGTTCAACAACAAGGTCAAGGGCGATGACTTGCCGAATGAGAGATACACCTCAAAAGGCGTCACCGCCTCGGCAGAGCTGGGCTACAACGCCAAGATTGCCGAGCACAATAACGTGAAGTACGTGCTGCAGCCTCACGCGCAGATCATTTATCAAAACGTGCGATCCGACAGTCTGCGCGAGGAGAACGGTACCCGCGTCGAGTTCCTGAATCGTGGCCGTACGCAGACGGTGCTCGGTGTACGGGCGGCTGCCCACGTTCCCAGCGGATTGACCTCGACTATCACTCCCCATCTCGAGCTCAACTGGTTGCACTCCAGCAAAAACTACGCATTGCGTATGAACGGAGTGGGCGCCGAGATGAATGGCGGGCGCAACACAGGCCAATTGAAATTGGGTGTGGAGGGCGACATCAATCAGCGTGTCGCACTCGACGTTGCCTTGTTCCGCAACCAAGGCAAATCCGGGTATCACGAGACGGGAGGGAATCTGGCGTTGAAATATCGCTATTGAGCCAACCTCAAGTTGCCGGCAATGTATTCGGCTCGGGCGATCTGCTGCCCGAGCGCCGAATCATCAGCGCCAGGATGGCCGCGATGATGCCGGTAGAGCCCGCCAACACGAACGCGACCAAATAACTGCCTTGCGTGTCGCGAATATAGCCCGCCATCCACGCCGCCGACGCAGCGCCCACTTGATGGCCTGCGACGATCCAGCCAAACACAATAGGGGCATCGCGTTCGCCGAATGCCTCGGTCGTCAGGCGCAATGTGGGCGGTACGGTCGCGATCCAATCCAGACCGAAAAATATCGCAAAAATCGACAGGCTATAGAACGAGAAATCGGAATAGGGCAGGTACATCAGCGCCAATCCGCGCAGCCCGTAGTAAACAAACAGCAGCTTGCGTGGGTCATAGCGATCTGTCAGCCATCCGGACGCCGTCGTGCCGATCAGATCAAAAACCCCCATGACGGCCAGCAGTCCTGCCGCACGAACCTCGGGAATCCCATGGTCACCGCACAGCGCAATCAAATGCGTGCCCACCAGGCCATTCGTCGTAAAACCGCAGACGAAAAACGTGGCAAACAAATACCAGAATGTGCGTGTGCGAATCGCACGATTCAAGGCCCCGAATGTCGCTGCCAGCAAGCCTGTGCGCGGCGCCGCTGCTGCCAGCGGCGTATCGGGGGCAGCACCATAGGGCGTCAGACCCACGCTGGCAGGCCGGTCACGTACCAGCCACCAGGCCACGGGTATCAATGCTGCGGTCGCCGCTGTCACGGCCCACACCGCACGCCGCCAGTCACCCGAGGAGGCGAGGGCGGCCAAGCCAGGCAAAAACAGCAACGTCCCGGTTGCCGTACTGGCAGTCAGCAAACCCATCATCAAGCCACGGCGGGACGCAAACCAGCGATTGACCACCGTCGCTCCCAGCACAACGGCCACTGCGCCCGAGCCAATCCCGGAAAACACCCCCCAAGTCAGCAGCAAATGCCAGGATTGCGTCATGAAACTGCTGAGCCCGGTAGACACCGCCATCAAGCTCAATGCGGCAATCAATACCCGGCGTACACCAAAGCGTTCCATTGCGGCGGCGGCAAATGGCCCCACCAAACCGTACAGAAAAATCCCGACTGCCGCGGAAAGCGACGTGGTTGCACGGCTCCAGCCAAAGTGTTCCTCCAGCGGGACGAGCAAGACACTGGGCGTAGAGCGCAGGCCTGCCGAGACCAGCAGAGATAAAAAGATGACGGCAACCACCACAAAGGCGTAGCGTTGCCCATAGTGCCGAAAGGGGCCGGGGAGCTGGGATATACTCATATTACTGACCAGTACGTATCGGGAACTCGTATGCTACGTACCGGTCAGTAACATCGTCAAGTAAAAATATTGATTCGATGTCAGGAGTATCGCCATGACCCGTAAAACTGCTTCCTCTGCCGCGGCCGAGCCGTCCCCTAAATCGGCTCCCCCCAAGCTGGCGTCCGAACGTATTCGCGAGACCGCGCGCCGCATGTTCTATGAGGATGGCATTCGCGCGGTCGGCGTGGACGCCTTGGTGGCCGAGGCGGGCGTGACCAAGCCCAGTCTGTATCGCAGCTTTTCGTCGAAGGACGAATTGGCGGCGTCGTATTTACGCGACTACGAGAGGGAGTTCTGGGCCAAGTTCAACGAGGGAGCGGCCATTCACCCAGATGATCCACGCGCTGCGTTGATGGTGTATTTCGAACGCCTGGCTCAACGCTCGGCGGGCAAGCGTACGCAGCCGGCGTCGGATCATGTCACACCGGACGAGGCCGTCATGCCCCCGGCCACCACACGCTATCGCGGTTGCGGCTTGACCAACGCCGTCGTCGAGTACCCTGAACCCGATCATCCCGCTCATCAAGTCGTCGTGACGCACAAGGCGGCGCTGCGTGCGCGTATGGTCGAGCTGGCAGCGGAGATGGGGGCTGGGGAGCCGGATATCCTGGCCGATGGATTGATGTTGCTGCTGGAGGGGGCGTTTGTGTCTTGCCAGCTGTTTGGCGAGGGCGGACCCGCGCGCTATCTGCCCGAAGTCGCCAGCCGTTTGATAGATGCCAGCATTGCAACACTGCAGCCGGCGCCGCCGGTCAAACGCTGAGCAGGCAACCGGCTCAACGGCGCGTCACCGCGCATGCGCCAATACCGGCTGAAACCGCGTTGCGTCGCGGCCGTCGCATAAAGGCGTGAGATCGGTGTTCTTCTGCGATAAATACCGCAGACAGCAAACACGCAAAAACGACGCAAAGCTCATCGGCATATCCCCATGGCGAGCGAGCAGTTCGTCGTGCAATTTGATAGCGAACTGACTCGTTGTCAGGTCCTCGCGTTCCGCGATTTCCTGCAAGACGTTCCAGAACAGATTTTCCAATCGGACCGTCGTTACCACCCCGTGAATGCGCAACGAACGCGTGCGGGACTCGTAAAGAATCGGATCTGTATTTACATAGATCTGGCACACGATTGTCCTCCTACCTTGAGAAATAACGGGGCCCGGTCGAACGCCGGGCTTGCCGCAATGATGTTACGCCGATTCCGTATTAGCCGCCGGTGCCGGTGCCGGTACGGTAATCGCCATCCGTGGTGAGGGTGACGCACTTGGTAGTCTCCCCCATTTCATGGCCTCATGCGTTCAAATCGCTCCTTGCTTCATCTGTGCGGCGATGTAGTCCGCTTGGCGAATTGCCAACGATACGATCGTCAGCGTGGGGTTCTCCGCCGCACCTGTCGTAAATTGACTGCCATCCGCAATAAACAGATTACGCACATCGTGTGCCTGGCCATGTTTGTTGACCACGCCGTCTTCGGGTTTGTCGCTCATCCGTGCCGTGCCGAGGTTATGCGTGGAAGGATAGGGCGGTACACGATACGTGTCTTTGGCGCCCGCGGCTTTATACAGGGCCTCTGATTGTTTGAAGCCATGTTCGCGCATGGCAACATCGTTTGGATGATCGTCGAAATGTACGTCTGCCGCAGGCAGGCCGTATTGGTCTTTCAACGCGGTGTTCAGGGTGATCCGGTTGGAGGCCTGGGGCATGTCCTCGCCCACGATCCATAGCCCCGCGGTATGCGCATACTGATCCATCGCATCAGCGAATTTCGCACCCCACGCGCCCGGATCCAGAAACGCCGCATAGAACGACAGTCCCAGGGATATCGTCTCCAGGTGATAACCGCCCGCGAACCCGCGCGATGTATCGTGGCGCGCCTCGTCCTCGACGATGCCGGCCATTACCGTGCCCTTGTACATATCGACTTTATTTGCAAAGGTGGCGTAGAGCGACCCCGTCGTATGCCGCATGTAGTTGCGGCCTACCTGGTCAGAGCTATTGGCCAAACCATTGGCAAATTTCGCCGAATGCGAGTTCAGCAACAGACGTGGTGTTTCGATCGAATTCCCCGCCACCGCCACCGCACGGGCTTTTTGCCGTTGCAGCGCGCCTTTGGCGTCGTAGTACAGCACGGCATTGACCTTGCCCGCCTCATCATGTTCGATACGCGCCACGTGTGCCTCGGTACGCAGTTCCGCATGCCCGGTTTCAATCGCGCGTGGCAGCTCCGTATATAACGTCGACCACTTCGCGCCGAATCGGCAGCCTTGAAAACAGAACCCCCGCTGATAACAGTGCGCCCGATCATCATTGGCCACGCTGTTGATCGCCATGTGGCCCGTGTTGACGTGCTTGTAGCCTATCTTGGTGGCGCCTTCGTGGAATATTTTGAAGTTGTTGTTGCCCGGCAAACCCGGCAAGCCGTTCGTACGGGTTACGCCGAGTTTTTTCTCGGCACGAGCGTAATAGGGATCAAGATCCTCGCGCGTGATAGGCCAGTCGAGCAGCGTCGCACCATCGACTTTTCCATATGTCGTCAGCGCTTTGAATTCATACGGCTGAATGCGCAGGCTGGCGCCGGCCCAGTGCACCGATGTCCCTCCGACGGTTTTACAGATCCATGCAGGCAGGTTGGGAAAATCTTTTGCGATACGCCATGAGCCCGATGCGGTACGTGGGTCGAGCCACGCCAGTTGCTGAAACGACGCCCATTCGTCGGCCAGAAAATCGGCTTGCGTATGCAATTTTCCGGCTTCGAGGATGACGACGTCGACCCCTTTCTGCGCGAGTTCGTTGGCCAATGTGCCGCCGCCGGCGCCCGAGCCGATCACCACGATGACATGATCATCGTCGAGGGAAAATTTTTTGCCGGGCGGTTCTTGAGTATTGGTGTTCGCCATGTCTGTCTCCTTGTTCTAATTAGTTTGCCGGGATGGGGCCGCTGTCTTGTTCCGGGGGATTCGGCAGCCACGCGAGATCATTGAATCCCTTATATAGATAGCCGCCATCTCCCGCCTGTGCGCCATAACCAAAATGGGCATAAGCCAGGGCATTGGAATAAAGCGAGACCACCGCTGTCGAACGTACGGTCTGGAAAAATGGCGTGTCCGCCAATGCGGCCGCATCACGGTCCTGGTCGGCGACGGCACGCGCGGACCAATCACCACCTGCTTGCGCATCGAGCTTGCGTACGCCCTCGGCGAGTTGGTCCCGTATCGCCGCCGTGTTTGCCGCCTTGCCGTCCAGGTCTTTGACGACGAGTGCATACACCGCGTCTTCTAATGTGGCATGGGGATAGATGCGCTTGACCAGTGCAAGCAAGACTTTTCCCTGATGCTCGTCCAGGCTCTTTAATTCCAGCGCCCAGGCTCGGCTCGGCGCGATGAGGGCCAGCGTGGACGACATCGCCAATGTGCCGAATAACACGCCCGTGCCTTTCAACAAGGCTCGGCGCGTGAGCGAAATACAGGGCTTTCCTGTGGCGCGTGACGGTTCTCGCTCGACAGCGAGCGCGATGTGCTTGGATTGCATATGTGTCTCCTTATCGTAGTCTTGAGCAGGCTTTTCTTGGCCGAAGGCTTGGTCTTTGCCATAGCCTGGCATCGTTGAGCTACTGATAATGCCCGTGGCGTTCGAGCACTTCGATCTTGTAATTGTCAGGGTCTTGAACGAAGAAATAGCGCGCGATCAATGCGCCGTCGGCGGCAAAAAATTCTTTGAGATCATTGGGGGCGAACCCCAGCGCAGTCAGGCGCTCGCGCTCGTGGATGGCATCGTCCACCACAAAAGCGACATGCCCGTATCCATCGCCGTGTGTATACGGTTCGCTCTTGCCTTTGTTCCACGTGAGTTCGATTTCCGTTTCGCTCTCGCTATTACGCAAGTACACGAGCGAGAAACTATCAAAGTCCAGACGATAGCTGGGCTCAAGCCCAAATGCGGCTTGATAGAACGCCAGCGATTTATCCAGATCTCGCACACGTACCATCGTGTGAATCAGTTTTGCCATGATGCAGGTCTCCAGTCATTTTTATAGTGGGCAATGCGTTTTGGCATTGCGGTATGGAGAGCAGTCTAGGCAGATTTGATCGGGGATGGGTAATAGCGGGCTAAATACTACCAACAAATAAAAAAAGCCCCCACGCTGCGCCTTCGGCTTGCTGCCCCCCGAGGGGGCTTTTTTGTCTTGGGGCGGCCCGGCGACAAAAAAGCCACCGATGCTTTCACATCGGTGGCTTTTCCCCTTGGGGAGACTGTTTGCCGCTATATTCAGCGCGGCGTCAGCCCCTTTCCTTTTAGCTGTGGTACGCCGATTCGCCGTGGCTGGTCACGTCCAGGCCTTCGCGCTCTTGGTCTTCAGGCACGCGGATACCGCAGAGCATATTGGCGATCTTGTAGGCAACCCATGCCACCACACCCGACCACACGATAGTCAACAGCACGCCTTCCAACTGTACCCAGAGCTGAGACATGATTTCGCCCGTGCCGGCGCCGAGACCGCCCAACGCTTTGGCATTGAAGACACCGGTCAGCAGCGCACCGACGATACCGCCGACACCGTGCACGCCGAATACATCCAGAGAGTCGTCCGCACGCAGCATGCGCTTCAGGCCATTGACACCCCATACGCAGACGATGCCAGCCAGCACGCCGATGATGAGCGCGCCGCCTGGGCCAACGAAACCCGCAGCGGGCGTAATACCCACCAGGCCTGCTATAGCGCCAGAAGCAGCACCCAGCATCGAAGGCTTGCCCTTGATCGCCCATTCGGTGAACAGCCAAGCCAGAATCGCGCCAGCGGTCGCAATCATGGTGTTAAAAAATGCCAGCGTAGCGCCTTCGTTTGCGGCCAGTGCCGAGCCACCATTGAACCCAAACCAACCCACCCACAGCAGCGAGGCGCCGATGAAGGTCATGGGCAGGTTATGGGGTTGCATTGCTTCGCGGCCATAACCCACGCGTTTGCCGATGACATACGCACCAACCAGACCTGCGATCCCCGCGTTGATATGCACCACCGTGCCGCCGGCGAAATCCAATGCTTGGCGGGCATTGAGCAAGCCAGGCGCGGTCTCCGAGGCAAACCACACCATGTGCGCAATGGGCACGTAGGCAAAGGTGAACCAGATGATCGTGAACACGAGCACAGCGGAAAAGCGTGCACGTTCGGCAAAGCTGCCTACGATCAGTGCGCACGTCAGCCCGGCAAACGTAGCCTGGAACGATGCAAACAGCAGTTCGGTCAACGAACCGGACATCGAGTAGGTGCCGTCTGCGGAATTGAACATCCCCGAGAAAAACGCGCGCGACAGCCCGCCGAAAAAGGCATTGCCTTCTGTAAAGGCCAACGAGTAACCGTAAATAAACCAGAGCACAACTCCCAGTGCGAACGTGCACAGTACTTGCAGCATGACCGACAGCACGTTCTTGCTGCGTACCATGCCGCCATAGAACAATGCCAGGCCGGGAGCGGCCATCATGAGTACTAGCAGGGTTGAAACGAGCAACCAGGAGATATCCGCTTTATCCATTTTTCAGGCTCCAATGCATTTTGCTTTGTTGTTTTGCTTACAGGGCGGCTTCGCCGGATTCACCTGTCCGAATACGAATGACTTGCTCCAGCGGGGCGGTAAAGATCTTGCCGTCGCCGATCTTGCCGGTGCGGGCAGCTTGCTCGATCACGTCGATCACTTGGTCCACCAGATGATCCGGCACAGCAGCTTCTACGCGCAGCTTGGGCAAAAAGTCCACGGCGTATTCCGCGCCGCGATACAGTTCAGTGTGTCCCTTCTGACGGCCAAAGCCTTTGACTTCGGTGACCGTCAGCCCCTGTACGCCGATCCCGGAAAGCGCTACTCGTACTTCGTCGAGCTTGAACGGCTTAATGATGGCGATGATGAGTTTCATGGCAGTTCCTCTGATGGTTGCATTCACGCATGAGCAATAAAGCAATATGCGTGCCATCTTTTGCTTGCCGAGCCGCCTCAGGGTAAAAAAGCCCTGTCAGGGCGCAAACTCGCTCTGAGCGCAATGGCAATGCCTGTCTCGGATGCCGTTCGCGCTGGGAAAGCGAAGGGCGCTGAGCAGTTTTTGAACAGATATAGTGCGTCGTTGCACCATATTGGTGCTTTTATGCCCCGGGATGATCCCCTGATTGGTGCGTAGCACCGGGGCAGGGACGGTTGAAACAAAACATTTGCCAGCGCCTAGTGTTGTATCGAATTGCTGCGTCTGTTTCGGCTCTTCGCAGCAATGTATCGAATTTGTTGATACGCGGCATTACACCCAGTGGCTTGTTGTTGGCCGCAACGTCAGGAAGAATCAAACCGTACCAGATGGCAATGCGACAGGCACTCGGACAGTGTGCCCGTCTCAGTGATGGTTCTGGTGCAATTCGATTTTCTCCTGTGCTTTGAGGCGGTGCCGTGTACGGCCCGCCCATTTTTTTTTGCCGCCGGGCCGCCCCAAGGCAAAAACGGCCCCCTCGGGGGGCAGCAAGCCTGTAGGCGTAGCGTGGGGGCTTTTTTTGCCGCCGGGCCGCCCCAAGGCAATAGCGACTACACTCTATTTATTCAGAACATCGAATGCGAGGACGCTATGAACCGCACCCAATGGCTTGAGGATTTCCAGAAAAATTTATCCGACCTGATCGCCCGCAGCCCAGCCGCCGATCTCGAGCGCAATGTAAAGGCGATGATGGGACAGGCCTTTACGAAAATGGATCTGATCACCCGCGAGGAATTCGACGTGCAGGCGGATTTGCTGGCCCGTGCACGTGAGCGTGTGGATCAACTGCAGACTCAGGTCCAGCAGCTGGAGTCGCGCGTTTCGGCTTTGGAAAGCAAGCCGGAATAGGTTGGGCTCGCGCTGGCCTCGAAGGGCGGCGCGCAATGAATAGATAGGGGTCTCTGCCGCTGTGCCGAGAGGTGCGTCGAACTCAAGCGTCACAACGTGGTGCGCAGCTCTCCGTCAAGCAGCATCTGCGCCATTTTCCTGAGTTCGTGCTTTTGCACCTTGTTGGAGTTGGCGCTTTGCACCATTGGAAACTGCTGCACAAACGCGACCCGTTCAGGGACTTTGAATTTTGCCATTGAGGCCTGACAGGCGCGAATGATGGCTGCCTCGTTCACATCGGCCCCAGGCGTAGCAATGGCAAATGCCACCGGTACGGTTTTCCCCTCGCGCTCGGCGCCCACGACTTGCGCCGCTTGAATGCCGTCGAGCCCGCGGATGAATGCCTCGATTTCCATCGGGTTGACCAGAAAACCCGCCAGGCGCAGATGCTCCCCGTCTCTGCCCTGAAAAACAAACGTGCGTTCATCGACGGTGAAACCCAGGTCGCCAGTGCGGAAAAATCCATCGGGCTGGATCGCTTTGCGGGTGGCTTCAGGATTATCCAGATACTCCGACATCAGGCTGGGGCCTTTGATTTCAATCTGCCCGATGGCTCCGTGCGGCAGCGTATTGCCATGCTCGGGATCTACTGCGCGAACCTTGCCGGCTGGCGAGGCCAAGGTGCCTCCGGCGGCACGTCGATATTGCCAGTCTGCATCGAGCCGTTGGCCGGCGACCAAGGCCTGGAGTTCGCTGGATCCGTATAACCCGGCAATGGGAATCCCTGCCCGTAGCGCGCGTTCAGGCAGATCGTCCATCGAGGGGGAAAAACTGGCGTAGCCCACATACTGCAGCGTAGGAAAGGGCTGCGCATTGCCCGCCGTTTCCTTTAGCAGCAGATCAATGAGTTCGTTATTGGCAAAGGTATGGGTCACCGCATGATCGCCAATCTGCCGCACCGTAGCGCTGGCCTCGAATACTGGCAGTGAGACCAAGGAGGCGCCAGGGACCAGGCCACTGAGCATCGTGGAAAACCCAAACGCGCCGCACATCGGCGCGGCAATGAGCACCACGCTCTGTGCCGTGACGCCATAGGCCGAGGCTGCAATGGCTCCGTGATCGATCAGACCCTCTTGCCGATGCAGAACGAGCTTTGGCGCGGAGGTGGTGCCCGAGGTCGTGTACACCAACGCGCCGTCATAGGCTTGCCCAGGATCGGAAACGGAAAACGTCGTCGCCGTGTGTGCGTACGAGATCAGATCCAGCGCGGGCCACGCGTCGCGCAAGGCTTGGGTGGTGTCTGCGTTGGCCTGGACGGCAATGACGCCTTTCAGTTGACCAACGATAGCGGCGTCCACGCGTTGGAGCGTATCAACAAACGGCAACCCTTTAAAGGCCGGCCAGAATGCCAGCCAGCGGCATTGTCCGCGTTGCAGCAGTTGGCCCACTTCATGTTCCTTGAAACGGGTATTGACAGCGATCACCATCATTCCCAATCTGGCACATGCGAGAAACGTCACGAGCCATTCGACGCAATTAGGCATCCACAGCGCCAGACGGTCTCCGCGGCGAGCCCCATGCGACGCCATCAGCGCTGCCACTCGGTCCACCTCGGCCAACAACTCCGCGTAGTTCAGGGCACGGTCTTTATCGTGGAATGCAATCCGTGCGGGGGCTGTCTGAGCATGTTGTAAAAGCAGCGAATAGAAGTTCATTTTTTACTTCTCAGGTCTCGTGGAGATCGATGCTATATCCGTGTCCTGTCACGCAGCGCCAATGGATAGACCGCCGCACACCATATGTGTCTGACCCGTCACAAAGCCGCATCGTTGATCCATGAGGTAAGCCGTCGCATGCGCGACTTCTTCGGGCTGTCCCATGCGGCCGACCGGAATGCTGGCCAGTAGCGCCTGGGTGTGCGCGTCGTTTTGATCATTGGCGCCGGCAAAGAATTCGGTCGCAATGGGTCCGGGCGCGATAGCGTTGACGGTGATGCCGAACGGCGCCAGTTCGAGTGCCCAGGTCCGCGTCATGCCGATCAAGCCCGCCTTGGTCATGCCATACACGGTCCGGCCCTGTTTGCCCAGCGCCGCGCGCGATGCAATATTGATGATGCGGCCTTGTCGCGCTGCTTTCATGGCAGGCGCCAGACGTTGCGAAAAACGGATAGCGACCTCCACATTCAACTGCACGGCACGGTAAAGGTCTTCGATGCGTATGTCTTCCAGGTTGGCAATGGGTACCAAGCCTACGTTGTTGACCAGACCGTAGAACGGCTCGGCCATTGCACTCGCCAAGAATTGTTCGAGAGCTTGTGTGTCGGCGAGGTCGGCGGTGTGAAACTCAATGCCGTTTGGCAAGTCCGCCGGCCGGGTCCTGGCCACGCCGACGACCGCATAGCCGTCGTCGATCAGCCGCTGACAGATAGCTCGTCCGATTCCTTTGCTGGCACCTGTTACCAGTACTCGCTTTGTACTCACGCGGGTCTCCTTGAGTTCTTGTCGCTTTTACCTCAATTGGTCAAACTCTACTAGATTGCCGCGGCATCTTCACTAGAGACCGGATCTGTCTTTTCTAATCGGTCTTTTCTGCACTGATCGTATAGCCAAAGCCGCGAGCGGTGCGCAGCAGCGGGAGTTCGCCTTCTTGTTCGATCTTGCGACGCAGATAGCGGATGTAGACGTCGACCACCTTCGTGCCCGGATCGAAGTCCATACCCCAGACGTCGCGCAATAACCGCGCACGGCTGACTACTGTGCCCGCGTGTTCCATCAGATAAGCAAGCAGCGCGAATTCGCGCGCCGTCAGCTCGATGCGGCGCTCGCCGCGATGCGCAGTCCTGGCGGCGAAATCCAGCCGCAGATCGCCGACGCTGAGCGTCGTGCCCGGGGCGCGGCCATCCTGGCGCCGGCGCAGCAGCGCCTGCATGCGCGCCACCAGCTCGTCGAATGCGAATGGCTTGGCCAGATAATCGTCCGCTCCTTGTTTTAAGCCTAGAATGCGTTCTTGCAGTTCTGCTTTGGCCGTCAGCATCAGAATCAGGCCGCGGCAGCCATCAGCGCGCAAGCGGGCGCAGATCTCGACGCCTTCCATCCGCGGCAACATGCGGTCGAGGATGATGAGATCGAATTCGCCGTCGCGTGCGGTTTCGTATCCATGCTGGCCATCGCGCGAGACTTCGACGCGATAGCCTTCGGCCTGCAGGCCGCGCTGCAGAAAAGAAATGATGCGCGGGTCGTCCTCGACCAACAAGACTTTGGCGTTATACATGGCGATGTCTCAATGGCAGCCGGACGGTGAATGTCGAACCTTTTCCCGCTGTACTGCTGAAATCCACAGTGCCTTGATGTTTCTGCACAATCCAGCGGGCGATCGACAGGCCCAGGCCGCTGCCGGCTGCCCAGCGCTCCCGTGCCAGCGTACCGCGATAGAAGCGGTCAAAGACATGGGGCAGGTCTTGCTCGGCGCAGCCCACGCCGTGATCACGAACGATCAGTTCCCCTTGGGCGCTTGCGCGCACGCTAACCTCGACTGTAGTGGCGGCGGGTGAATACTTGATCGCGTTGTCCAGCGCGATCATGGCGGCCTGCTTGAGCCGCGCCCGGTCTCCCCATATGGGTACGGCGTCCGTCGGCGCATCCTGCATCACCAGCCTGACATCCTGGCGGCGAGCCAGTACGTTGGTGTCTTGGATGGCTGCCAGCGCGACTTCCTTCAGGTCAAGAGGGGCTTTTTCGAACACGATATCGTCGCCTTCCGAACGCGCCAGGAAAAGCAGGTCTTCGATCAGATGCCCCATTTCCTGCGCGCGCGCCACCACCGCAGCCAGAGCCTCGCGGTACATGGTCTCGTGCCAGGCCTTGCCGCGCAATGCAATCTCGGCCTCGCCCCGCAACGCGGTCAGCGGAGTGCGCAGTTCGTGGCTGATATCGGCCAGCAGGCGCACGCGCTGCTGGTCTACCTGGGTCAGCCGATGATTGGCCTGGGCCAGGTCCTGCGTGCGTTGTGCCACCTCGCATTCCAGTTGACTCTTGGACGCGAGCAACTGCGCGTGCTGCCCATGCAGTTGTTCGGCCATCGCATCGAAGCTGCGCGACAGCACACCCAATTCATCGCGTGCCTGGCTGCCGATGCGATAGTGCAGCGAGCCTTGTTCAATGGCGCGTGTGCCTGCTGCCAGGGCGCGGATAGGGCGGCCAATGGAGCGGGCCAGCAAATAGCCCGACACGGAGATCAAGGCCAGCAGGACAGCCAGCAAACCCAACACGGACACGGTCACCTTCTGTCGCAATTGTTCAGTGACAGACTCCAGGGCGTCGACCTCGGCCTGTTTGCTGCGGACATTCTCGGCAATCAGATATTCGAGTTCCGAATCCAGCCGGTTTTCGATCTGATAACGGAACTGAGCAATCGCTTCATCGCGCTTGCCGGCCAAGGACAGGGCGAGCAACTCATCCACGGAGCCGTCAATGCTGTCGATAAGCAGGTGCATACGCTCATAGAGCGACAGCGTCATGATGTCGTCGCGCTCCGATTCTGCCGTGATGCGCAGATCCAGCTGCTTCACGTCGAAGAACGATTTATAGACGTCGGCACGGGCGCTTTCGAAATCAGACCGCTCTGCAGGGCCAATCAATATCAGTTCGGCGATCTGCTCGGCATAGCGATTCGCGTCGATCGCCAGATCAGACGTCATGGCTAGTTCTTTGCGCGCATGCAAAAGCCGGTCAAAGTAATCCTTGGCCGTGCGCGTGGCAAAGACAGAGGTAATCGCCATGACAATGACGGAAAAAGCGACTATGGCCTGGAACAACCAGATCCGAGTCTTGATACTCAAGTTATCCTCATACACTCAGAATGCGCGGATGGGCCGCGCATCATGCATGTGCGAAGGTGCCCGGCGAGGGCATCCTTTTATATATTTGCTTCCGCACATGCATGTTCTGATGTATGTAGATGTTTCGTCTCTGTAACGGGTTCGAGTTGTCCTGCATCCATGCGCCATACGGCGTCAGCCGCAGACAGCCATTGCGGGTCGCTGGTGACCAGCAACATCGTCGTGCCACGTCGGCGCAGCACCCGTGCCAGCGTACCGGTACGCACCTCGTCGAGCATGGCGTCGGCATCATCGATCAACAGCAGACGCGGCCCGCCCATCACGGCCCGTGCCACGATCAGCCGCTGCCGCAGCGCTGCGGGCAGGTCCGAGCCACGCTCGGCAATACGGGTATCCAGGCCGCGGGGCAGTGCGGCAATGGCTTGCTGCAACTCGCATAATTGCAAGGCGTCCGCAATCTCGGCATCGTTGGCGGTGCTTGCTCGATAAGTCAGATTGCGCCGGATCGAGCCGCGCAGCAGCGGCAGGTCGGGCGAAATCATGCCCACTGCTTGGCGGATAGAGGTGAGGTCATGTTGGGCCAGCACTTCTCCATCCAGCCGTACCGTGCCGTGGTCGGGGTCGAACATGCGAGCAGCCAGGGCCAGTATCGTAGATTTTCCCGAGCCGCTGCCGCCTGTGATGGCTATCAGTGAACCTGGCGCCGCCTGCACGCTGATCTGCCCGAGTGCGCCGGCTACCGATACTTGGTCCAGCTCCAGATGCCCAGGGCCGGTAGAAAGCGGGGGCATACGCCGGCCGGATGCCAGGGTGGGCAGGCGTAAAAAGCCGCCCAGTACATCCCGCGCCGCGCGGAAATTCTGCCAGAACACGAAAATGCGGCCCAGGTCGCGCAACGGTGAGTCCAGCAGGTTGACCACCAGGATGGCCGCCAGCAGGGTGCCCCAGCCGGCCTGTTGTACGCGCAACAGGCCGGCCGCCAGCACCAGTGCAGTCAATATGGTCGATGCAGCGTCAGGCACCGCTCGCAGCAAAGCGGCCAGGCGTGCCTGCGATACGGCTGCCTGGGCCAGCCGCGAACTTTGCTTCTGCAGGCGCGAGCGCTCGCCGCGGGTGCGGCCGAATACGCGTACCGGCGAATAGACATTCAGTTTTTCGCCCAGATTGGCTGCCATGCGGCCGCGCGCGCGCCGTAGTTCGCGTACGCGCCGGTACAGCGGCGAACCAGCGGCCGCGAGGGTCGCCATCGCTACCGCGATCGCCCCGGCAACACAGGCGGCGATGAGCGGATCGAGCCAAGCCAATACTCCGATGGCCGATACAATCGTGATCGCGGCTACCGCCAGCCGAGCCAGCCCGCGGCTGACCCAGTCATTGAGCGCATTGAGGTCGGCGACAAAACGCACCATCAGGACGCCCTGGGTACGTTTTTGCAGCACGCGGCTGGGCAGATTGTTCAGATGATCGAAAAGCCGCAGACGAGTCGCGGTCAGATAACTCTGTCCCAGTCGTTCCGCCGTGGTTCGTTCTGCCATGCGTAGCCACATCAGCGCGAGGCCCAGCACGGCAATCGCCGCGGCATGGGCCAGCACCGAATGCGGCGCGACTTCCGATTGATGCAGCCCGTCAAAGCCATGCCGCGTGGCGATCGCGATACCCGCCATTGTGGCCGCCTGCGCGATCCCGTTGGCCAGCAGCCAGGCCATCAGTCCGCGCCGGCTGCCCGCCAACACGGACGGAAGCGGCCCGCGGCGCCTCACAGGACGGCCTGCACCGATTCCGCGCCGGTCAATTCTTCCAGCATGGCAGGGTCGCCCAACGCATCGAGGCCCAGCACCGGCAGTCCGACAGCGTCGGTGGCTTCCTGAATGGCTAGCGGTGCGATGGTGATAATGCCGCTGATTGCGAGGGTTTTGAGGCGATGCCGTGCCAGCCAATCGACGCCGGCCTTGGCACCGAGTGCGTCACGCGCAGCAAAAAACACGCCATCGACCAACTCCTGGAACTCCGGCGATTGCAGCAGCATCGCCGTTTCCCGCTGATATAGCCCATCGGCGATTTCCAGTACCAGAACATCGATGCCGGTCTTCATGGCATGCGAGGCCAGCGTGAAGCAGATGCGCAGCAGTTCGTCGTGTCCCACCTTATACGTGGACACCACGCCAGCAGATGTGAAATCCAGCGCTGGGCGGGCGCCAGCGTCCATCATGCGCCACAAATCTCCACCTGCTCCAGTGCCTGTGACTTTGGCAGAGCCGACGCGATATCCGGCTGCACGAAACCCCCGTATCAGGCTCACGGCAGTGGTGGTCTTGCCGGCGTTCATCGACGCACCGATCACGGCGTAGATACGAGCGGTCTTGGGCTCACGCAGGGCCGGCAAGGCGGCATCGGCTACATTCAAGACGCGGCCCGTGCGATCGGCCAGCAAGCCCACGGGCGTGATGGCAGTCGCAGCACTGGTTTTCGCACTGCGCGACAACACATTGGATGCGATGCCGCCGGCGGCGACCAAGTCACATGGGCCGAGGTCGCCGCGGATTTCCGCCTCGAACTGATCGGGGGCATAGCGATTACCGTAGGCCACCACGATCTCGTCGCCAACAAACAAGGTGGAGCGCCGGCCATCGCGCGATTCCAGCGCTTTGTGATGGCCGAGCTTGGTCACTTCCGCCAGGACCAGGTCACCGGCGCGTGGGCTGACCGTGGTGACCAGATCCGTGGCCATGGACAGATCCACATGGCGGGTGCTGTATGCCGTCTTGCAATGCTGCAGCCGCTGGTGCAGGTCGAGATCGTACATGTCTATCTCCGCAAAATATTTGATCGTGAAAAGTTGATGTGCTCACGATATCAAGCCCGCCTCGCGCGCAATTGAGAAATAGAAAAGCGCCAGATTAAAAACAGGTAAGAGCCCCGCGAGTTTCAAATCCACGTGCTACAACGACCCGCATCATCAACTAGTGCGGCACGGTGCCGCGCTGCGCACGAGGTAGGAGGCGAATCCGGTTTGAACCTGCGACACGTTTCAGATGCCGGGCATGCTCGCCGCCTTTGGCTGCGCGAAGGCCTGGCCTGCGTCTATATCAGCGACAGCACGTTGGACGAACCGCAGCCCGGCATACGTCGTGCAGTACTGGTCGTCCATGGCACCGAGCGCGACGGCCACCGTTATTGGCGAGCGTTGGACAGGGCCGCGCGTCTGGCGGGACGAGGCGTCCGCGATCAGACTTTGCTGGCGGCGCCTCAGTTCTACACGCGACGCGAAGCCCGTACGTGGGGCCTGGGTGCATCCACGTTGGCCTGGGCGCCGCAGGCCTGGAAACAGGGCGATGCGTCGCGCCACGGCACAGGTGTCAGCGCGTTTTCAGTGCTCGACGCCATGGTCCGGCGCCTGGCGTGCCGCGAACGCTTTCCCGATCTCGAACGCATCGTTATCGTGGGGCATTCGGCGGGAGCACAATTCGTGCAACGCCACGCGGCAGCGAGCTCCGTCCCCACCTTGGCCAGAGAGCAGGGCGTTGCGCTGCGCCACATCGTGGTGGGACCATCGTCGTATCTGTACCTCGACGCCGCCCGCCGCGGCCATGGGCCCGCTGGTGCATACGGCCAGCCATCCGGGCAGGCCTTGCTGCACTGCCTGGGTTACGACCACTACAAATACGGCTTGCAGCGGCCCAACGCCTACGTTGCCGGTATCGATCCAGACGAACTGCGCCGCAGTTATGCCGGCAAAGACGTCGTCTATCTGGTGGGGGAACACGACAACGATCCCAACGACCCGCACCTGGATCGCAGCGCTGCAGCCCTGTTGCAGGGCAGTGACCGGCGGGATCGCTGTCTCGCCTACCGGGACTATCTGGCGCATTTGTATGGCGGCCTGCCGCCCAGCCACGTGTTTGAGATAGTGCCGGGTCTGGGGCACGAGGGCGCTCGCATTTTGCGCTCGCCGATCGGCCTGCGCTGGTTGTTTGATTTGGATTGATGGCAGGACCCGGTTTCTCCGTTGAAATCCGGAACGCCATCCATCGACGCCGCCAATCAAACGAAGGCACTTTCTGCGCCAGAAAAAAGTGCCTGAAAAGCGTGACATTGCGATCACCATGGCACTGCCCAACCCGAGCGCATTTACGCATACTGGCCGTCGTTTTCACTTCAGACGCCGCCATGACTCTAGCCATCCTTGCCAGCCGCGCCTTGTCCGGCGCCGACGCGCCTGCCGTGCGTGTAGAAACGCATTTGGGCGTGGGCTTGCCGGCCTTTACCGTGGTGGGTCTGCCAGATACCGAGGTCCGCGAGAGCCGTGAGCGAGTGCGTGCCGCGATCATCAATAGCGGCTTTGAATTCCCGAATGGCCGTATCACCGTCAATCTGTCTCCCGCCGATCTGCCAAAGGCGTCAGCGCGTTTCGATCTGCCCATCGCATTGGGTGTGTTGCTGGCTTCCGGCCAAATCGCGGTGCCAGGTGCGCATGGCGATGCCGCGCCCCTGGCATTGGCGTTGGCTGTTGCCCGTGATCAGCCTGGCAGCACCATGATTCTGCCGACGGCCAGCGCGGCCATGGCGGCGTGGGTGCCGGATTTATCCGTGTTCTGCGCCGACACCCTGGCCGACGTGGCGGCACATTTGACAGGCAGCGCAACGCTATCGGCGGCACAGCCCAGTGCCTGGACTGAGGCGACCCGTCCGCCTTGCCTGTCCGATGTGCGTGGCCAGCCCATGGCCAGGCGGGCGCTGGAGGTCGCCGCGGCAGGCGGGCACAGCTTACTGATGGTCGGTCCGCCGGGCGCCGGCAAGAGCATGTTGGCGCAGCGCTTGCCTGGACTGCTGCCGCCACTTTCACGGGTGCAGGCATTGGAGGCCGCGGCATTGTCGAGCCTGGCAGGCACACCCGCCGCCGACCTGCCGGGCCAGCCGCCGTTTCGCGCGCCGCATCATGGGGCTTCAGCGGCCGCGTTGATTGGTGGCGGGGCTTACCCCAGGCCAGGCGAAATCAGCCTTGCCCACCACGGTGTCCTATTTCTCGACGAATTGCCCGAATTCAACCGCAGGTCGCTGGAGTCGCTGCGAGAGCCACTGGAGACGGGCAGGGTGGTCATCGCCCGGGCCAGGCATACCGTCGAGTACCCCGCGCATTTCCAACTCGTCGCGGCCATGAATCCCTGTCCCTGCGGCTGGCGTGGACACCCCAAACGCCCCTGCGCCTGTACCCCCGACCAGGTGGCCCGATATGTCGGCAGATTGTCTGGTCCCCTCGTTGTCCGGCTCGACTTGCTGATCGAGCTGCCGGCAACAGGCACAGATTGTCTCTCCTTGCCTGCGGGCGAACCTTCCGAGCCTGTGCGCGAACGTGTGGCCCGTTGCCGCGAGCGCCAGCAGCAGCGCCAGGGATGCACCAACGCCCAGCTCCACGGCCCGGACATCGATGCCCACTGCGAGCTGGACGCCGAGAGTCAGCATTTGTTGATCCAGGCCATACAACGTCTGCACGGTTCCGCCCGCGTCACCCATCGTGCGCTGCGTGTGGCTCGCACGGTCGCCGATCTGGACGAGCAACCTCGTATACAGGCGCGTCATGTCGCCGAGGCGCTACAGTATCGTTGTCGCCTACGATAGGTTTTCTGGCGTCTTTGTCCTGCGCCGGGTACCGCCGGATCGCTAATGAGGGACAGAATGTGCGCTCGGATTGAGCGCCGCCCTGAGCCGCGGGCGCGATCGAATTAGACAAAAATCCCAAAACCACCATATAATCAAAGGCTTTCCCGGATCTTTCGGGGGAAACCAGAAGTGGATCCAGGTTCGGCAAGCCTTGCCGTGCCGGCAGACGATGAGTCTGCCAGCCCGTCGAGCACCTGTGTGTCCATATTAAATTAACAACGTAGGAATCATCATGCCCAAGATGAAAACCAAGAAAAGCGCATCCAAGCGCTTTCAGGTTCGCGGCAGCGGATCGATCAAGCGTGGCCAGGCTTTCAAGCGCCACATCCTGACCAAGAAGACCACCAAGAACAAGCGCCAACTGCGCGGTTCGGCTGCGGTCCATGAAACCAACGTGGCTTCCGTGAAAGCCATGATGCCTTTCGCTTGATAAAGGAGATCTACTATGCCTCGCGTTAAACGCGGCGTTACTGCCCGTGCTCGTCACAAAAAAGTCATCTCCGCTGCTAAGGGTTACCGTGGCCGCCGCGGTAATGTATTCCGCATCGCCAAACAGGCGGTCATGCGTGCTGGCCAATACGCCTATCGCGATCGCCGCAACAAAAAGCGCACGTTCCGCGCCCTGTGGATCACCCGTATCAACGCCGCTGTGCGTGAGCAGGGTCTGAGCTACAGCGTGTTCATCGCCGGCCTGAAAAAGGCTTCGATCGAACTCGACCGCAAGGTTCTGGCCGATCTGGCTGTGCGCGACAAGGCTGGCTTTGCCGCCATCGTGCAACAGGCCAAGGCAGCGTTGGCTGCCTAACGTGCGCTGATCGCATCGCGCATCGCTGCAAACGGGGCTTTTTGGCCCCGTTTGCGTTTTGTCTGGGGCTGTTCTTAGACAAAACACCCCGAGTGGGGCAGCAAGCCTGCAGGTGCAGTATCGAGGCGGATACGCCCATCGAGCTCTACTTTTAGGCAAAATGCCTCTTGATCGAGGCTTAGTTGCGTTTTGCCGCCGGGCCGCCCCAAGGCAAAACAGCTCCCCCGGGGGCAGCAAGCCGCCAGGCGCGGCGTGGGGCGCATTTTATGGCACTGACTCCATGACTCTATTGGCTGAAGACCTGGTCTCCCAGGCCCAAGAACGATTCGCCGAGGCCACCGACGCCGCGGCTCTGGAAAATGCCAAAGCGCGTTTTCTGGGCAAAGAGGGCGCACTGACCGCGTTGCTCAAGGGTTTGGGTAAGCTCGACCCCGAGCAAAAACGCGAAATGGGCGGTCGCATCAATCAAGCCAAACAGCAGATCGAAGCCCTGCTGAACCAGCGTCGTGCTGAACTGGCTCAGGCCGAGCTCGATGCTCGCCTTGCTTCTGAAACCATCGATGTCACCTTGCCCGGCCGTGGCCGTTCAATGGGGGGCATACATCCTGTGGCTCGCAGTTGGGAACGCGTCGAAGAAATCTTCCGCTCCATCGGTTTCGACGTGGCCGACGGCCCCGAAATCGAAAACGACTGGACCAACTTCACGGCACTGAACAACCCCCTGGATCATCCCGCGCGATCCATGCAGGACACGTTCTACGTCGATCTGCAAGACGGTGATGGTTTGCCGCTGTTGCTGCGCACGCACACCAGCCCCATGCAGGTGCGCTATGCCCGCATGAACAAGCCTCCCATCAAGGTCATCGCCCCGGGCCGTACGTACCGCGTCGACAGCGACGCCACGCACTCGCCCATGTTCCACCAGGTCGAGGGCCTCTGGATCGCCGAGGACATCTCCTTTGCCGACCTGAAAGGCGTCTACACCGATTTCCTGCGCCGCTTTTTCGAGAGCGACGATCTGGTCGTGCGATTCCGCCCGTCGTTCTTCCCGTTCACCGAGCCTTCGGCCGAGATCGACATGATGTTCACGTCGGGCCCCAACCGTGGCCGCTGGCTGGAAATCTCTGGCTCGGGCCAAGTGCACCCGCAAGTCGTGCGCAACTTCGGCCTGGATCCCGAGCGTTACATCGGCTTTGCGTTCGGCTCCGGCCTCGAGCGCTTGACGATGTTGCGCTACGGCGTCAACGACCTGCGCCAATTCTACGAAGGCGACCTGCGCTTCCTGCGCCAGTTCAACGTATAACCGACGGCTGATCATGCAATTTCCTGAATCTTGGCTACGTGCCCTGGTTAACCCCGCGATCACTACCGACGAACTGGCCCATCGGCTCACCATGGCCGGCCTGGAAGTCGAAGAAACCACCACCGCTGCGCCGCCTTTCACCGGCGTGGTCGTTGCGCACATCGTCTCGATCGCGCCGCATCCCGACGCCGACAAGCTGCGTGTCTGCCAGGTTGACGACGGCTCGGGCGAGCTGCTGCAGATCGTATGCGGTGCCCCCAATGCCGCCCAAGGCCTCACCGTGCCCCTGGCCCGTGTCGGCGCCGAACTGCCCGGCGGCATGAAAATCGGTGTCGCCAAAATGCGCGGCGTGCCGTCCGCCGGCATGCTGTGTTCCGCTCGCGAACTGGGCCTGTCCCAGGATCACGCCGGCCTGCTCGAGTTGCCCGGCGACTTGACCCCGGGCCAGTCGATCCGCGAGGCATTGGACCTGGACGACACGCTCTTTACCCTGAAACTCACGCCCAACCGTGCCGATTGCCTGTCGATCCTCGGCGTCGCACGCGAGGTCGCGGCCCTGACCGGCGCTCCGCTGTCGGTCCCCACCGCGGTCGCCGTGCCGGTCACCTTGCAGGATCGCCTGCCCGTGACCGTGTCCGCGCCGGACCTGTGCGGCCGTTTCGCAGGCCGGGTGATCCGCGACGTCAATGCCCGTGCCGCGACGCCCGCCTGGATGAAAAACCGCCTCGAGCGGGCAGGGCAGCGTTCGATCTCGGCGCTGGTGGATATCTCCAACTACGTCATGCTCGAGCTGGGCCGTCCGTCCCACGTCTTTGACCTGGACAAGATCGGCGGCGATATCGACGTACGTTGGGCACGCGAGGGCGAGACCCTCGAATTGCTCAACGGCCAAACCGTCGAGCTCAACCCCAAAGTCGGCGTCGTCGTGGCGGGTGACCAGGTTGAAAGCCTGGCCGGCATCATGGGCGGCGAGGCGACCTCCGTCACGCTGGATACGACCAACATCTATCTCGAGGCCGCGTTCTGGTGGCCCGAGGCCATCGCTGGTCGCGCACGCCGCTACAAGTTCAGCTCCGAGGCCAGCCATCGTTTCGAACGCGGTGTCGACTACGCCAGCATTCCCGAGCATCTGGAATTCATCTCGCGCCTGATCATCGACATCTGCGGCGGTCAGGCCGGCCCCGCAGACGACCAGATCGTCAATCTGCCCACGCGCCAACCCGTACGCATGCGCCTGTCGCGCTGCCATCGCGTGTTGGGCGTCCCCGTGCCTCAAGCCGAAGTCGCGCAGATTTTCAATAGCCTCGGTCTGCAGTTCCAGGTCGAAGGCGACGACTTCATTGTCGAGCCGCCTTCGTATCGCTTCGATCTCGAGATCGAAGAAGACCTCATCGAAGAGGTCGCACGCATCTACGGTTTCGAGCGCCTGCCCGATGTGCCGCCTATCGCGCGCGCGCAGATGTTTTCGCAGCCCGAACAGCGCCGCGGCCCGCATACGCTGCGTCGCATGGCTGCGGCCCAAGACTACCAAGAGGTCGTCAATTACAGCTTCGTCGAGGCCGATTGGGAACGTGACTACGCAGGCAACAACGAGCCTGTGCGCCTGCTCAACCCGATCGCCAGCCATCTGTCGGTCATGCGTTCCAGTCTGATCGCGGGTCTGGTCGCCAACATCCGCTACAACGCCAATCGCAAACAATCACGCGTGCGCGTCTTTGAGCTGGGCCGCGTATTCCTGCGCGACTCGGCGCACCAGGACGGTCCGCTCGATGTGGCCGGTGTACGCCAGCCCTTGCGCCTGTCGGGCGCAGCCTGGGGCCCGGCCGTCGAGGAACAGTGGGGCACGCCGACTCGTCAGGTCGATTTCTACGACGTCAAAATGGACGTAGAGGCCTTGTTCGGTGCGCGTGCCAGCGAATTGCGCTTCGAGGCTGTCACGCATCCCGCATTGCATCCCGGCCGTAGCGCTCGCATCGATCTTGATGGCCAGCCTGTGGGTTGGATCGGTGAATTGCACCCCCGTTGGGCGCAACAGGCCGACCTGGCGCATGCCCCCGTCGTGTTCGAACTCGACGTCCAGGCGCTGTCGCAGGGGCAATTGCCCCAGGTGCGCGAGCTATCGCGTCAGCCTGTCGTCGTTCGCGACTTGGCGTTGTGGGTCGATTTGCCCGTCAGCGCCCAGGCGATGCTGGACACCGTTGCCGCAACCATCGCAGCAGATGCTACATTGGCTGTGGTGCAAGACACGCGCCTGTTCGATGTATGGCGCGACAAGCCCCAAGACGGCAAGCCTGTCACCGAGAAAAGTCTTGCTTTCCGTTTCTGGCTACAAGACACTGAAGTCACGCTGGACGAAGCCCGTGTTGCCGACTGCCTGGCCCGCATCACTCAGGCGCTCATCGGTGCACACGGCGCGCGTCAACGCACTTGATCATGGGAACCTCTATGCTTGCTGAGCCGCGTACCTTGACCAAAGCCGAACTCGCCGAACTGCTGTTCGAGCGAGTCGGCCTGAACAAGCGCGAAGCCAAAGACATCGTCGATACATTCTTCGAGGAAATCCGCGACGCCCTGGCTCGCGGAGACGCCGTCAAGCTATCGGGATTTGGCAATTTTCAGGTGCGCAACAAACCTCCCCGTCCTGGGCGCAACCCCAAGACGGGCGAGACGATCCCCATCGCCGCACGGCGCGTGGTTACGTTTCACGCCAGTCAAAAATTGAAAAGCGTGGTCGAACAGACCGAGCCGGCGGATGCGGACTCCAACGAGGAGTGATACGCTTTGTCGGCAATTGTTATCGGCTTAACGTCCATCACGGCATAAAATCAATCCATGACTCGTCCCGAACCCACCGTTGCGCTTCCGCCCATTCCCGCCAAACGCTACTTCACCATCGGTGAGGTCAGCGATCTATGTCTCGTCAAGCCTCACGTGCTGCGTTACTGGGAACAGGAATTCACGCAACTCAGTCCGGTAAAGCGTCGTGGCAACCGCCGCTATTACCAGCACCACGAAGTCCTGCTGATACGCCGTATCCGTTCCTTGCTGTACGAACAAGGCTTCACGATCAGCGGTGCGCGCAATCGTCTCGGCGATACCCGCGATACACCACATGATCAAGACGCGGCAGTGCGGTTGAGTGGGGCAGAGCTCCAGTCGTTGCGTACCGAGTTGGGCAACATCTCAACCATGCTGGCAGAGGCGTTGAATTCCTCATCGGGTGGCGCTGCAGCAACCGCGTCAAGCGGGCAATCAGGTGGGCACGCCTGAGGTCTTATCTGTATCGCAAAGCACTAAAAAAATTTCGCATTTTTCCTAAAAAAAAGCCTGCATTTCGATGCAGGCTTTTTTTATCTCTGCTATACTCTTTTTCTTTCGGGGCGTAGCGCAGCCTGGTAGCGCACTTGCATGGGGTGCAAGGGGTCGCGAGTTCGAATCCCGCCGTCCCGACCAGCAATACCGAGGGCCTACAGAGTTTTCTCTGTAGGCCCTTTTCGGTTTGTGGCGCTGCTAAGCAGCGCCTTCAGGTTACCGTCGTTGCTCAGCCACCGCTCTATGGCTGAATCAGAAGCTGGCGCCCATTAGGCGGCAGATACACGTGTTGTAAGTAGATAGCGTCCCCGCGCGCATCGTGCGCGACAATCTCCATCAGTGCACCTGTTGTGCCCGCGGGCTGCTTGATTGCTTTGCAGATAGCGTCGGGAAACGCACAGATCCGCATTTTTTGTGTGTAGCTGCTCGTCGGCTGGTGATAGCGGCGGGAAATGAGATCCTTGAAGCTGACGCCGGTAAGTGCCTTGGTGTCCACTTGATTCAACTCGGGAAATCGACGGCCACAGAAATAAATCTGCACATAGGCGTCAAATTCCTTATTGATTGAAAATATCCGGTCTATGCAGATCAAGCGGTCACTGCTCAACCAGGCGTCCCATGGGCCGGCCGTGTTGACCGCAAAGCGCCGAACCACCTTGGTGTAGATCGGCAACAAGCCCTCTGCGCTATCGTCAAGAAAACGGAAATGCTGAAAAGGTCCACCAAGAGGTGCTTGCTTCTCAGCCACGAAAGTGCCTGAACCATGACGCCGCAGTAGCCGGCCTTCTTCTACCAGCATGCGCAATGATCGCTGAACTGTACCTAAGCTCAGTCCGGACATCTCTGCAAGCACATCCTCCGCCGGAAGCTTATCGCCGGGTACCCATCGGCCCTCATCAATGGCTGAAATCAACGCGTCTCTCAGTTGCAGGTACTTGGGAAGTCCGTTGACACCTGTTAGATGCAGGAGAGGGGGTGGGGTATGAGCGGATGCAGTCATAGGCTTAGTTTATCCGGGAGCTGGATGTTAAGGCACGTCTCGGCAGTTCAAAAAAACCGCTTGACACACAGATCAAGAGTACTAGAATTCTAGTCCTATATAGGACTATAGCTATAGTATTTAAATCGAGCTGTTCGATTTTCCTGGCCGGATCGTGGCACCCACTTATTGAGAGGTTTATCGATGATTGTCGAGGAACGCATCTACACCTGTTATTGCGCCAAGGCGGCGCAGTACGTTGCGATGTATCAGGCGGAAGGTCTTGCAATACAGCGCCCGATACTCGGGCACCTGGTGGGGTATTTCACCTCCGACATGGGTGAGTTGAATCAGGTCGTGCATCTATGGGCTTATGAGAGCTTTGAGGACCGTGGCGCGCGGCGCGCGCGGCTCTTGGCCGATCCAGCCTGGAAAGCCTACGCGGCCAAAGTGCAGCCGTTGGTCATGACTCAGCAAAACAAAATCTTGATACCGGCCGACTTCTCGCCATGGGCGGACGGTCCGGCCCACCTCTCAGGAGCACAGTGATGAACGTCTTATGTACGCTCCCCATGCACCCGGCGGGTATTGCGTTATTAGCAGGCCACGCTGACATCACCGTCATGCCCGACACATCGGGTGATGCCTTTGCCAGGTTATTGCCGCATGCTGACTTTTTGGTTGTGCGCACCAAGCTGCCGTCTGGAGTCTTCGTCCATGGCGACCGTCTGAAAGGCGTGATACGACATGGCACGGGACTTGATTTCATACCGGTTGCCGAAGCTTCCGTCTTGGGTATCCCGGTCGCAAATGTTCCGGGTGCTAATGCCCAAGCCGTCGCGGAATACTGCATTTCCAGCATGTTGAGTTTGGCGCGTGGGGTCGATCGCATAGGCCGGTGCTTTCGAGAGCGAGGTTGGGAGGCCGGTAGAAGGCTCACCGCAGGCGCAGCAGAGATCGCCGGAAAAACGGTAGGGATCATCGGCTTGGGAACTGTGGGCCAAAAATTAGCGCGCCTCTGTCATTTCGGATTCGACATGCGTGTGTTGGGCCATCAGCCGACCTATGCGGGCGTCCCTGATTACATCGTGCCGGCGACGCTGGAGGCATTACTCGGCGAAAGTGACTTTGTCGTGCTGTGTTGTCCACTGACCGACCAGACTAAAGGCCTTTTAAACGCCGAGCGGTTGGGGCGGATGCGGGCCGAGGCGGTGTTGGTCAACGCCGCACGGGGCCCTATTGTGGATGAAGAGGCGCTGATGGATGCGCTGCGTGCCCGGCGGATTAAAGGCGCGGCACTGGATGTCTATGGGCAGCAACCGTTGGCGTCCGATCATGCGCTGCTTGATGTCGATAACGCATTGCTCACCCCGCACATCGCTGGCCTGACCGAAGAAAGCACAGCGAGCATGAGTATCGGTACGGCGCGGCAGATTCTGCAACTGATGCGCGGAGATCGCCCCGACCACCTCGTGAATCCGGATATCTGGGAGCGCCGGCGAAAAATGGCGGAGACACTGGCATGAGTATCCCTGACGAATTGCGTATTGTCGACGTTCAAGCGTTTCCGACTTCTTTTCCGGTGACGGCGGGCGTGACACTGGGGATTGGCCGGGCAGTCAAACGGGATTGTGTCATTGTGAAGGTGACGACCGAGAACGGATTGGTCGGGTGGGGCGAGTCGCACCATGGACGTTGTCCCGGGGCGATCGGACAGTTGATCAAGACCACCCTACGCCAATTGGTGTGCGGTATGTCTGCGACAGATGTCGTGGGGGTATGGTCACGTATACATCAGCGCCAGTTGGCCAGTCACGGAATGGGCACAGCGGCCGCTTTGGCCATGAGTGGACTCGATATGGCCCTATGGGATATCCGTGGCAAGGCGGTGGGATGGCCGCTATACCGATTGCTGGGTGGTTCGGCGCGGGCGATTGCGGCCTATGCAGGAGGCATTTCTCTGGGATTTCAACCTCCACAGCAATTGGTGGATGAGGTCTCCAATCTAGTAGGGCAGGGCTATCGCGCCATCAAATTGCGCTTTGGCGACACGGTGTCACGTGATATAGAGCGGCTCAGTGCGGTACGGCAGGCTTTTGGCGCCGACATTGGCATTATGGTCGATGCCAATGTGAACTACACCTTGGATGATGTACGCAATGTGGCTGCGGCCCTGAGTGATCACAAGGTGTTGTGGCTAGAGGAACCCTTTGCGCCTCAGGACTACCGTGCTTATCGCGAGGCACGGCAGTTGGTCTCGGTGCCCTTAGCTGCCGGTGAAAATCACTACACGCGCTTTGAGTTCAATCGATTGATCGAAGACGAGGCGGTAGGGATTCTGCAGCCGGACCTGTCCAAGACCGGGGGTTTGACCGAGGGCTTGCGAATCGCGGCCTTGGCTTCGGCGTGGAAATTGCCAATTTGCCCTCACACCTCTGCCAGCGGATTGAACATGGCAGCCAGTATTCACCTCCTGGCTTCAATCGATAACGGCGGCTATTTCGAGGCAGACGTTGCGCGCGAAAACCTGTTTCGCGATCAGCTGACCTCTCGCCCCGATCTGCTTGACCAGGACGGATGTGTTTATCCCAGTGACAAGCCGGGCTTGGGCGTAGAGGTGGATGAATCATTTTTGCTGGCTCATCCCGTCATTGAGGGCCCAGCCTATGTGTAATTGCCACGCCGCATAGTTCGATTTCCGGCCATTGGCCGGCCCCACTTTACCCAACACGAGAGGAAACAATGAAAATAACGGACGTTTCGCTTACGCTGTTTGCCTGGAACGATATTCCGCCGACCAGTTATGCCGCCCATACGGGAAAATTCGCCGGATCCAGCAAAATCGGATTGCTGGAGATTAAAACGGACGAAGGTGTCACGGGCCACGCGTTTCTAGGATCTGCCTACTACGGCGCTGATCTCGACGGCCCGAACTTGATCAAGTATTTGAAGCCCATCTTGATGGGGCAGGATCCATTGGATCGTGAGCGGCTGTTTCATGCGCTCTGGCGTCGTTCGCGTACCACGACGGTACGCACCATCGGTGCTTGCGATGTTGCCTTGTGGGACATCGCGGGCAAGGTTGCCAATTTACCCATCCATCGCCTGCTCGGTTCCTATCGGGATAAGGTCAAGGCATACGCCAGCTCGATGATTCTGGATTCGCCACAGGCCTATGCAGAGGAGGCGCAACACTATCAGTCGTTGAACTGGGCCGCCTACAAAATTCATCCACCACATCCTTGGCAGGAAGACATCAAAGTCTGCGAGGCGGTTCGCAAAGCCGTCGGTGACGACTACCTCGTCATGTTGGATGCAGCCTGGAGTTATCAATACCCCGAAGCCGTGCGCGTTGGGCGCGCGATTCAGGACTTGAACTACTACTGGTACGAAGATCCTTTGCATGATGCTGACATTTACAACTATGTAAAACTAAAACAGCAGGTACACATCCCGATCATGGCGACAGAGTTTCCCGCTGTGGGGTTGGATGCTTATGCGCCATGGGTGTTGCAGAGCGCTACGGATTTTCTGCGTGGTGATGTCGCATTGAAGGGCGGCATCACCAACATGATGAAGACCGCGCACCTGGCTGAATCGTTCCGGATGAATTACGAAGTTCACCATGGCGGGAATTCACTGAACAACGTGGCAGGTCTGCACGTCATCATGGCACTGAAGAACACGGAGTTCTTCGAGGTGCTGCTGCCTGACGGGGCGCAGAAATACGGTCTCGCAACGGACATCGAGGCAGATGCCGACGGATATGTGTATGCACCCACCGGGCCCGGGCTAGGGGCCGATATTGATTTCGCGCTTATCGAAAGAATGAAGGTCGCTGTACTGAGCTGATACGCGCCATACGTAGTGTGTAAAACCTCGAGGAGACAACATGAAAAAAAATACGATGCGATACGTGGCGGGATTGCTATGTCTGGCGCTGTCCGCGTCTGTTTTGGCCGCGGACAGTTTCCCTGATCGGCGTATCAATATTGTCGTGCCGTTCGCTCCGGGCGGCAGTACCGATATTGTGACGAGAATCCTGGCCAGCAAGCTGACTGGCGAGTTAAATCAGCCGGTTGTCGTGGAAAACAAGGCCGGTGCCAGTGGCAATATCGCAGGTGACTATGTGGCACGCTCTGCGCCGGACGGCTACATCCTGTTCATGGGCACCAGTACATCTATCGCCAACATCTCGCTATTTAAAACGCTGCCGTTCGATATCGAAAAGGATTTCATCCCAATCTCGCAGATTGTGCACACGCCATTGGTACTGATTGCCAATAAGTCACTCGCGGAAAATAGTATCGAGGACTTGGTCAAGTATGCCAAAGCCAATCCTGGCAAACTGAACTATGGTTCGGGCGGGTCGGGGACGTCGCAACATCTGGCGGGCGTGATGTTCGAGCAGATGGCTGGTGTGAAGATGACTCATGTTCCCTATAAGGGCGCCGCTCCGGCGGTGACGGATCTAGTGGGCGGAAACATCCAGATCATGTTTGCACCGTTGATCGATGCGCTTTCGTTCATTCGCAGCGGCAAGGTGAAAGCCCTGGGGCTTACGACGTCAAAGCCGGCGCCTCAGGTCCCCGATGTGCCGCCGATTGCGACGGTCTTTCCAGGGTTCGACGTGGGGACCTGGAATGGAATCTTCGCTCCGGCGGGGACACCTCCAGCGGTGGTTGATACCCTGTCTAAGGCGATCGTCAAGGCGGTATCGAATCCTGAGACCAAAAAATTGATCGAAGACCAAGGCTCGGAGCCGGTCGGCAGCACCTCCGCTCAATTTCAGGCGTTCTTGAAAGACGAAGTCGTGCTGTGGAAGCGGTTGGTCCAAGCGTCGGGCGCCCGCGTGGACTAAGCGCTACCTGCCGCTCGTATTGCCGTCCCGGCAAAGCAGAGTCTGACCAACGGTGTCGAACGTTTACTCCTGTCTGTTGAGCGATGGAAGTGCTCAACAGACGATCAATAATTGTGATCCATCGATGCCAAAATTCTATTTGAAGGATTAACGAATTGATTTCTACTATCTCAACTCCGGCATCCTGATCCTTTCGGTTTCTGTCATGGGATGCGTCTATTACCGATACCAAAAAAAGGAGACAGCACCATGCAGAACCCATCACGCCGCCAACTGTTGCAGGCTGGGGTTACGGCGATGTTCGGGCTGGTTGCATCGCCAGTTCTGGCGAGGTCCTCTGACACAGCACTACCAAAGGGGCCTATTAACCTGGTGGTCCCTTTTGCCGCAGGAGGAGCCACCGATGTGGTTTCCCGTCTCGTGACGCAACGACTCGGGGATCGTATCCAACGCACCGTGGTGGTGGAGAATTTATCCGGAGGTGGCGGCGCAATCGGTGCGGCGAAAGTGGCCCGTGCTACGCCTGACGGCCATACCTTATTGATGGGCACCATCGCTACGCATGTGATCAATCCGCTGTCTATGGGGCAGCAGTTGCCATACCGTGCTCAGACCGATTTCACGCCCGTGTCGCTGGTCGTCACAGTGCCCAACGTGCTGCTAGTAAACAAGTCGGTCAAAGCCAACAACGTACGAGAGTTGATCGCCTTGATAAAGGCGCATCCGAATCAGTTCAGCTATGGCTCGTCGGGCGTGGGAACACCGCCGCATCTGTCTGGCGAGCTGTTCAAATCGATGATGGGATTGCAGATGGCCCACGTGCCGTACAAGGGCGGCGGCCCGGCAATGACCGATCTCATCGCAGGCCATATTCCGATTCTGTTCGACGTATTGAGCGGCGCAGCCTCGCATATACGCGCAGGTTCGGTACGCGCGCTCGCGGTGACCACGAGCGAGAGGGTAGCGTCTTTTCCTGATTTGCCCACGATGGCGGAATCCGGGGTGCCCGGCTACGAGACATGGACATGGAACGCGGTATTCGGCCCCGCCGGTATGCCGCGTCCTATGGTCGACGCCCTGAGCGGTGCTTTGCATGAGGTGGTCGCACAGCCGGATGTGCAGGCCCAGCTCAAGGACCTGAGCGCCACACCCGTCGGTTCAACGCCTGACGCATTGACGCAACTGGTCGATTCTGAGACTCAAAAATGGCGGACTGTAATTCAATCGATCGGTGGCCTGAATAAGAGCTGACAGATTTGCTATGCTTGGCGGCATAGCTACTTGGAGCCGCCAGCATCATGCCTATCCATCGTTTAGCCTCATCGCGAGTCCCGCTGGCGATAATGAGTGCGTTGCTAGCCTCATGCGCCAATACCGCGTTCGAGCCTCCCGAGGTACGAGGTGAATCGCCGCCGGAATACACCTATACCGCAAAGGACGGCGATACCGTACATGTTGCGCCGAAACCCCGGCTGACAATTCAGTCGGGTGAGGGTGAAAGACTAAATCTCCCATGGTTCGTGAGGGATACCCAGAACTGGATCAACGAGTAGTTACTGCGTTCAGAAGTCAGGGGTTTGTAAGCTGTCCCTATTTACGCTAGGGGCTTCGGATTTTCTCCATTCACTACCAGCGAGCGTGCGACGTGGCGACTTCAGCAACTACCTTGAACGACCCGAAAACCTGTCACTATGATCGTTTGACGATCTTCTTTCATTGGGCGACGGTATTTTTGGTGGTGGGGCTTTTTGCCTTGGCAGAAATCTGGGAATTTCTGCCCAAAGGCACGCCGGTGCGGCGCCTGTTGCAATGGCTCCATATTTCTTTTGGTTTGCTGTTTGCAGTCGTGTTCGTGCTGCGCATGCTGTGGCGAGTGTCGCTGGGCCGGCGCTTGCCGCCTGCCTCGAGCGGCCTGATGCAAAGCGCCGCGGCGACTGTGCATGGCGTGTTCTATTTGTTGCTGGCTGCGCAGATTGTGTTGGGGTTTTTGTTTCGCTGGGCCCAGGGCGAGTCTTTTACGTTCTTTGGGCTGTTCTCCATCCCCACATTGATTGCGATCGATCATGAACAGCGCCAGTTCATTGGTGGCCTGCACTACTACGTGGCCTGGACCATTATTGTGTTGACGGTCGGGCACGCACTCTCGGCGCTGTTCCATCACTATGTGCTGCGCGATGGGGTGTTGCGCCGAATGACTTCCAGTCGGTAGATTCGGCGCTTATCGCCGGTCTCATTGCTTACTCAGCGCCTGTGCCGCATTGATGACCAAAGGCCCATAGCGTTGGGCGAAATCCTCTGGCTTCCATTGCGACAGCAGGCCGTAAATGTGAATCGCCGCGATGGGATGACCCGCGAGGTCCAGCACAGCCGACGACACGGCGAGTTCACCCAGCAACGATTCTTGTACGGTCATGGCAAAACCGTCTTGACGGGCCTGTGAGATTTTTTTCCAAATGGCGCGCGGCTCGGTGAGGGTATGCGGCGTGGCGGCCACAAGGTCGGAACGCGTCAAGATGTCATCGACCTGCTCGTCGGGCAAGTGCGCCATGATGGCGCGGCCCGCGCATGCTCGGTACATCGGCATAGTGCGTCCGACCAAGGTCGCGAAATAGTAGCGGCGCCGAGTTTGCCGACGCAGTGCGTACACAATGTTCAGATCATTGGGCAGGCTCAGGTCCACCCCTTCGCCGGACTCTTGCTGCAGTTCGATCAACACCGGATTGGCACGCTCGATCAACGGGTTGCCGCGCAGATAGTCGAACGTCCGGTGCAGGATTTTCTTGCCCAATGTGTAGCCGCGTTGGTTGGGGCCACGTTCGAGATAGCCCAATGCCACCAATGTATGCAGCATACGCAACGTCGAGTTGCGATCCAGATTTGAAATCTCCACCAGCTCGTTCAAGCTCAATATGCCGGGTTTTACGCTGAACGCTTCAAGGATGTCGAATGCCTTGGCCACGGACTGATTGAATCGAGTATCCACACTGCTCATTATTTGCCTCCTGCTGACACGGTAGCGATTGTCGTACCACTGCCGATGTTAGGGAAATCTCTCATTCCAAAGATCTTGCCCGGTTTTATATACGATCCTAAGATGTCATTAATAGGCACGTAAGTATCAATATTTGATACTTGTATTTTACCGACAAAATCATGGAGGTGAAATGAACGAAGTCCAGGCGCAAAAGTTGTCCGCACAGGACATCGAAGCAGCAGTCGACCGGTTGGAGCACTACATGACCGACACCTTGTCGCGTTTCGTGCAATGTCGCAGCCTGCCAGGCCAGGAGATCCCCGCTGCCGAGTTCCTCGAGATCGAATTGGCAGCGCTCGGACTGCAAAGCGAGCGCATCGCGCTGCGTACCGAAGACATCGAGGGATTGCCCCTCTATTCGCCGGCTTGCTGCCCAGATGGCGGGCGTTTCAATGTGCTGGCATGCCATGAACCGGCGAACAATATTGGGCGGTCCGTGCTTTTCAACGGCCACTTGGATGTCGTTCCCACGGGACCGGAGCATCTCTGGGCAGAGTCGCCGTTTAAAGGCAGCCTGCATGACGGCTGGCTCTATGGCCGAGGCGCGGGAGACATGAAGGCGGGCATCGTGTGTTCGCTGGCTGCATTCAAAGCACTCCAGGATCTAGGCATGCAACCCGCCGCGCTCGTCGGCTTTAACGGCGTGCTCGAAGAAGAAAACACCGGCAATGGCACGCTGGCCACGATATCTGCGCTGAAAAGCGCGGTGGGCGTCGCCAAACTCAGCTCGTTCGACGCGGTGTTGATTCCTGAGCCCACGCAGGAAGCCCTGATGTCGGCTCAGGTGGGCGTGTTCTGGATGTATGTAGATATCATCGGCAAGCCGGCTCACGCGTCTCTGATGACGACGGGAATCAATCCAGTGGATCTGGGCATGCGCGTCGTGGATGCGGTCAAGAAAATCGAGCATGAATGGAATCTGCCCGAGAATCGTCATCCTGCATATCGAGATCACGCGCACCCGATCAACTTTAATCTCGGCCAGATCCATGCCGGCGATTGGAACTCGTCGGTGCCCAGTGTCTGCACGCTGGGCTTGCGCTTGTCGTGCTATCCAGACATGCATGTCGAAACGGCGAAGGCGCGTATCGAGGCGTGCGTACGCCAAGTCGAACAAGAGGTGGCACAGCCCGACACCCAGTTCATCATTCGCTACGAAGGTTTTCATGCGCCTGGGTGCGAATATGACCTGGCCGTGCCAGCATTGCGCCTGTTGGCAGATTTGCACCGGCAGGTAGCGGGGGAGTTGCCTGAATCGGTAGCATCGACCGGCACGACTGACGGCCGGCATTTCCATTTCATGGCGGATGTGCCGGTCACTTGCTATGGACCGGTCTCGCGCAACTATCACGGGTTCAATGAAAGCGTCAGCGTGCAGAGCATGCTGCGCGTTGCCAAGACGTTTGCGCTCTTTCTAAACGAGTGGTGCGGGGTCGAACCCAAGCGCAGTTGATGCTTTCCGTTAATCCACGTGTTTCATGGAGAACAGGATGAAACTGGTCAGTCAGGTCCGTCGGGCCATTGTCAAATGCGGGTTTGCGTTAGCCGCTGCCGCTATGCTGGTACAACTGCCCGCGCACGCCGCCGAAACGCCGCAGTCCGGTGGCGTACTCACGGCAATTTTGCATCCGGAGCCGCCCAGCCTCATCCTGGCACTCCAGCAGGTTGCTGGGACGCAGATGGTCGGTGGCAAGATTTTCGAGAGCCTGTTGACCTATTCGTTTGATCTGAAGCCATTGCCCAGCCTCGCTAAATCCTGGGAAATTTCCGACGACAAGCTGACGTATACCTTCCATTTGCAGCAAGGTGTGACCTGGCATGATGGCCAGCCGTTTTCTTCGGCAGACGTCGTGTTTTCGTATGAAAAAGTGTTGTCCCAGACACCACGTACCCGTGGCCTGATGCAAAACGTCGAATCGATCACGGCGCCCGATGCGAACACGGTGGTATTCAAGTTAAAGGAACCCTACGCCGCGTTCCTGTATGGACTTGATATCGGTGGCGGTGCCATTTTGCCCAAGCATCTATACGACGTGGACACGCCCATCGGCCAAAACCCGAATAACGCGCATCCGATCGGCACAGGTCCCTTCAAGTTCAAGAAATGGGAACGTGGTTCGTATGTGGAGCTGGTCAAGAACGAGCATTACTGGAAAGCCGGTCGCCCGTACCTGGACGGTATTACTTATCGTGTGATTCCCGACGCCGCCTCGCGCCGATTGGCCATCGAGCAGGGCACGGTGATGCAAGCCTGGCTGCAAGACCTGGAGCCGATGGATGTGCCGCGTGTGGCGAAGCTGCCCAACATGACCCATACCAACAAGGGCTACGAATACTGGTCAACCATGCAATGGATCGAGTTGAACAACGCGAAAGCACCGTTCAACGACAAGCGTTTTCGCCAGGCATTGATGTATGCGATCAACCGTAAGTTCATCGCGGAAAAGATCATGGTTGGCCAGGGGATACCCGCCACGGGTCCGATCCACCACAACACGCGCTTCTATGATTCGAATGTCAAGAAGTACGACTACGATCCCAAGAAGGCCATTGCTCTGCTCGATGAAATGGGCTTGAAACCGAACGGCGATGGCGTGCGGGTCACCGTCAGCATGATTCCGCTGCCTTATGGCGAGATGCCGCGGCGGGTGGCCGAATACATCAAACAGAATTTGTCCAAGGTCGGTATCGCGTTGAACCTCGAGAGCACTGACGTAGGCGGATGGGTGTCGCGTGTCGGCAACTGGGACTACGACATGGCGGGCAACGGCGTCTTTCAGTATGCCGATCCCGCCATCGGCGTGGCGCGCACCTATGTGGGTACCAACATACGCAAGGGCGTGATGTTCAGCAACACGTCCCAGTACAACAACCCGAAGGTCGACGAGTTGTTCAACCTCGCCGCAAAAGCCGGCGACGATGCGCAGCGGCAGCAGTATTACTCCGAGGTGCAAAAAATTCTGGTCGAGGACGTACCGCTGGTATGGCTGGTGGACACCAATTACGGCACAGTCTTGAACAAGCGCGTGCATGACGCCATCACTACAGGCCTGGGCGTAGTCGACACCTACAGCGATGCCTGGTTGTCGAAAGAATGAGCAAGATCGCCGCATTCCTGGGCAGGCGCGTGGTCAAGAGTCTCTTGGTGCTCTTCATGATCGCCATATTCAATTTCTTTCTCGTTCGGGCCGCACCGGGAGATCCTGCCGAGATTCTGGCAGGGCAGTCCGGGGCAGCCGACGCGGAATACATCGAAAAGCTGCGCCAGGATTTTGGACTGGACAAGCCCTTGGTGGTACAGCTCGGGTCTTATCTCAAAGACGTGGCTACGTTTGACCTGGGCTATTCCCATCGGCAGCAAACCCCCGTATCAACACTGATCCTGGCGCATTTACCCGCAACCCTGGTGCTGGCGCTGACGTCGTTTGCATTCGCGCTTCTTGCCGGAGTCGGGCTGGGCATCCAGGCCGCATTACGCGTGGGCAAGTGGGGCGATACCATCATCACGACGTTTGCCATGCTGGCCTACGCTACACCGATATTTTGGGTGGGGTTGATGCTGGTGCTGGTGTTTTCGGTACAACTGCAGTGGCTGCCTTCCTTTGGCTACGAGAGCGTGGGTGCCAATCTGACGGGGCTAGCACGTGTCGCAGACATTGCGCGCCACTTGATCCTGCCGACGATCACGCTGGGTATGTTTTACATGGCGGTGTATGCACGCTTGACCCGCGCGTCCATGCTGGAGATTCGCCAGCTCGATTTTGTGAAGACGGCGCGTGCCAAGGGGCTCGCGGAACGCACGGTGATTACGCGCCACGTCTTGCGCAATGCCTTGCTGCCCATCATCACTTATGCGGGCATCCAGGCGGGGCACCTGATAGGCGGGTCTTTGCTTGTTGAAACCGTGTTCGCCTGGCCGGGCATAGGGCGATTGGCGTTCGATGCCCTGGTGCAACGCGACTACAGCGTGTTGCTCGGTGTGTTCTTCGTTGCATCCATTGTCGTCGTAGCTGTCAATCTGCTGACCGACATTCTCTACACGATCGTCGATCCCAGGATAGAGCTGAAATGAAGAGCTTCTTTCGCGCATTTTGCCGCAACAAGGGCGGCCTGATGGGCTTGGCTGTCCTGGCACTGGTCAGCCTGCTAGCCGTTTGCGCCAGCTGGATATTTCCCGACAGCCCATGGGACATGGTCAACGCGCCGTATATGCCTCCCTTGTCCGAGGATGCTCTATTGGGTACCGATACCCTGGGCCGTGACATCGCCAGCGGCATTGCCTATGGCGCCCGGGTCACATTGGTGCTGGCGTTGATCTCCACAGCGGTGTCGGTCCTGGTCGGCATCACAGTCGGGGCTATCGCTGGTTTCTACGGTGGCAAAGTCGATCAAGTCATCGTCGGATTCATTGAGCTGTTCCAGACGATTCCAGGGTTTTTCCTGGCTGTCGTGCTGGTGGCTATTTTGACCCCCAGCATCGGCACGGTGATCTTTGCGATTGCGCTCGTATCCTGGCCACCGCTGGCGCGGCTAGTCCGTGCCGAATTCATGAGTATGAAACACCGCGAATTTGTCGAGGCAGCAGTCCTGAGTGGTCAGTCCAACACGCGCATCATCCTGACCCAGATACTGCCCAACAGCTTGTCGCCCGTCATCGTGTCCGGCTCGTTGATGGTCGCCAGCGCAATCTTGCTGGAGTCGGCGCTGAGTTTTCTGGGACTGGGTGATCCCAACACCATGACATGGGGGTACATCATCGGGGCATCGCGCAGCGTATTGCGCGATGCGTGGTGGATGAGTGTATTTCCAGGGGTCGCCATCCTGATGACGGTGCTGGCTTTCAATTTGGTGGGTGAGGCGCTCAACGACGCGCTCAATCCCAAACTGGCGCGTAAAAGGGCCGGCTCATGACAGCGTTACTGGAAATCCGCGATCTGTCTATTTCTGTCGTGCAGAATGGACCCTCGACGCACGTCGTGAAGGGCGTGTCCTATACCGTTAACCGAAACGAAATCCTGTGCGTGGTCGGTGAATCAGGTTCAGGAAAATCCGTGACCGCGCACGCCATGATGGGGCTGTTGCCCGATGGCGAATTGCAGGTCGATTCGGGCAGCATTCTTTATCGCGGCCGCGAACTGGTTGGATTGACGCCGAAAGACTGGTACGGCTTGCGAGGCAAGTCATTTGGCATGGTGTTTCAGGAGCCTATGACGGCACTGAACCCCATCATGCGTATCGGCCGTCAGGTAGACGAAGTACTCGAACGCCATACCGATCTATCTGTCGAGGCGCGCCGCACCAGGATATTGCAACTGTTTCGCGACGTCATGCTGCCCGAGCCTGAGAAGTTGATGAATGCCTATCCATTCCAGTTGTCAGGCGGCCAGCGCCAGCGTGCGGTGATCGCGATGGCACTGGCGATGGAGCCGGATATTCTCATCGCCGATGAGCCCACCACGGCGCTGGATGTCACCACGCAGGCCCAGATTCTGGCCATGATCAAAGACATCCAGGCGCGGATGGGCATAGGCGTGATTTTTATCACCCATGATTTTGGCGTCGTTGCGGAGATCGCTGATCGAATCGTGGTGATGCGGCAGGGCCAGGTGGTAGAGCAGGGCGCATCCGACGACATCCTGAACCGGCCGCAAGCCGCCTATACCCGCCAGTTGATTGCTGCTGTTCCGCATAAACCTCTGGGCAAAGCGGAGGCAGCCGTGGCGCCGCCGCTGATGGTGATCGATCAATTGCGCAAGACCTTTCGTTCGGACAAGGGACGGCAGGTACTGGCGCTGGACGATATCTCTCTGACGATTCAGCAAGGCGAGACAGTGGGGCTGGTCGGTGAGTCCGGATCGGGCAAGTCCACCCTGGGCCGCACGCTCACTGGCTTGATTACTCCTGACAGCGGCAGCGTGAAGATCGACGGGAGAGAACTCGTGGGCCTATCTGCCCGCCAATGGCGCGAGCATCGGCGCCAGATCCAGATGGTTTTTCAGGATCCGTATGCCTCATTGAATCCGCGCCATCGCATCGTCGATGCCGTGGCGCAAGGTCCTATCGCATTTGGCGAGTCACGGCGCAAAGCGTTGGCCAACGCGCGTGAACTACTTGAACTCGTAGGCCTGGGGGGGGATGCCGGCGATCGCTATCCACACCAGTTTTCAGGCGGGCAGCGACAACGAGTGGGTATTGCCCGCGCATTGGCGTTACGCCCTCGGCTGCTCGTGGCCGACGAGGCGGTATCGGCGCTGGATGTGTCCATTCAGGCACAAGTGCTGGAGCTGCTCAAGACCGTCAGCGGACAGTTCGATCTGTCAGTCTTGTTTATTACCCATGATTTGCGTGTCGCCGCCGAGATTTGCGACCGCATTGCGGTGATGCGTCAGGGCGAGCTGGTCGAGCAAGGGCGGGCCATCGATATTTTCTATCGTCCGCAGCACGCATACACGCGTCGATTGATCGACTCCATCCCCGGTAAACAGTGGTCCAAGCCGGATCTCTCCCGAGCCGGCTCTTCAGAGGAACCTACAGCATATGCAACATGACGAGTATGAATCATTGGACGGTTTGGACATGGCAGCTCGACTTCAGTCGGGGGAGATTTCCTCCGGCGAATTGATGCGCTGCGCTGTGGAGTTGGCGCGTAGTCGCGGAAAGACACTCAATGCGCTGCGCTACGAGCAGTATGAAACCTCCATCGAGTTGGCCAACACCTGGCTGCAGAGGGGAGCGTTCGGCGGTATTCCCTTTTTGTTGAAGGATTCAGGGCTGCCGTCTACGCGGTTTCCATCCAGTGTGGGTTCGCGCCTGCTCAACGACACGACCTACGAATGCAATGGCACGCTCACGGATCGTTTCGAGCAGGCGGGCTTGATTGCGTTCGCCCGTACTACCGTACCGGAGTTCTGCATGGTGGCGACGACCGAGGCTGTGGTCAACGGTGGGCCCACCCTCAACCCCTGGGACCGAAGCCGCTCGGCGGGTGGCTCCAGTGGCGGTGCGGCGGCTGCAGTGGCCGCACGTATCGTCCCGGTGGCTCATGGTAGTGATGGCGGCGGTTCGATCCGTATTCCGGCTGCGTGCTGCGGCGTTTACGGTTTAAAAGCATCCCGCGGTCGCGTACCGATGGGTCCTTTGCGTGGCGAGGGATGGGGAGGCATGGCAACCGACGGCGTGCTTAGTGTGACCGTGCGGGACACTGCCGCCGCCATGGATGCCATCTCCGGCTACGAGCCTGGCGCGCCGTACGCGGCGCCTCCCAAGACAGGGGCCTATCTGGATGTGGTGGCAGAGTCGGCCATCAAGCCGCTGCGGATCGCCGTATGGCGTTCGGCCTGGAACGATATCGCGATTTCGTCAGAGCCATTGCATGCGGTGCAGCACAGCGCTGACTTACTGCGCAGCCTGGGGCATACCGTCATCGATTCGGCGCCACCGGCCATCGATTATGACGCCTTTGTATTGGCGCATGCATGCATCCTGGCCAGCAATATTGTGCTTGCGGTGGACACGCGCCTGGCATTGACGGGCAAAGCGTTGCAAAGCGACGATCTGGAGCCCATCATGCTCTCAGGCTACGAACAGGGCAAGCGCTTGATGGCGAAAGAATACATCGCCAGCGTGAACCGTTTGCACGCCATCGGCCGCGCGATGGAAGCCTACATGAGTGACTTTGACCTGATTCTGACGCCGGCACTGACCGAGTTGCCTGTGAAACTCGGAGAGCTGTCCACGCAACGCGGCGAGTTTCTCGATCTGCGTAAAAGGGTCTCGAGGTATGCGACCTTTATGGCGGCATTCAATGCGTCAGGCCAACCTGCCGCCAGCCTGCCGTTGTTTGCCACGGCAGAGGGCGTGCCCGTTGCTACGCAACTAGTGGGACGCTTCGGGCGCGAAGACATGATACTGAGCGTCTCGGCTCAACTCGAACGGGCAGCGCCCTGGCGGCAGCGTAAACCGGCGTTTTAGTTCGTTTGTCATGCCATGAAGTCATAGCGACGCGGAGCCTCAGCATCATGCAGGCTCATCATTTGACCCGCGCCGCCAGCTTTTCTCCTCGTCAGTGCGTCAATATCCCCGTAAAGGATCGACGAGCCCATGAGGATTTTCACCCGCCAGTATCCGTTGCATATTAACGATCGTCGCTGCGGCCGCGCTGTCGGCGCGCGTGTGTGCGGCAATATGTGGCGTCAGCACGACCTTCGCGTGAGACCACAGCGGATGATCAGCGGGCAGCGGCTCGGGTTCGGTCACGTCGACAAACGCGGCCTCCAATTGTCCGCTATCCAGCGCAGCCAATAGTGCATCCTGGTCCATGTGTTTGCCACGACCCACTTGAACGAGCGAGGCTCCGCGAGGTAATTGCGCAAAGAGTTCGCTGTTCAAAATGTGGGTGGTCTCGTCGGTGAGTGGCAGCAGGCAGATGAGGATATCGGTGGCGGCCAGCATGGTCTGCAATCCATCGGGACCATGATATGCGCGGATGCCTTCGAGGGTTTTTGGGCTGCGGCTCCAGCCGGCGAGTTGGAATCCGAACGGTTTGAGCGCCTCGAGCGATGCGCGTCCAAGCTCACCCAGGCCTAGTACCGACACACGGCGTTGATCTGCCCAGGCGAAATCGAGATTTATCCATTCATGGCGCCGCTGTTGCTCCAGATAAGTCGGCAGGCGGCGATGCAGCGCCAGGACGCTCATCACGACATAGTCTCGCATCAGACTGGTCAGGCCACTCTCTATCATGCGCACCAGTTTTGCCCCAGGCGGGATCGGCGTCTGGGCGACCTGATCGATACCCGCACCCACAGAAAAAATCACTTCGAGATTCGGGTAACGGTCAGCCAGATCGCCTGGAAAGGTCCAGGTCATCAGATATCGCACCGCATGTGGGTCGACCTGCGTCGCGTCGCTGTAGAAGGGGACGCTGGGTAAATCACGGGCGAAAGCACGCCGAAATACGTCGACGCGTTCGGGATAGGACAGCATGAGAAAGGCCATCAGACATCCTTGTGAAATCAAAGCCGCCGAGCACGTGCCAGGCTGGAGTCGCGCAGACAGAACGTATTCAGCGCTCGGCGCGAGCCAGCGCGAGGCGATCCTGCAGCCGATAGACCTGGATGAGTGCAGGCATAAAGTAGGGTTTACCGGCGTAGAGGGGAATGGCAGGGATAGGCCGGAAATCGAAAGCCGATTTCCGTTGATCGTCCGCCAATAGCTTGTGCGCCGCACGGCTGCCTATCCATGGAGCCCACACGACGCCCGAGCCACAAAAGCCCGTGGCGTAGGTCAGTCCATTGTGTTCAAAGATTCGAGGCAGCATGTCGCGGTGCATGGCGACGTTGCCAAACCAGCTGTGGCTGAGTTTCACATCCGCGAGCTCGGGGAAAAGATTGATCAATCCGTCGCGCAACTGCACTGTTGATGCCGTTGGATCTCCGCTTTGCGATGCATCGCGACCGCCCAGCAGGATGTGTTTTCCGTCGGGCGAGGGACGATAGTAATAGCCAAGCACCTTGCCTTCGCCGCACATCATTCTGCGTGGCATCAACTGCGCCATCAGTTCGGAGGGCAGTTCCTCGGTAGCGATAATACGGCTGCGTACGGGGACCAGGCGCCGCCGCAGCCACGGATCGGCGCCATCGGTATAGCCATTGGTGCAGATCAGCACCTGACGTCCAATGATGGTGCCCGCCGACGTCTCGACCCGAAAGCCCGCGCCATTATTCGTGATGGATTTGACTGCCGTGTCGGAATGCACGCTAACGCCGGCCGCCAGTGTCACGCGCAGAATCTCTGCATGGTATTTGCCGGGATGCAGCCCGCCTATATCCATGCGGACCGAACCACCTCGATAGTAGTCGGTGCCCACATACTGGCGCTGTTCGGCATACGGAATGGCATAGGACTCGATTCCCAGCGTTTTCTGCAGCTTTTCGGCACTGCGGGCCATCGTCTCGTATTGCGCCTTGCCTATGGCGCCGTAAAAGCGGCCGGTCAAACTGAAGTCGCAATTCAGATTTTCAGTGCGAATAAAGTCGTAGATGAATTCGCGCGCAGCCTTGCCCTCGGCCTCGATAGCCATGGCGCGTGCCTCGCCATATTTCCGTACCAGTTCGGCATAGCTCAATCGGATGTTGCCGCTGGTGATACCGCCATTACGCGACGATGCGCCTTCGCCGGGATTCATCTTGTCCAGCACCACGACGCGACGGCCCGCACGCGCCAGCGTCAACCCCGCCGTCAACCCGGCGTAGCCCGCACCCACGATCACGACATCGGCTTGTTTGGCCAACGGTTGTGTCGGCAGCGGTCGGACCGGCGCGGCCTCCCACCAATAGGGAGTGCTCTTGTCGGCGAGGGGAGGCTGTTGCATGGAGAATCTCCTTGTGCAGGATAGGGGGCTAGAGGAAACGATCGAACTGGACTGCTCCGATGATCCACAGAATCTCAGTCGGAGCATCGCTGGTATTGCGCAGGGAGTGCGGCCGGTTGCTGTCAAAGACGAAGCTATCGCCGCTCTCCAACTCAGAGGCTTCATCATCGACGGTAAGAACCACCTTGCCTGACAGGACGAGGCCGCCTTTCTCTGCCGGATAGCTCAGGGCATGGCCGCCTGATTTCCCGCCAGGCTCAAGCCGCAGGATCATGATCTGCAGGTTTTGCCGGTCAGGCGGCGTGAGGAGTTCTTTGTGCAGCATGCCCAGATCGATGACTGGCCGCTGTGCACGGCGACGCACAAAAGAGGGCTCTCCTGTCTTGAGCGCTTCGTTTCTCGTTTCGCCAAACAATTCCTGCATGCTGATGTTCAGCGCTCGGCGCAGCGAGGTCAGCAGCCGCATTGAAGGGTTGGCGACACCGCGTTCGACCTGGCTGATCATTCCCATGGAAACTCCCGACGCCTGAGCGAGGCTCTCGAGCGACATTCCCTTTTGCTTGCGCAGTTTTCGCAGATTGGTGCCGACATGAAATTCAACGGCATCCGCATGATGGGCGGTCGCACGCTGATCGGCGTTTTTCCCGGATGCCGGCATCGAAATCCCCTATTGACAGGAAATGAGCGTCTAGCAAGATAATGAAGATATCTGCCAGATTTTCAATATATCCTAAATTTTTGCTCGCACGCCATCACTATCATTACAGGTAGGGGGATTTGTGGCTTCGATACCGGCAAGCAGTACAGCAGCCTCTGAGTCGACACTTGCAGTGCGCAATCTGACCGTCAGTCTGCCGGCTGGCATGGAGCGTGCCCACGCCGTCGACGGCATTTCATTCGATCTACTGAAAGGGCAGATCCTCTGCATCATCGGGGAATCGGGCTCGGGTAAATCGGTGACAGCCAATGCCATCATGGGCTTGCTGCCCAGAGTGATTCGTGTCACTGAGGGTTCGATCCGGTTGGGAGATACCGAGATCATCGGTGCCGCATCCGAGCGTTTACGCGACTTGCGTGGCCGTGTGGTTTCCATGATCTTTCAGGATCCGCTGTCGGCATTGAATCCCTTGATGACGGTAGGCGAGCAAATTACCGAAGCGTTGATGGCGCACGGTGTGGGCACCGCAGATAGTCGGAAGGAGCGCGCCCTCAAGCTGTTGACCGAGGTTGGTTTGCCGGACCCAGCGTTGATGTATCACCAGTATCCGTTCCGCTTGTCCGGCGGACAACGGCAACGGGTGATGATCGCGATCGCGCTGGCACTGGAGCCCACCATCCTGATCGCGGACGAGCCGACGACCGCACTCGACGTGACCACGCAGGCGCAGATCCTGGACCTGATCCGAGATATCCAGCGTCGCAAAGGGATGAGTGTGATGTTCATCACCCATGACTTCGGCGTGGTCGCGGAGATCGCCGATAGCGTGGTGGTGATGGAAAAGGGAAAGATCGTCGAGCAAGGGCCTGCCGACCGGGTACTGAGGACTCCGGAGCATCCCTATACGCAGCGTCTGATCGCAGCCGTCCCGCATTTGACCGGTACCGACCGCGTGCTGTCGCGAACGACCGAAACGCCGATTCTGAAAGTCGAAAATCTGGTCAAGACCTATCGCAGCGGCAGCCGCCTGCTGCGCAGTGAGCGCATCGTCAAGGCCGTCGACGATGTCTCTTTTGAACTGAAACCCGGTCGCACGCTTGGCGTCGTGGGAGAAAGCGGTTCGGGGAAAACGTCGCTTGGACGGCTGCTGATCAAGCTGATGGACAGCGATAGCGGCCGGATCTTCTTTGAGAGCACCGATATCGCCCCGATGAGCGAGGACAAATTCCGTGCGATGCGTCCAAAGATCCAGATGATTTTTCAGGATCCCTTCGCGTCGCTGAATCCGCGCTCGACCATTGCACACATCCTGACCGTCGGGCCGGTCGCGTATGGCATGCCCGTCGCGCAGGCCCGCGAACAAGCGAAAGCGCTGTTGTCGCACGTAGGCCTGGATGCGGGGGCTTTCGAGCGCTATCCGCATGAGTTTTCTGGTGGGCAGCGTCAGCGTATCGGCATCGCTCGAGCGTTGATGTTCAAGCCCAAGCTGCTGGTGGCCGATGAGTCGGTTTCAGCACTCGATGTGTCGATTCAGGCGCAAATCCTGATGTTGCTCGATCAAGTGCAACGCGAGACGGGCGTATCGATGGTTTTCATCACCCATGATTTGCGCGTCGCCAGTCAGATTTGCGACGAGATTGTTGTGATGCAGAGAGGCAAGATCGTCGAGATGGGACCACCCTCGCAGATCTTTCTCAATCCCCAATCTGCCTATACCCGCGAGTTGGTGGCTGCCATCCCGGGCCAGGAGCCGGGCCAGCGGGAGCCGTCAACTGAAGACTTCAGCGCTAACCATGCCGTATTCCCACGGAGGATCTCCCATGACTGACACAACCACCTCGATGAGCCGCCGTTCCGCATTGAAACTGATGGGGCTTGCCGGTGCGACGGGTTTGTTTGCAACGAATCTGCTGGGCAAGCCTGCTTTTGCCCAGACGCCGCCCGCCGCGCCAACAGGGCGAGTCATCGTGGGCCTGTCGCAAGAGCCAACGGTGTTCAATCCGTTGATGTTGAAGATCGAAGTCGATGATGGTCTGCATTTTTCGGTGTTCGATGCGCTGTTTCGCACTATGCCGGATGGTTCGATTGTGCCCAACCTCGCAACAGAGGTACCGACCCAGGAAAACGGTGGGCTGTCTGCTGATGGTCTGCAATGGCGCGTGAAGCTGCGCGACGATGTGAAGTGGCATGACGGCACGCCCATGACGGCCGAGGATGTGAAGTTCACGCTCGAGCTGATCGTCGATCCGAAGTTCCGCAGTTGGCGCACCGCCGGGCACAATCTCGTTCAGGACATTACCGTCGTTTCTCCGACCGAATTGACCTGGAAGATGAAAGAGCCTTTCGCTCCGTATATGTCGTTCCTGACGGAGACGTTTATCGTTCCCAAGCATGTGCTGGAGAAAGAGGCCGACAAGAACACCGCGGCGTTCAACCAAGCCCCGATCGGCACCGGCGCGTTCAAATGGGGCCGCCGCGTCGCGGGCGATCATGTCGAGTTGGTCGCTAATGCCAACTACCACGGCGAAGGGCCCTACATCGAACAACTGGTATTCAAATACATTCCCGATCTGACAGTGCTGTATACGCAGTTCAAGAGTGGCGATATTGATCTGGTGGGACGTCAATACATCACGCCCGACAACTACGCAGAGGCCAAGACGCTGAAGAACCGGGTCGTTGAATTGCAACCGGCGCCCACCGTTGAGCAGATCTATCTGAATCTGGAACGTCCGGTATTCAAGGAGCTCGCCGTTCGCCAGGCGATCTATGCCGCCATCGACAAACAAGCGATCATCGACGCGCTGTACTATGGCTTGCCCGAGCCCGTCGAGTCTTATATGCCGCGCGGCTCGGTCTACTACAACCATGATCTGCCCAAACACGAATTCAGTCTCGATAAGGCACGCAAGCTGCTCGATGATGCGGGTTGGGTAAAAGGCTCGGATGGCATCCGTGCCAAGAACGGCGTACGGCTCGCCTTCAGTTGCTCCACCACCTCGGGCAATCACCTGCGCGAACAACTGCAGCAGTTCGTCCAGCAGACCATGAAGGAAATCGGCATCGAGATGAAAATCTCGAATCTGCCGGCGGCTGTGATCTGGGGCGATTTCTGGACGCTGTCGCAATACGACTCCGTCGTGGTGGGAATCAATTATCTAGTGGGTTCCGATCCCGATGTATTCAACCGGTTCCATACGGGTGCGATTCGCGCCAAGGGCGGGCGCGGCTCCAATACGGCGCAATACAGTAATCCGCGCGTAGACAAATTGCTGGAAGAAGGCGCGCGCACCTTTGACCAGAAGCGCCGCATCGAGATCTACCAGGAAATCCAGGCGCAAGTGCGTGCCGATCTGCCTTTTCTACCGCTCTTTTCCGAAAACGTGGTCCGAGGACGGAAATCCGACATCCAGGGTACGGCCAGCAATAGCAATACGCGTACCGAATCCTGGCATGCGGCCGCGTGGTTTCGCGGGGCGTGATGAGACCCCGGTGGTGACTCGTTTGTAATCCGTCGTGAGGGATGAATGGCCGGATTTCTGCTTAATCGTTTGTGGCAAAGCATCATTTTGCTGTTGATCGTGTCGATCATCGGCTTTGGGGTGCTGAATATGATTCCCGGTGGCCCGCTGTCGCAATTCGCGCTGGATGCGAGTATGACGCAGGCGGATATCGATCGCCTGACGCGCCAGTTGGGCCTGGATCAGCCTTTGCCGCTGCGGTATCTCGATTGGGCCTGGCAGATGCTGCAGGGCGACTGGGGGCGGTCTTATCGCGACGGCACCCCGGTCCTGCAAGTCATTGGGCGACATCTGCCCGCGACGCTGCTGCTGATGGGAACGTCGACCGCCATTTCCATTGCCATTGGCACATGGATTGGCATCCGCGGGGCGACGCACCGCTATTCGGGTTTTGACTATGTCGCGACCATTGGCGCCATGGTGGCATTGTCTATCCCGACCTTTTGGTTTGGCTTGGTCGGGATCTACCTTTTCTCGCTGAAACTCGGATGGGTGCCCGCGGGCAATATGTACACCATCGGAGATCAGTCGTGGTTGAATTACCTGCATCACCTGGTGTTGCCGAGCCTCGTGCTGTCCCTGGTGCATGTCGCCACCTGGAGCCGCTACATGCGATCGGCCACGCTGGACGTGATCAATCAGGATTTCATTAAAACCGCTCGGGCCAAGGGCGTGCCGGAGCGCCGCGTTCTGATGAAGCATGTGGTGGGCAATGCCTTGCTTCCCATGATCACATTGGCGGGGATGCAATTGCCCACGATTCTGGGAGGCGCGTTGGTGACTGAGACGGTGTTTACCTGGCCCGGTATGGGGCGCTTGTTTCTCGATAGTCTCGGTTATAGCGATTATCCGGTCATCATGGGGCTGCTGATGCTATCCGCCTTTTTGACGCTGCTCGGAAACCTCATTGCCGACATTATTGTGGCGACGGTTGATCCGCGTATCCGGCTTAGCTGAACCCCTCCGCTCAGGACCTTGTCATGACTACTATCGCAGTCCTCTCAGACCGTACCCATTGGTGGCAGAGCCGCGCCGTGCGCAGGTTCGTTCGTCACCGGCTGGCGTTGGTGGGCATGGTGATGATCACGGTGTTGGTCTTGGCCTGCATCGTGGGGCCTTTGCTGTTGCCGTATGACTCGCTCTATGTCGATCTGCGCGCGCGTTTCGCACCGCCTTTTTCGGGGCTGCATTTTCTGGGCACCGACCCCTTGGGGCGCGACCAGACGGCCCGTTTGTTGGAGGCAGGACGAATCTCGCTGCTGGTGGGATTTTCTGCGATGGTGCTGTCTACGATTATCGGCACCGCGGTGGGCGTGATCGCAGGCTATCGTGGCGGCCGGGTAGGGGCCGCGTTGATGCGGATGGTCGATGCTTTCTTGGCATTTCCCTCGATCTTTCTCGTGCTGGCGCTCGCCGCGTTGTTAAAGCCCAGCCCGACCATGATCACGGTGATCATCGCAATCACCAGTTGGATGGAAGTTGCACGCATTGTCGAAGCCGAAGTGCGTTCGCTGCGTGAGCGGGAATTCGTGCAGGCAGGGCGGATGCTGGGGTTGAGCGGTACGCACATCATGTTTCGCGAGATCCTGCCCAATGTCGTGGGGCCGATTATTGTGGCCGCGACGCTCACCGTAGCGCGTGCGATCCTGCTTGAAGCCTATGTCAGTTTTCTCGGCTACGGGATCCAACCGCCATTGCCCAGTTGGGGCAACATGCTGAACGGCGCGCAACAATATCTGGCGAGTGCGCCTTGGCTGGCCATCGTGCCGGGTCTAATGATCACGATGGCTGTCACCAGCTTCAACTTCATTGGCGACGGATTGCGCGACGCCTTGGACGTGCGCAACGATCACATGTGAGTGTGGTCAATTGTCACTGCTATTGCCCGACGCCGGAGCCGTCGAAGAGTCCGTGGGTGCAGGCTGCGCAGACGGGCTGCTGGTTGCACCGGATTGAGCCGGTTGGACGGTATTGGTATCGGCAGGTGTTGTAGCCGATGGCGATGATGTGGGCGACGTCGAGACCGCCGGTTTTGCCGGCTGTGCGGGAGTGGGGGCGTTCGTTTGCGCTGGGGCTGTTTGGGGTGGGGTAACCCGTAGACCCGGTTTCTCTACCTGCTGTTTCGCAGCTGCACCAGCCGCTTTCGGATTCTGTCCTGGCGTCGTACCTGAATCGATTGCAGCTTTTGCTGACGTCAGATTCTGTTCCAATTGTTGAAAGAATCCTTCATAGAACACGCCACGCGAGATGGTTTCGCTGGAGGTCTTCACCAGCGAATCGTCGCTGGCGCCCAGCGGCATGGACACCGAACCCAGCACGCTCAGGCCTACGCTGGCCGAATTGCTGGACCGCTTCATCGTATACAGCTCACGCAGCGCGTTGGCGTACACCGTGGCCTCGCCCGAGCCGCTCGCCGTGCAATTGACGTTGAACAGAATCTGTCCGTGTTGATTGTCGTTTTCCTGATCCTGGTAGTTTTTGTGCCCACTGACTTGATTGGGTTCAGCCTTGTCGATGATGTAGCCCTGGCCTAGCAGCGCACGCCGTCCGGCTTCGCAGGCAGCTTGGCTGGAAGTGCCTGCAAAGCTATGGGAATAGGTGTTTTCCTGCGTAAAAGAGTCGCGCTCGTCGATGGTCGGGGTGGGGGCGCAGGCCGCCAGCAACACGACAGAGGCCAGCAAGCCCGCCCGCCCAGCGAGTAACGAATATCGGGTGGAAATGGGACGCAGAGGCGGTAAACGCATAGAGGTAAGAGCCTAGATAGTGATAAGAATCCATTATTTCCGATCACTGGACCCGCGCCTACGTCTAAACGTGTACATGTCGCTATATTTGTTACTGGTTGCGGTAGAAGTCTGCGCGCAGGGGAACGGCTCATCAACCGTGGCAAACCAGTCCGTCACGCAGTGTCGCGACTTCGAAATTCACTTCCCCGGCTCGCAGTTCGCGGGCTTTTTGTTGTTCGCCGCTGGCCAGCCAACGGCGAACAACCTTGTCCAGATAATGCGCTGATGCGGCATCAGGGCGGGACAAGAGGATCTGCGGTTCGGATCCGGTCTGCACCGCAACGGGCAGCGGCTTGTAAAAGCGCCAATCGTCGCGCTCCATCAGGCGCTTGAGCACCGCATCGTCCTCGGCCAGGATCTCGCATTCGCCGCTCATGAATGCATAGGCTGCGTGAACGCTGGAAGCATAGGCAACGGGTTTCGCACGATATACGTTGACGAGGTCATGGGCGTATGGGCTGCCTTGCTGCAGGCACACACGGTGTCCGGCGGGCTGGTCCAACGTAGCGGCGCGCAGGCTGACCAGCATCGCGTGCCCGCTGGCATATGCAGTAGCTACCGATTGATTGGCAGAGTGCGCCGGTTCGTCACCTGCGATGGGAATACCGTAGCGCGAGCCGCCGATGATGAGATCAGCTTGTACGGCGGCGGGATTGCCTGGCGCATCAGGCGATTCGTCCGGTGTGGGCAGGCCGATGATTGTGACTGGTACTCCCAGCGTACGGCCGATGTACTGTGCCAAGGCCGCGTCGTAGTTATCGGGTTCGGCAGGGGTAGCGGAGCCAGGTGGCGCAGGCCGGCGATAGGCTCGTACCGCAACGACGAGAGCGCCACGTTGTGCCGCCTGCTGCAGGACAGGTCCCCGGGGCAGGGTGGCCCAATCGGGCGCAGGTGTTGCGGCCTCCATCCATAGGCGAGCCCGGGAGAGCAGGCTTTCCGCAATTGAAGGCGACGGTGCCAGCGAGGCGAGTCCCAGTAATATGGCTGCGCCTGCCACAGCCACAACAGCGATGCCTACGCGCCGCTCGCGAGAGCCGAAAGCCATGGCAAGTCCTTTTAATGCTGCGGCGACAACGTCTGCCGCCAACGCAAGCTCCAGCGCTCGACCAGCGAAAGCACGTAGTTCAGCACCAGGCCCAGCAAAGCCAGCAGCAGAATGCCCGCGTACATCGAAGGGATCTGGAAAACTTCCTGCGAATTCAGTGTGAGAAAGCCCAGCCCCGATCTTGCGCCGATCATCTCGGCGGCTACCAGCGCTGTGATGCAATAGGTGCCCGCCAGCCTGACACCGGTGAAAATCGACGGCGCCGCTGCCGGCAGAATCACCTTGCGAAATACAAATGTGCTGGATGCACCCATGGACCGAGCGGAGTTGATCAGCAGTGGATCCACCTGCCTGACGCCGCCAATAGTGTTGAGCAAGACCGGCCAGAATGATGCCCAGAAAATAATGGCGACCTTCGAGACTTCGCCGATGCCGAAAAACAGAATGAACACCGGGAACAGTGCCAATGCCGAGGTCTGGCGAAAGAGCTGAAGGATAGGGTCCAATACGCGTTCGAGGCGCGGCAGGCGCCCCATCAGCAGGCCCAGCAACACACCTGATGCGACAGCCAGGAGCAGTCCCCAAAGCGAACGCTGCAGGCTGGCCCATATGTGCTTGAACAATTGATCGTCAGCGAATAGCTGGGCGATGGCTGCGACCACTTGAGATGGCGGGCTGAGATAGGCTTCGCTTACCAACCCCAGACGAGGCAGGGCTTCCCACAGCACGAGAAACCCGACGATGCCTGTCAGGCCCAGCGTATGGTCCCGCAGGCGGCTGCGCGCGTTGCTGCGGCTCATGACACCGCTCCCGCAGTTTCCGCCTGAACGCCGCGTTCGGCGGGGCTGGCAGTGGCACCCAATGGGCGTGGCGTGGTGGCGGGATTGAGAAACTGCACTTCGTCCTTGAGGATATCCCAGGCGCGTTGGCGTAAATGTACGAAGGCCTCTGTATTACGTAACTCGGGATTGCGTGGGCGAGGCAAGGGCACATCAATGATTTCCTTGATGGTGCCAGGGCGTTTGGTCATCACTGCAATGCGGTCCGATAGAAAGATCGCCTCGTCCAGGCTGTGGGTGATGAACACGATCGTCTTCTTGTACTTTTCCCATATGTTCAGCAACTCGTATTGCAGGATTTCACGAGTCTGCGCGTCCAGCGCGGCAAAGGGCTCGTCCATGAGCAGCACATCGGGCTTATAAGCCAGCGATCGAGCAATGGCGACGCGTTGCTTCATGCCCCCGGAGATCTCATGCGGGTAGCGGCTGCCAAAGCCATCCAGGCCTACCAACTGCAGGTATTGCTGCGCGATGTCGCGCCGCTCTGCCTTTGGCAAACCGCGTATCTCCAGGCCAACCTCGATATTGCCCAGGACCGTCAACCAGGGGAAAAGCGCATAGCCTTGGAACACGACGCCTTGGTTCGGATTGATGCCTTTCAGTTCCTGGCCGTTGATGGCGATGCTGCCGCCGCTGCGCCCGGTGAGCCCGGCCAGGATACTGAGAAAGGTAGACTTGCCGCAGCCCGATGGGCCGAGGATCGAGATGAACTCGCCTTCACGAATGTCCAGATTGAAATCGCGCAGTACGCTGATGACAGCGGGTTTGCCGTCTTCACCCCGTATTGCATAGTCTTTGGAGACGCCGCGGGCGGCGATCTTCTGCGTCATGGCGTCAGGCTGCTTTGGCATAAGGGTTGAATTCGTTGGTATAGATGTCTTTGGTCGATACCTTGCCCTTGGCCAGCTTGCCTTCGCGTTCGAGCACGTCGATGTAGTATTGGATGGGCGGCTCGGTGATCACCAGATCTTCGACATAGGCATAGCGGTCAACAAATTCCAATTGCAGGTTGATGCGTTTGGAGACGAGCTTGCGCGCTTCTTCGGGATTGGCGTTGACCCAATTCGCCGCTTTGGCGATGGCCGTCACCACATCACGCACGGCTTCGGGATGTTCACGGATGAACTTGCCGTGAGCGCTGTAGGGGGCCATCCCGCCCAGCCCTTTATCGAGATCGTAGTCGCTCCACAGACGCGTCAATTCTGGCGCATGATCCGCGCGGCCCGAGAATGGGGCATGAATGATTGCCAGATCCGTGTTGCCCGAGACCAATGTCTGTTCGGCCTTGTCATCAGGGATGACGACGAAACTGACCTTGTTGACGTCCACGCCCTGTTGGCGCAACCAGGTTTTCGTCACGAATTCAGCGCAGGCGCCATAGCTGTTAAAGCCAATGGTCTTGCCCTCGAGGTCTTTGGGTTTGCTGATGCCGCTGTCCTTGCGCACGAAATACTTCATGTGCGGGGCTTCCTCCAGCGTCTTGCCTCCTGCCGCGACGACTTTGATATCGCCGCCGGCGGCGACCGCTGAAATCACCAGCGGAACCATGCGGGAACCGAAGTCGATTTCGCCGATACTTGTGAGCGGGATAATTTGTGGCGATGACACTCGGCCGATGTAATTCGGTCGCGTATTGGTGCCTTCGAAATAGCCCAGGTCTTCGGCCAGATAGATCAGGTCGAAAGTGGGGTTCAACGGGTATTTGAACGTGACCTTGTCACCCGCGGCGCGGACGATCGCAGGCGCGCCCAGCAAGCCCACGCCAGTGCCTGCCAGGGCAAGCGAACCAAGTTTTACGAGAGCATTGCGGCGCGCTCTGGATACGGCCGGGGCAGGATGATTCATGTCGATTTCCGATTTTGGATAGAGCCGCAACAAACACATTGCTGCGTGCAGACAGCAAAAGTGTAGTGGCTGCTTTCACGGATCCAAATATTGATTTCGGATATCGAAATGCGGCTAGATGCTTAACTCGCCGTGGTACGAATCAGACTAGTCCTGCCGCCTTGTGAGCGGGTTTCGATCTTGCGTGACTCGTTAGACAGATGTATGAACGCAATGAGAGTGGCGACCACGCGAGTGCATCGAACAACCGATGGCCTACAAACCGAACCCGCACCAAAACACCTTGCCGACGATACGGTCGTCGGGTTCGATCTGGATATCGGGGTAGTCGTCTGCCTGGTTGGCGTTGTGGGACCTGGCGTACCAGACGCCTTTTTGTTTGACCAATTGTTTGACGTACAGCTGGCCGTTGAGCCACAGTACGTACACTTTTTTGGATATAGGGTCGGTCTTTTTTTGATTTGCCAGAACGACGGCGCCGTCGACAATGTGCAGGTCCGTCATGGACGCGCCATCGACGTGAAAGGCGAGGGTGTCTTCAGGGCTGGCGTCGTTTTTCGCCAGCCAGTCGCGCCGGAACATCAGCGTTTTGGCGATATCGTCTGAAAAAACGAGTTTTCCTTTGCCGGCCGACGCCTTGGCGTCTACGAACCGGATCGGTGTGTGATCGTCGGCAACAGAAGGGGGAGGGTCTATATTTTTGGGTTTTGTGCCATCAAACAGCCATTTTGCATTCACGCGCATGAGAGGTGCGATCTTCATGCAGGTGTCCATGTCCGCACCGTTGGATCCGTCAAACCAGAACGTAGCAGCCGCAGAGGTCATGCCGGCTGCCTTCCACAAATCGGTTTTTGTCAGACGCGGTGCTTCCTCCGCTTTGCGGCGGTGGTTTTCCTCATTGAAGGCAGCTTGAATGCGGTCTTTGAACAGCAACATCTTAGTAGGCTAAACAAATTAAATCTTAGTTGGCTGTGATTTGGTTGCTTATATATTATTAGTCAACTAAAATTTAAACATGAATGAACAAAAGACTGATGGTGACTTAATTGACGCGCTGGGCGGTACCAGTGAAGTTGCGCGTCTGTGCGATCTGACAACGGGAGCCGTGTCTCAATGGCGGACAAACGGAATCCCCCGGGCATGGAAAAAATTCCTTAGGTTGGCAAAGCCTCGTATCTTCAAGGCCTGGGAGCGGGCTCAGTAGGACTCGTGCCAGGCTGATTGGAGGGCCTCCTTCTGTGGGATTAGTCCGATTTGATTGGCGCGATCGCGAGCGCGACGAAGACGCCTGCATCAAGGCATTATCTGCCCATTGTGAGCCACTACACGCCCGGCTTTGATCACCCAGCCGCGCGGCGGAAATCCTGTCACGGCGGCTTGCAGATTCTCTGCCGGCACGGAAAAGAAATCGGCACGATTGCCCACGGCAATGCCGTAGTCATTGATGCCTAACGCTTGCGCGGCAGCGCTGGTGACGAGTTCAAAAGCATGGCCGATCTGCTCGTCGTACCGGTAATCAGCCCGCCAGCCAATGAGGGCTGCGCGCTCGAGAACATCACCCGTCCCGTACGGTGTCCAGGTGTCACGAATGCCATCGTTGCCGGCAAAGACGATTACGCCCTGATTGCGCAACAACGCGAGCGGCGGCAAGGGCCATTTGGCTGCGCCATGGGTGGCCAACATGACGCCGGCATCGGCCATCATCTCGGCGGCCGCCAGCGCGCTGCTTTCCGGTATGGTTCCCAGGCAAAAGCCGTGGCTGACCGTGACATGGTGGCGCATTCCCAGCGCCTTTGCTCGACGGCAGATTTCTTGCAGGCTGAACAGACCCAGCTCACCGGTCTCGTGCAGATGAATATCGATGCCGACGCTGTGCCGTTGCGCGATGTCAAAAATGCCATTCAGTTGACCTGCCGGGTCCCGATCAATACTGCAGGGGTCCATGCCGCCTACGAGATCTGCGCCGGCCCGGATGGCCTGATCCAGTAGATCGAGCGTGCCAGGGTCACGGATGACACCGCTTTGCGGAAAGGCGACGAGCTGGATGTCGATACGATGAGCGTGGTCTTCGCGGGCTTGCAGCACGCCATGCAATCTATCTAAACGGCAATCGGTGTCGATATCGACATGGCTGCGCAGGAAACCCGATCCATGCGTCACGCAACGCTGGATCAAGTTGCCGGCCCGTTCGCGTGTCGAGACAGGCAGATTAGGCAGGATTTTCTTGTCATAGTCGATACGGCTGGTTCTGTCGGCGCCCGCGGCATGAGGCAGCCAGGGCAGTCCCAGCATTGTTTTGTCCAGATGAACGTGACCATCGATCAGTGCAGGCAGCAGCAGCGCTTGTTGCAGATCGAGCGCTTGATCGTTGGACGCGTCGCGAGGCAAGCCGGCCATGGGCACGATGGCCGTGATGGTGCCTTGATCCATGGTCAGGCGGACAATACGCCCATCCATGAGCCGTGCATTATCGATGTGAGTGTATGGGTTTGGCGTAGCGTGTTCTGTTGTCATCGAGCGGTCCGGGGAAATGTCGCTGTAGGGGTCTAGGCGAGGTGCGGGGCAGTCAACGAGGGTCAGTCGAAGGTCAAACCGCGTTGCGCGATGATGCCGCGATTGCGCTCCAGGCTCTCAGAGATCATGGCGGACAGGGCTTAGAATACCCCCGGGATGGCCACCAAGGGAGATATTGGCGCCAGGCCTTTGAGCGGGTCGACCTTGGCGGCCTTGTTCATCAGTGGGTTGGTGGTCAGCGTGCTGGCAGTACCGATTGCGATGGTGTGTCCGTCCGGTTTAGCCGCGGCGACAGCATTCATGCCAATAGCGCCACCTGCGCCTGCCTTGTTTTCAACAATGACGGGCGTACCCAGGTTCTGTGCCAGGGGCTCGGCAATGACACGTGCAATGATGTCGGCGGACCCGCCCGCCGACGAGGGCACGATGATCGTGATGGGCTGGCTGGGAAAGGATTGCGCTACGCTAATTGCCGGTGAACTGAGCACCGGCATCATCAGCAGAGCCAATGCGCTGCGGCGAGTCAGGGATGGAAGGGCGTTACGACGGCTCATGTATGATGTCCCGCAGGTCAGAGTGCTAGTTGCGGTGCATTATGCGCAGGTGCCGTCAGGCCAGATAGTCCAATTTTTCGATACCTATAAAGCTCTTCTATGTCTGGCAGCACCGACACCGCTCATGCGCTGTACAACCGGTTATTAGGGCGTGTGCGCCTGCGGCATCTGCAGTTGTTTGTGGCGATTTCCGAGTTGGGTAGTATCCAGGCTGCGGCAGAGAGCATGGACCTGACCCAGCCATCGGCCACCCATGCAATTCGCGAGATCGAAAGCCTGTTGGGCGTGGAGCTGTTTGAGCGTCATAGCCGGGGCGTGCGCCCCAATGCGTACGGATTGCTGGTGATCGAGTTTGCGCGATCCAGTCTGATGGGATTACGGCGTTCGACTGAGACGGTGGTCGCATTGCGCGAAAACGGGGCCGCTGTCGTGCGGTTGGGCGCAATCGAGGCTGCGGCCCGGTTTCTGTGTTCGATCTTGCCGGATTTCAGCCGCCGTCATCCCGCAGTGCAACTGTTGGTCAACGAGGACTATAGCCACAACCTGTTGCCGCAATTGGTGTCGGGACAACTGGATCTGGTTTTGGGCCGGTATACCGATGATTGTCCGGCTAATTTGGAATGCATCCCTTTGTTGGATGATCGGGCGGTCGTGGTCGCGAACCCCTTGCATGTATTGACTCGGCAGCCTGCTGTCAGTGTGGACGCGTTATCGGAATATGCCTGGATCGTCGCGCCGCAAGGGACGCAGACACGCAGCGTGTTCGACTTGCTGTGCCAACAGCCCTATGGGCCGCGCGCGGCACCGATTTGCACGACGTCCATGCCGCTAGTGGCTGAGTTATTAAAAGATCAACGCCATGTCGCGCTGTTGCCGCAGACACTGGCAGACAAATTGATTGAGTGGAATCTGGTGCAGGTTTTGAATGTCGATTTGAGTTCGATCGCGTCCAGCCGGATTACGAGTATCGCGTTATTTCGCAACCCGTCGCTGAAGTCCCGGGCGAGCAGCGATTTGCATGCGGCGTTGATGGACGCTGCGGGGACCTATCCCACAGGCAAAAGTAGGGCCGTAGCGTCAACCCAATGAAGAGCGCCCCAGCTCGAGATGAGTCTGGGGCGCTCCTACCAAGTCTCGTACGCATTGGGTATCAGAACACTTGGTGAATTCAATGTAGCGCTGCGATTTTGCGGATGCAAGCACTAAATTGTTTCCAGCGCGGGAAATTTTTTGTTGCCGGGCCGCCCCAAAACAAAAACGCCCCCTTGGGGGGCAGCAAGCCGAAGGCGCAGCGTGGGGGCCTTTTTTGGCGTAAAGGCAACAACGCATTGTGGCCGAGCACTGGCTCGGCACAGCGGGCGGCATGCTATCGTAGCCCCCGGTTTTGCAATATCTCTTCGGACACCCGTTATGCCCCGTATCAACGTTCAACAAGGCGAATTAGCCCAATGGTTACAATTCATCTCGGATGGTGAGGCGGCGGGGGTATCTCGAGATCAGATTCCGTCACATGTCGCCGAGGGGCTGCTGATTCTGCTCTGCATAAAAGAAACCGATCAGGGCCAACTGGTGCTGACCGACAAAGGGCGTCTGGCGCTGCGCATGGAGTCTCCGGGCGCAATTCATCTCGGATAGTGCCCGTGTGCACTTTGCAATGCTTTGCATTTTCCGGCTGCAGGACTAGGGAATATCCCAGGGGATTTGGTCACGTTTGCGACATGGTTTGAGTATCGCAGCCGACAACTAGTGGGTAAGATGAACTTGCGTGACAAAGACGTGTCCAACTTGCATCTGCATTGGATCCCGCTCTTTGTTGCGCGTGGATTCACGCGTTTGGATAACCGACTGGGAGGAAGCCATGCAGCATCAAGACCAGGAAGTGCTGATCGACGTATCCACAGCAGCCATGGATACCGGCGGGTACGGCGTACTGCTGACGGTAACGGCTGAGGGAGGCACCGAAGTCGATGCCGCCTTTTCCTATCTGGGTGTTTGTTCTTCATTGCATGAGGCGCGTGACCGCGCAGAGATCTTTGCCCAGAACTGGGTCGAAGAAAACATCGTTCGCTAACTTGGGATAGGTGAAAACTTGATGCAGGTCGCGCGCGCCGCATGAGGTCGGAACGACGCCGGTTCTGGTGGTAGCATGATTCGGGTTATCGTCGTTACTTCGTCATTTTCGGCGCGCGCTGATTGCGCGCCATGTTCCGATGGCTATTTCTGTCCCTACTGACCTCGCACGCACCATTCGGGCGCTGCAGCAGCATTTCAATGATGTGATTTTGCCCTTGTGGGCAGGACGCGGTTTTAACGAACGCATGGACCTGCCTTACGAGGCATTGGCCGGCGATACTGGATTGCCGTTGCCCGTGCAGCGCTATCGGGCGATGGCGTGCGCGCGTCAGTTGTACGTCTATGCATGTGCCCCGGGTGCTGCGTATGCGCATCATGCGGATCGTTTATTTGATGCGCTGCTGCGGCATTTTCGCGATGACGTGCATGGCGGATGGCGCTATAGCATCGATGCCGACGGACTGCCGTTGGACGATGCCCAGGATTTGTATACGCACGCGTTTGTGGTGTTTGCATGCGCCGCGTATTTCGAACGCTCACGCCGAGCCGAGGCCAGACAAGCGATGCTGCAAACGGCGCAACAGATCGAAGCGCGGTTTCGACGCGAGGATGGCCGCTATCACGCGTCGATGTCGGCCGATTGGCAACAAGCTTTAGCGGGCCCGGCACAAAATCCCGTGATGCATTTGACCGAAGCCTATCTGGCAGCTTCGCGCGTGGCGGAGCCTGCCTGGTTTGCACAGACGTTGCGCAATGTGGCGCAAAGTGTGGCGGATACTTTTTTGCATGCGCCGACGTTGTGTATTACTGAAGCACCGGCCGGAAAAAACGACAATCATATCGAGCCCGGACATCAGTTTGAATGGTTTGTTTTGCTCAATAGTGCGCCGGCCGTGTTTGCCGATCTGGAACTGCCTCTGGCGCTGCCACGCGGTTGCACCTGGGCACGAGAGCAAGGGGTAGCAGTCAGGACTGCTGGTGTGTGCGCCGCGTTGTACGAGGATGGCCGGATCAAGGATCCGACGGAACGCATCTGGGCGCAGGCCGAGTATGCGCGCTATCTGGCGGCGTCAGGGGAATGGGTCGAGTTGACGCGGCAGTTGCAGCAGTTCCAGAGCCGCTTTCTGCATCCGGGGGGCTGGCGCGAATGCCTGGACGGCAGCGGCGGGCTCGCACGCGCGGATATGCCCTCGTCAACGCCTTATCATTTGGCCACCTGTTACGCGGCATTGCCTACAGCTTGAGGGGCAACGGATTGGTGCGCGTTTTGGGGGCGGCTGTCGATGGGAACATTAGAACAATGAGGGTTTTTTGCCGCAAAAACGGTCGCTAGGCCAGGATCTCTTGATCCCAGTCACGAATGAGGCGTCAACAATTGGTGTAATCGCTTACAATTTGCCAATTATCGTTCAGAGATTGGTCATGAGCATCATGTGTCCAGCGTGCCAGGCAATCATGCCAGGTGTACCGGGAACAGAGCCCCACGGTGAGTTGGGGCATCAGGGCTTTATTTACTCTACCCAAAGAGGGCGGGAGGGCAGTCGCGAGGATCGTTTCCGCTGCCTGGCTTGCGAGGCCAAGTGGCTGCGCGAGACTGACAAATGGGGCACTGACCTGGGATTCAAGCTGGCGCCCTGACGGGCACCAATTATCAGCCGATATGCAATAAATTATTGAGCCTTTGAGGGGCACATCGCATTCACGCGTTTTACCCTTGGGTTGATTGAGCAAAGGCCGTTGGCGGATTAATGAGTACGGGTAATACGGGTGCGGGCAGTACCGTGAACACCTCGATCGGGGTGGGGTTCAACGTTCTGGCGTCGGTGTTGTTTGCCATCATGTATGGCTACACCAGCTTGCTCGCGGAACTGGGCGGCGAGGAAATCTATGGATGGCGCATCTTGTTGACCGCGCCATGCCTGACGTTGATGGTGTTGCTCACGGGCCGCTGGCACGAAGTGCGTGCCATTTTGCATCGTGTCCGGCACGAGAAATGGTTTTGGGGGAAACGCCTGTTGTCGTCCATTTTGCTAGGGGCGCAGCTGTGGCTGTTCATGTGGGCCCCGATCAATGGTTATGGGCTGGACGTATCTCTGGGCTATTTTTTGTTGCCATTGGCGATGGTAGTCGTGGGGCGTGTGGCATTTGGCGATCGGCTCAGCGGGTTTCAGCTGGCGGCGTGTCTGCTGGCGCTGGCCGGGATCGTGAACCAGGTGGTGATCGCCCGCGCAATCTCGTGGCCGGTATTGGCAGTGTGTCTGGGATATCCCTGGTATTTTTGGCTGCGCCGAGTCACGAACACCAATACCCTGGGCGGTCTGTGGTTCGACATGAATTTGAGTTTGCCCATCAGCCTCTTTTTCATTTTTCAGGGCGGCGAAGTACTGGGTACATTGGATAGTTCGTCCCATTTGTTATGGCTGGTGCTGGGATTGGGGGTCATCAGCGCCTCGGCATTGGGATGCCAGGCATTATCGGCGCCACGGTTGAACCTGACATTATTTGGACTACTCATCTATGTCGAGCCCGTACTGCTGGTAGTCGTATCGGTTTTGTTGGGCGAGACCATCGCCGCTGCACAATGGCCCACCTATATCGCGATCTGGCTGGCAGTCCTGGTACTAATGGCCGAAGGCGGACGCTCCTTATACCGCTCCAGGCAAACCCCACTCCGACGCAAATAGACAAATCCCAACCTCCCTCCATCCAGCTCCGCCGTTAATCGACATCATGAGTCTAGGACGCGTGCCGGGCTGCCGCGCCGGGCCGTAGAGCGGCGATTCAGCCCGCGAAGCGGGCCGAGGCCCCTGGTCATGGGCCGAGTCGCCGCGATAGGCCCGGTGCGGCAGCCCGGCACGCGTCCTAGACGCCTGAAGAACCCCAATCCGCCGATATCGTCCTACCCCCGGGACGACGACAAATCAACATCTCCCGGAGCATCCTCTCCCCCGTTATTCCCTTGACCCTGCTGCCGCCGCCACATCGCCGCATACACCCCATCGCGCATGAGCAGCGCAGTATGATGCCCTTGCTCCACAATCCGCCCATCGCTCAGCACAATGATCTCGTCCGCGTCCGCGATAGTAGACAGCCGATGCGCAATGATCAACGTAGTACGCCCCTGGCTGACCTCACGTAAGTTGGCCTGTATTTCCCGCTCGGTATGCGTATCCAATGCACTGGTCGCCTCGTCAAAGAGAAAGATCGAGGGATTTTTCAGCAAGGTGCGCGCGATCGCGACACGTTGTTTCTCACCGCCGGATAATTTCAAGCCGCGTTCGCCAACCAGCGTTTGATAACCGTCCGGCATGGCCATGATCAGTTCGTGAATGTGCGCCAGACGGCCTGCGGCATGAACGTCCGCTTCGGTCGCATTGGGACGGCCATAAGCAATGTTGTAGTGAATCGTGTCGTTAAACAGCACGGTATCTTGGGGCACGACGCCAATCGCCGCGCGCACGCTGTTCTGTGTGACTTCTCTGATGTCTTGCCCATCAATCAGAATGGCACCGGATTGCGCATCGTAAAAGCGGAATAGCAGCCGGGCCAATGTCGATTTTCCCGCTCCGGACGAGCCCACCACTGCCAGCGTACGGCCTGCGGGAATCGTAAAGCTGACGCCTTTCAAAATCGGGCGGCGCGGATCGTAGCCAAAGGCGACGTCGCGAAACTCGATACTGGCGCCGGACAGCTGCAATGTGCCAGCGTTGGGGGGATCGCTGATCTCGCGCTGCTGATCCAAGAGCTCGAACATGCGTTCCATGTCGATAAGCGACTGTTTGATTTCGCGATAGACGAAGCCAAAGAAATTCAGCGGACCATACAGCTGCAGCAAATAGGTATTGACCAATACGAAGTCGCCCAGCGTGTAGCGGCCGTCGGCAATGCCGCGTGCCGCCATCCACATGACAATGGTCAGTCCCACGGAAATGATGGCCGCCTGGCCGACATTCAGAATAGACAGGCTGACTTGGCTGCGCACGGCAGCGCGCTCGTAGCGTGTCAGCGATGCATCGTAGCGGCGAGCCTCGTGTTCCTCATTGCCGAAATATTTGACGGTTTCATAGTTCAGCAGGCTTTCGACAGATTTGGTGTTGGCCTCTGAATCCGTTTCGTTCATCAAGCGGCGGAACTTGGTGCGCCATTCGGTCACGGCCAAGGTATAGGCCAGGTACAGCACGATCGTCACGATAGTTGCTGTCGCGAGCCAGATATCAAAGAGTTTCCAGAGCACCCCGCAGACCAGCGCAATCTCGAAAAAAGTGGGCAGGATATTGAATAGCGTGAAAGACAGCAGGGTCTGGATGCCCTTGGTGCCTCGCTCGATGACCCGTGTCAGTCCCCCCGTCTGCCGCGACAGATGAAAGCGCAGCGAGAGAGCATGGAGATGGCGGAAGATCTGTAACCCCACGGCGCGGATCGCATGCTGGCCGACTCGGGCAAAGACGGCATCGCGTAATTCGGAGAACAGCAGGGAAAGTACGCGAGCGGCGCCATAGGCCAGAATGAGGCCCACCGGAACGACGACAGCGGCGCCTGCCGTGTTTTTACTGAGTTCATCGATAGCCGATGCATAGAGCATCGGCACATAGACGATGGCGAGTTTGGCCGCCAGCAGGCAGAGCATGGCGACGACCACGCGCACTTTGAGCCCCGGCCGGTCTTTGGGCCACAAATAAGGCAGCAAGGTGCGCAGCGTGGTCAGGCCGCCGCGAGTCGGAGAAGCGAGGGAACCGGGTTTCACAGTGGCCATGGTGGACGTAGCAGGCGGCCTGAACAGGCCACGCCGATCTCAACGCCGGGCAGTCGAGTCCGCTGGTTTCGCCGGGAAGCACCAGTACTTGACGATGACCACTAGCAGAACCGCCAGCGAGATCCAGGAGGCCCAGTGCCACAGGCCGGTACCCAGCAGGGCTGCCAGCAGTCCGAAGATGCTGAGCACGCCCAGCACGATGGGCGCACCCCATACGAATAAAAAGCGGCTGCGTGAACTCATGCGGGGGTTTGTTGCGGTTTGAGTTGTTGATGACGCCGAACGAGCTCTGCGATGCGAGCGTTGTTTGCCTTGCGGCGAGCGATCCAGAGGTACAGGCCGCTGCCCAACACCACGATGGTGATCAGGTCGAGCAGGGTCCACAGGATTTTCAACGGCATGCCGCCATAGTCGCCAAAGTGCAGGGGACGAGAGACTTCGAGGGCCGTCAGGTACCAAGGCATGCGCGCCACGGCGCTGAGCTCGCCGCTGACACCGTCCACCAGCACGGGCGTATTCAGTTTCGAGGTCAGGGGGGTGTCGCCCTTTAGCCAGACCACATAATGATGCGGGCTGCCGTAGGCGTTGCCGGGATAGGCGATGAACGAGACTTCGCGTCCTGGCAGGGCTTTGATCGCGGTATCGGAGGCGTTTTGCACCGAGGCCAGATCCTTGGGCACACTGCGGCCCTGATAGGGCGCCAGAATGCGCGGCAGTTCGGAGGCTTGCCACATACGGAACATGGGCGTGGACAGTTCGTTGATCACGCCCGTCACGCCGACGACAAAGGCCCAGACGAGCGTGACGATGCCCAGCAGATTATGCAGATCCAGCCATTTCAGGCGAGTCGAGCGCGCGGCACGCACGGTGCCAAACTCGATTTTTTTCATGAAGGGGCCGTAGAGGACAACGCCTGATACGATAGCGACCACGAAAAGCAGGCCCATGAATCCCAGGAACAATTCGCCGGGCAGTCCAGCGAATAGATCTACGTGCAGCGCCAGCATGATCCCCATGAACGAGAAACGATCCTCGGAATAGGGCGGTGCATCGTGCAGGACTTCGGCGGTACGCAGATCGACGCGCACGGCGTGGCCTTTTTCTACCGCAGTGCCTAGCTCGGGGGCAAAGCCTACGTAAGCCTGCGGCTCGTGATCGTCCAGGTAGACGTAGTCGACATACTCGTCGGGATACAAGGCCTTGGCCGAGGCGACGATTTTGTCCAGGCTGGCGGGCGGCGTGCCCTCGGGCAGCGTCGCGACGGGCTTGCCTTCGTCGAACAGGTCCTCGATTTCGTGATGAAAAATCAGCGGTAACCCGGTCAGGCAGATGACCAGCAGGAATACAGTACAGACAAGGCTGGTCCATTTGTGGACCAGATACCAGGTTTTGATCGTGGTGGCGGCAGTCATGGTCGTTGCGGAACTGAGTTGACCTAGTTCGCAACGATATCACGAATAATATTTATTCCTATCAATATCCTGTGACAGGCTGGGGATTTGCCGGTGGCGGAGCCAGGGGAATGGGGATGGCCAGTGCGGCATCGTGCTGGCCCGACGGGGAACCGCCAGACGTGGCGGGTGTGCGGTTGGCGGTGGAGCCCGTACCAGACGAGGTTTGTGGCGTGGCCGGGGCAGCTACCACGGGAGCAGCCATGGAACCCTGCATGGGCGCTTGGCTCAATGGCGCCGCCGGGGTCGCCGGCGCGGGCAAGCTGCCGCCGCCGGGAGCATTCAGCGGACGCACCTGTGTCGGTGCGCCATCGCTGGGCCGCATGTTGTTGAGAAAGTCGGTCAACTGGTCGCCAGTGGGCAGGTCCAGCGAGGCGATGGCCCGCCCGGGCGGAAATTCCGAGAAATAGTATTCGCCGTTATCGACCAGCAATCCGTCGGGCCGGGGGCGTTGCGCTTGTTCGGGCACGCCTTTGAGCACGGGCTGCATGTAGTCCAACCAGGTTGACAGGGCCAGGCCGCTGCCGAACGCGTTGGTGCCCAGCGACTGCGGCTGATCGAAGCCCATCCAGACGGTGGTGGCCAGTGCGGGGGTGTAGCCTGCAAACCAGACATCGACGGCGTCGTTGGTGGTGCCGGTCTTGCCCGCGACGTCGTTGCGCTTGAGCGTACGCTTGGCGCGAGCCGCCGTACCGCTGGTGGCCACGCCGCGCAACATGTCATCCATGACCCACGCGGTACGGGGATCGATGGTGCGAGCCGCCTCGTCGCCCGCCACGACGGGTTGCGCCTGCATCAGGACATTGCCCGAGCGATCCGTGACTTTGTCGATCAGATAAGGCGGCACGTGGTAGCCGCCGTTGGCAAAGACGGCATAGGCGTCGGCGACCTGCAATGGCGTAGCGCCGCCCGCTCCCAGTGCCATGGGCAACACCGCGGGCCAACGGTCTTTCTGGAATCCAAAACGGGTCAGATAATCCTGGGCGTATTGCGGCGTGATGGCCTGCAGAATGCGGATGGACACCATGTTTTTGGACCGGTACAGGCCCTGGCGCATGGTTTGCATCGGCTGGTAGTCATTGCCGTCGTTTTTGGGTGTCCAGGGGCGGGATCCGGTCTGTTCTACCGACAGCGTAAAGGGCTGATCCGATATTTGCGTGGCGGGCGTCATGCCGCGCTCGAGCGAGGCTGCGTAGATAAACGGCTTGATGGTCGAGCCGGGTTGACGCCAAGCCTGAGTCGCGCGGTTGAAGGTGCCGCTATAGAAATCGAAGCCGCCGATTAGAGCGCGTATAGCGCCGTCTTTCGGGGCCAACGACACCAACGCCGCCTGCAGCGTCGGCATATTCAGGATTTCCCACTGATCGCCATTTTTGTGCAGGCGGACGACCGAGCCGCGCTGGATGCGCTGCGTTTCGCTGGCCTGTGGGTTGAGGGCCCGCGCCACGATGGCCAGGGCCTTTTTATCGGAGACGGTGATGATCTCTTTCGCGCTGCGCGCCACTTTGATTTCGGTGGGGCTGGCCGAGAGCACCACGCCGGTCAGCAGGTCGCTGCTGTCGGGGGTTTCGTCTTGGACGCCATCGAGGATTTCTTCGAAGGCCTGCGGATCCTGTTCGATGTCGGCAGGCAGTTCGATCTGATCTTCGGGGCCGGGGTAGGCGGCGCGTCGGGTGTAGTCCAGGACGCCCGTGCGCACGGCCTGATAGGCGGCCTGCTGGGATTTGGAGTCTATGGTGGTGTAGACGTCGATACCGCGGGTGTACGTGCCGTCCTGGAACAGGCCATACATGATCTGGCGCACCAGTTCCGCCGGGTATTCGCCGTGGACCGTGAAGTCGTCGTTCTGACCGCCCTGGCCACCGCGAATCTGCAGCGGCTGTTCGCGGGCGGCTTGGGCTTGTTCCGGGGTCAGATAGCCCAGGGTTTGCATCCGCCCCAGCACGTAATGTTGACGGACGACGGCGCGGTCGAGATTTGTGATCGGGTTGGAGCGTGAGGGCGCCTTGGGAATGCCTGCCAGCAATGCAGCCTCGGCCGGGGTGATTTCGGCCAAGGGCTTGCCCAGATAGGTGCGCGAGGCAGCTTCGAAGCCGTAGGCGCGATGACCCAGGTAGATCTGGTTCATGTAGAGCTCCAGGATCTGGTCCTTGGTCAGCTCGGATTCGATCTTGAAGGTCAGCAGCAGCTCGTAGAATTTGCGCAGATAGGTCTTGTCAGACGACAGATAAAAATTGCGCGCGGCCTGCATGGTGATGGTGCTGGCGCCTTGCGATTTCGACATATGGATCAAGTTGGTCAGCATGGCGCGCGCCATGCCCATCCAGTCGATACCGCCGTGGGAGTAAAAGTCGTCGTCCTCGGCTGCCAGCATGGCTTGTTTCATGACCAGCGGGATGTCGTCAAAGGGCACGACGTTACGGTGTTCCTGGCCAAATTCGCCGATCAGGACGTGATCGGCCGTGTAAATACGCAACGGCACGCTGGGCCGGTAGTCGGTCATGGCGTGCAGGGACGGCAGATTGGGCCAAGTCAGCGCAACCGCGAGGCCGACAAGCACTGCACCGCAGAGGCCCAGGCCTGCCACGCCGACCGCGGTCTGCACCACGATACGTTTGCGCAGAAACTGCTTGATGCCCCGACGGGGGGCTGAATTCGATTTTTCAGGGGTATTCATTTGCTGCTGATTCTAGGCCAGAACCAGATAGACACGCCCCCTGTGGATTAGGTTTCCGTAACCAATCGTGGCAAAGGGCGATTTACCCGCCTCGGGCGAGGCGGCGTTGACGCTATTTTATCGGGGATTGTCCCTGTTTTGGGATGACTCAGGGTTTGAGGTGCGCGACGAAAAACGCCTCCATGGCCTCATAAAACTCGAATTTGTTCTCATCGTTGTGGAAACCGTGGCCTTCGTTGTCTTTGACCAGGTATTGCACTTCGACCCCGCGGTCCCGTAGTGCCTGTACCACTTGATCGCTCTCGGCTTTGTTGACGCGCGGATCCTGGGCGCCCTGGGCGATCAAGAGCGGCGTGCGGATACGATCGACGTGCAGCGCGGGCGAGGTCGCGGCCAGGCGTTCCTGATCGCGCTCGGGGTGGCCGACCATGTCGTACATTTTGGCCAGCAGGGGTTTCCAGTAGGGCGGAATGGTGTTCATGAAGGTGAACAGGTTGGACACGCCTACATAGTCCACTGCGGCGGCGTAGAGATCAGGGGTAAAGGTGATGCCCGCAAGCGTAGCGTAGCCGCCGTAGCTGCCGCCGTAGATGCCGATGCGCGCGGGATCAGCGATACCCTGGTCGATAAGCCAATGCACGCCGTCGGTAATGTCGTCCTGCATGGCCAGGCCCCATTGGCCAAAACTGGCTTCCCAGAATTGGCGGCCATAGCCCGTGGAACCACGGAAATTTATTTGCAGGACGCAGAAACCCCGGTTGGCCAGAAACTGGATCTCGGGGTTATAGCCCCAGCCGTCGCGCGCCCACGGACCGCCGTGCGGATTGATGATGCAGGGCAGGCCTTTCGGGTCGCGGCCGGCAGGCAGGGTCAGGTAGCCGTGAATTTCCAGGCCGTCGCGGCTGGTGTAGCGGATGGGCTGCACCGGCGACATATCGGCCTCGGGAATGGACGGATTGATATCCGCGAGCTTGTGCAGCGCACCCGTCGCTGTCTGGAACAGATAGCGTGCGCCCGGCGTGCGATCGTTGTAGGCGGCGACGATGAAGGTGTCTTCGTTGCGGTTCAACCCCTGGATGGCCAGGTCGTAGCCGGGCAACAGGCTTTCCAATTGCTGGTACAGCGCTTCGGTTTCCGCATCGAAATAGTGACGGCGCGGTTTGTCGGTTTGATAGGCGGCGACAGTCAGGACGTGGCGTTTGCGGGAATAGCCGGCGGCATCGAGATCGACCTCGTCGGTGGCAAATATCAGTTCCTCGTGATCGGGCGCGGCGGGGTCGATGATGACCAGCGCCAGTTTGTCGCGGCCGCGATTGCTCAGGGCGTAGAACTTGCGATCGTCAAAGGTGAAAAACGCCGGGCTGACGGTGGTGCGGTAGTCGGTGGTGATCAGCGGTTTGAAAGGCGCTGCCTCGTCGTCACGATAGAGCAGGGTAGTGTCCAGCCCATCGCTGGTGATGGCTGCGCGGACTTTGCCGGCGTGATCGGTTTGCCAGCCGACGACATTGCCGGGGTTTTGCGCCACGAGGACTGCCGCGCCGGTGTGGACATTGACGCGATAGACGTCGAATACTTGTGGATCGCGCTGGTTGTGGCTGATCAGGACATGATCGGGATCATCGGGCAGATCGTCTTCGATGCCGGCTCGGACGCTTTCGTAGGGAGTCAGGTCATGGGCTACGCCGGTTTGCGCATTGACGGCCAGGACGTGGAAGTTTTCGTCTCCGCCGAAATCTTTCTGATACAGGACGATGTTGTCGCCTTTCCAGAAAAAATTGCTGATATCGCGTGCGGTTTCGCTGGTCAATCTGCGCGGTTCGCCAACGGGTTGGGCGTTTTGCAGGGGCTGCACAAAAATATTCATGCGGGCCGGCTGGTCGTCCAACGCCACAGGTTGCATGAACCCGAGCGTCTTGCCGTCGTCGGCCAGGCGGAAATAGCCGCGGTCGGGATTACGGAAGAAGTCTTTCAGCGGGTATTTTTGGGGCAACTGCGAGGTGTGAGGCAAAGTCGATCTCCTGGTCGGCGTTCGGGCCAGCGGTTTTAGCTATTGATCATGCCATAGGGGCAGGGGTCCCGTCGAACCGTGGGGAGCGCATGGGTAAACCGTCCCTGTTAGGGCCGGCATTCGGGGGAACTGGCGATCGAGAGCCGGATTGCGGGATAATCGCGGCTGGTTATTGGAGTGAACATGATCAGAATTGCAGTGGCGGCGATCGCCGTGGCCGGCCTGGCGGGCTGCTCGACCGGGATTTCATCGGGCGGAAATATGCCGTCGGATAGTTTGACGGTGCAGTCGGATTACCGTTCGACGTACGAGGCGGCGACGGCGCAGGCCGAGCGTTGCCTGCGTGGCACGGGGGCGTACACCGTACATGGTACGGTGGATGATGCGACCCGCAGCGCATTGGTGCGGGTCGAGGCGCCGTTTACCGGTGACGACGTGGCGCGAGTGAAAATCACCGGCCAGGGTGACCGTGCGTCGCAGGTGGACATTCTCATGTGGGGACGCGGCATCTGGAATGAGGGCGCTCTCCATGCCATGCGTGCAGCGTTGATTTACCAGGTGCCGTCGTGCACGACCTATATGCCCAAGGATCCGCCTGCGGAGCAAAAGTCCGGAAAATAGGGGTGGCAGGTCGCTTCGACGGCGAGTGATTTGCTGTCGTCTTGACTGCGGCCGTGGCTATGCTGAGGCAGGGCCTGGCGACTTGGCATGAGGCAATTTCGCCGCTTGCCGTATCGCTTAACCATGCAGGTCAGTCACTGCCGGGCCGGCGTTTGATGACTTTGAAGGTGGCCGAGGCCTTGGCGACGATTTGTCCCTCGGCATTGCGGATTTCGCCTTCACAGAAGGCGATCGATGTGCCCAGGCGCAGGCAGCGGGCTTCGATGACCAAGTCGCTGTTGCCGGGGGACAGGAAACTGGTGGTCATGTCGATGGTGGCCATGCCTAGGCCGGGGTCGCTGCCACGGGCGGCGGCGCTGAGCGTGAAATCCAGCACGCTCATCAGCGTGCCGCCGTGAATATCGCCGCGGCTGTTGGTCAGATCCTCGCGCCAGGGCAATCGCGTGCGCGCATGGCCCGGGCCTATGCTTTCGGGAATCACCCCCATCAGGTGCATCAAGGGAATCGTCAGGCCGAAATAGTCAGTCGTGGCAGGCGTGGTCATGGATACGAGCAGATCAGCAAAATTGTTAAAAGCGCGGTGCAATAGCGCGTCATAATATTCTTTTTTTTGATTGCGCTGCCGGCAAGGTTGTTATCCCATTTGTCATGCTTTCGTTTTCGCGCAAGATCGTACATGTAGACATGGATGCGTTTTACGCATCGGTGGAGCAGCGCGATAACCCATCGTTGCGCGGATTGCCGGTGGTGGTCGCCTGGGAAGGGCCCCGTTCGGTGGTCTGTGCTGCCTCTTATGAGGCTAGGCGGTTCGGGGTGCACTCTGCCATGTCGGCCGCTCGCGCGCAGCGGCTTTGTCCCAATGCTATTTACGTGCCACCCGATTTCAATCGATATCGCGAGGTATCGCGTCAGGTGCGGCAGGTGTTTGCGCGCCATACGGATTTGATCGAGCCCTTGTCCCTGGATGAGGCCTATCTGGACGTGACGGTCAACAAGCTCGGGCTGGCATCGGCGACGGAGGTTGCGCGGGTGATCCGCAGTGAGATCCTGCAAGAAACGCACCTGACGGCCTCTGCGGGTGTGGCGCCCAACAAATTCCTGGCCAAAATTGCCTCTGACTGGAATAAGCCCGACGGTCTGTTTGTGATCAAGCCATCGCAGGTGCTGGCGTTCTTGCAGCCCTTGCCAGTGCGCAAAGTGCCAGGGGTGGGCAAGGTCATGCAGGGCAAGCTTGAAGCGCTGGGCGTACAGACTGTGGGGGATTTATCGCGGTTTACTGCGGTTGAGCTGGAGCATCATTTTGGGCGCTATGGGGTGCGATTGCACGAGCTGTCACAAGGCATCGACAATCGGGCCGTGCAGCCTGACGCACCATTGCAGCAGATATCCGCGGAAACGACGTTGATGGTGGACCAGCCGATCGAGGCGTTGGACGAGGTGTTGGGGCGTCTGGCGCACAAGGTCTGGGATCAGGGGCTGAAAAAGGGCGCGATTGGCCGTACGGTAGTCCTGAAATTGAAGACGGATCGTTTTCGTATCGTCACGCGCACATTGACGCTCACACGTGCGCCGGCCTCGGCCCAGGATCTCGCTATGGTTGCTCAGCAGCTTTGCATGCGTGTGGATTTGCCCGGCACAACGCGATATCGCTTGGCGGGTGTGGGTATGAGCAACTTTGAAGATGTTGCCGAACAAGCCCGGCAGGCAGATCTGGATTTGTTCGGCGAGACGGCTTACTGATCGGGATCAGCCGTTCAGGCGCTGTTTAACCTGTTGCGATACGTCGGACATATCGGCTTTGCCAGCCAACGCGGGCTTGAGAATGGCCATGACTTTACCCATGGCAGCGCCGCCGCTCAGGCCCTGCGCTGCAACTTCTGCGAGTGCAGCGTCTATGGCAGCGGAGATTTCCTCGGGCGAGGCTGCTTGCGGTAGAAATTCGCGCAACACGTCCAGCTCGGCGGTTTCCTGTGCCGCTGTTTCCAACCGGCCGGCTTGTTCAAAAGCGGCAATCGATTCGCGGCGCTGTTTTACCTGCTTTTCGATGATTGCGGTGACTTCTGCGTCGCTCAGTTCTTTACGTTCGTCGACTTCTTTCTGTTTGACCGCGGCAACGAGGAAACGCAGCGTGGACAGGCGCTGGGAGTCTCGGGCGCGCATGGCTTCTTTGACGGCGTCGGTCAGGCGGGTTTTGAGCGTAGTGGTGCTCATTGGGAAACCTTTGAGATACGGAGGGGGGAGGCTTAAGTGTAAACCGGATGAGGGTGGGGTTAGTGCTATTGGCGTCGATGCGGGGCAGTGGCCGCGTGGGGGCTTCACGTTGGCGGTCCGGCGCGCGGGCGCCGGACACCGCGTTCGTTCGTCTCGTCCGCGCCTTCGCGCTCCCTTCGACATCCACTCCGCTCGCCAACGAGGCGCCCCCACGCGGCCACTGCCCCGCATCGACTCGCAGTAACTCAAGCTCATCACATCGCTGGCACGGCTTTCTTGCTTGGCATTCTTCTGCATCAGCCTGGTGAAGAGAAAGATCTTGCAGGGCTGCGATTTTCGGGTGCCCTGCACCCCCGAAAATCGCGTTCGGGATCGGCATGCACAGGCTGTAGCACCGTTGCGGGACAAAAGATCTCTCGAGTCACATTGACGTAATGCCACGCATGGCACCCGTTATAGCGCCATCATGGTGAGCGTAAATCACGTCCGCGGCGATGAACTCTGATCCAGAGCACGGACATGCTACGGATACGCTGCCGAAAAAAGTGCCCTGTGCATCATCGCCGCAAGCATTAAACGCTGCCAAGCAGATCTTCCAACCAGGTACCACGCCACCCCTCCCGTATGCCCGGACCGATCGCTTGAGGGGGACGCGCTGGGCGTCCGCCGAAAGTAGCACCGAAAGATCTTTCTCTCTACCAATGCGGCTGCAGAAAAACGCCAAGCAAGAAAGTCGTGCCAGCGATGCAGAGAATTCTAGTTGCTGCCAGTCGAGCCGAGGCAATCGGCCCGGCCGGGCGCCTCAAAGTCGAGTGGAGCGGACGCTGAAGGGAGGCCCGAAGGGGCCGGACGAAGCGAGCGAACACGGTGTCCGGCGCCCGCGCGCCGGACCGACTTTGTGAAGCCCGGCCGGGCCGATTGCCTCGGCTCGACGACCAACAGAACCTCTACCTCACGCCACGAAAAATCACTCTCGCTTCCCATCCCAAGCACCCTAAAAAAAACACACACATAGTCACGCACCACCCCTCGTCACCTCATAAGCATCTTAAATATGTATAATAAATACATGTTTAAAGTTTTCTAGTAGCCGAAGGAGCTAGCATCATGTTGAGCCAGGAAGTCCGCGATCTGGTAAAAGCCACTGCGCCGGTATTGAAAGTCCACGGTGAAACGCTCACCTGTCACTTCTATGCCCGCATGTTCCGCCACAACCCGGAACTGAAGCAGGTGTTCAATCAAGGCCACCAGGATGGCGGGCAACAGCAGCAGGCCTTGGCTGCGGCTGTTGCCGCGTATGCCGAGCATATTGATGATCCTTCGGTGTTAATGCCGGTAGTGACTCGCATCGTGCATAAGCACGTCAGCTTGGGGATACGGCCCGAGCATTACGCGATTGTCGGCAAGCATCTGCTGGCTTCGATCAGAGAAGTCCTGGGCGAGGAGGCCGCGACTGATGAGTTGATTGCAGCCTGGGCTGCGGCTTATGGTCAGTTGGCCGATCTGCTCATCGCCGAAGAAGCCAAGCTTTACGCACAGTCCGCTGGCAAGGACGGCGGTTGGACTGGCTGGCGTGGTTTCCGTGTGGATAGCAAAGTCCCGGAAAGCGCCGAAATCACGTCGTTCTATCTGGTCCCCGCAGACGGCGGCTCTGTGCCGGATTATCTGCCCGGGCAATACATTTCCCTGCGCGTCTATGTGCCTCAATTAGGCCTCATGCAGCCGCGTCAGTACAGCCTGTCGGATGCGCCAGGCAAAGGCCGTCTGCGTATCTCGGTCAAACGTGAGGCGGGCACCGACAACACGCCTGCGGGCAGCGTTTCCAATGTATTGCACGCCAACGTAAAAGAAGGTGACGTGGTGGACCTGGCTCCTCCGCAAGGGGAGTTCACCTTGAACGATCAAGGCGCTGCGCCAGTCGTGCTGTTGAGCGGCGGCGTAGGTTTGACGCCGATGGTGTCGATGCTGAATCACCTGGTCGCGCGCGATGACGGCCGTCAGATTCGATTCGTGCACGCTTGCCGTGACCGTTCCGTGCATGCCATGAAATCGCATGTAAACGACATTGCGAATTCGCGGCCCAATGTGCGCAAAGTGGTCTATTACGAAAGCGTCTCCCCGGAGGACCAGCAAGGCCAGGATTATGACTACGCGGGCCGTATGAACCTGGAGTCCATTCGCGATGTTGCAGTGCTGCCGGACGCGGACTACTACTTGTGCGGTCCTTTGCCCTTTATGAGCGCGCAGCGTCAAGCGCTGACCGCGTTGGGTGTGGCGCCAGAGCGCATCCATGCCGAATTATTCGGCACGGGCGGCCCGGGCGCTTAACCGGTATAGTGCGACCGCATGCAACTGACCAAATACACTGATTTTGGCCTGCGCGTCATGATGTATCTGACGCAGGGCAACGGCCGCGATACGCCGGTGACGATCCCCGAGATCGCCGAGCGGTTCGACGTGTCGCGCAATCATTTGGTCAAGGTCGCGCATTTCCTGGCCCAGCAGGGCTGGGTGACGACCGCCCGGGGCAAGGGCGGCGGTATTCGGCTGGCACGTGCGCCGGCCGAATACCGGCTCGGCGATCTGGTTTATGCCCTGGAAAACCAAAAAGCATTGGTGAATTGCGGGGAGCCGGTTTGCGCACTGCAGGGGTTTTGCCTGCTCTCAGGCGTATTGGCAGACAGCTTGAAGACGTTTTACGACGAATTGAATCGGCACACCTTGGCCGATCTGGTGCGTGCGCCCACGGGCGAGGCTATCGTGAGGCTGCAATTGGTGGCTTGATGGACCTAGGGTAAACCTTAGGTTATGACTACCTGTCAGATTGGCATTGGTGGGAACGGGGCCAAGCTCTCAGAATAAGAGACAGCGAGAATGTCTCTTATCAGCCAAGGTTTCGATGAAAGTCTGTGTAATCGGTGCCGGCGTCATTGGTGTGACGTCGGCTTATTTTCTGGCGCGTCAAGGTCATGACGTCGTGCTGGTGGATAGCCGGGCGCGTCCGGCGACGGTGTCCAGTTACGCCAACGGCGGGCAACTGAGCTATAGCTATGTGGCCCCGCTGGCGGGGCCGGGCGTGCTGCCCAGCGTGCCGGGCTGGCTGTTGCGGTCCGATTCGCCGCTGCGGTTCCAGCCGCGCCTGGACCCTCATCAATGGCTATGGTGCCTGCAATTCGCATTGGCCTGCCGTGCGTCCGTGGCCCAGGCGTCGACGGCGCAATTACAGTCCCTGTCGTACCTCAGCCGCGATGTATTGCATCGTCTGCTCGAACAAGAAAATCTCGATTTTGGTCACGTGCGCAATGGCAAACTGATTGCTTATCGCAGCCCCGAATTGTTGGAAAAAGCGCGTCGGCTGGTGGACTATCAAGCGGCATTGGGGGCCGAGCAGCGCGTATTGAGCGCAGCCGAAACCGTTGCGCTGGAGCCCGCCTTGGCGGGATTGGGCGGGAATCTGGCTGGAGCTGTCTACACCCCCAGCGAAGAGGCCGGCGATTGCCGTCAATTTACCGAGGGTTTGTTCCGGCGCCTGAAAGACTTGGGCAATGTCGAATGCCGCATGGCGACTCCCGTGCAATCGTTGCGTCGCGAGGGCCGCAGGATTGTGGCGGTGGAAACGGCAAATGGGGATATTACGGCCGATGCTGTCGTGTTGGCAGCAGGGGTTGCATCGCGCAGTCTGATCAAGCCCTTGGGCCGGGATTTGCCGCTGTATCCGCTGAAAGGCTATAGCCTGAGTGTGCCAATGGAGCCCGGCGATGGGACAGCCCCCGAAATCAGCGTGACCGATTACGAGCGGCGCATTGTGTATGCGCGCATCGGACGCGTGTTGCGCATTGCTGCCATGGTGGATATCGGCAGCCCCAATGCCGATATTGATCCGGCACGTATCGCTTTGCTGAAACGGCAGGTGCGCGAGGCCTTTCCTCAATTGGATCTGAGCCAGGCCGTATCGTGGGCAGGGCAGCGCCCGGCAACCCCTACCGGCAAGCCCTTGATTGGCGAGAGCCGTGTGGCCGATAACCTGTGGCTGAACCTGGGGCAGGGGGCTTTGGGCTTTACGCTTGCCTGCGGCAGCGCGGCGCTATTGACGGCGCAGATGTCAGGATTGGAATTGCCGATTGACGCGGTGCCGTTCAGGCCTTGATGGGCGCGCTGATAACGGATACGAGATGACGTTTCCCCCGCTATAACGCGGGGGATTTTTTTTGTTGCCGGGCCGCCCCAAAACAAGAAACGTCCCCTTGGGGGGCAGCAAGCCGGAGGCGCAGCGTGGGGGCTTTTTTGTTGCCGGGCCGCCCCAAAACAAAAACGCCCCCTTGGGGGGCAGCAAGCCGGAGGCGCAGCGTGGGGGCCTTTTTTGTTGCCGGGCCGCCCCAAAACAAAAAGCGTGGTCGATCTCATGGAAAACCTTAATGGCGGGCGGCTAATTTCATAAGATATCGTAAATATATTAATGAAATATCAATGCCACTTTTTCAGTTCAACCCCGTGCATAAGGAGCGCGCATGAACGCCACCCGCTGGACCGGTATTTTTCCGGCCATTACGACCAAATTCCACGCCGACGAGAGCATTGATGCGGCAGGTACGATCAAGCACATCGATTTTCAGATCCGCAATGGCATACACGGTCTAGTGACCTGCGGTTCTCTGGGTGAGGCCAGCACGTTGTCGCTGGATGAAAAACTGGAAGTGACGCGCATTGCGCTGGAGGCTGCCGATGGGCGGATCCCAGTGCTGGCGAACGTGTCGGAGACCAGTACCCGCGACGCGTTGAAATATATTGATGGCGCGAACAAACTGGGCGTTGCGGGTTTTATGGTGATGCCGTCGGTGATTTATGTGGCGGATGCGCGTGAAGCCATCCTGAACGTGCGTACGATGGCGGAGGCGGCGCAAAAGCCTGTGATGGTCTACAACAATCCGGTCGCGTATCGCGTCGATCTGAAACCGGAGCACATGGCCGAACTCGCCGATTGCAAATGGGTCGGGGCGATCAAGGAAAGCACAGGTGATATTCGCCGTGTGACTGATCTGCGCAATGCGCTGGGCGATCGGTTCCAGATTTTCATGGGCGTGGACGACCTGGCGTACGAAGGGCTGGCGCTGGGCTGCGACGGCTTGTTGGCGGGGGTGGGGTGCGCGTTTCCGCGTGAGACGGTCGCGCTGTTCGATTTAATGAAGGCTGGAAAATTCGCAGAGGCATTGGCGCTATATCGGTGGATGACGCCGCTGCTGCACTTGGACGTGTCTACCAAGCTGGTCCAGAATTTGAAGCTGATTGATGCGCTGGTCGGTGTAGGCACCGAGCATGTACGCCGTCCTCGTTTGCCGTTGACGGGCGACGAGCGCGCCTATGTCGAAGGTGTCGTGAAAAAGGCGTTAGCCGAACGTCCGGAACAATATCGTTCGGTGATGTAGCTCATCGCCTAGTCTCCGTGATGAAGGACCCAACAGTTTGGGGGATACCCAACTGTTGGCCCCGCTCTACGGGGCGCTCGTGTTCAACCAGATAAGGGAAACAACCAATGCCGACACGCCAGGCTTTTGTTCAAAATTAAATATATTTCAAATATTCAATAGAAATACCAAGGGTGAAAAATGTCTGATCTGAAGAGCGATCCGCCTATCGTCTCGGCGGCATCATGGCCTGTGCGTGGGATTGTGGGCGCCTCGGAGTGCGTCTTGCGTATTGAGCGGCGTGTGCTCAGCGGGCTGATGGCGCTGTTGGTGATTTTGGTATTGATCAACGTGGTGACGCGTTATGCCGGTGTGCCGATTTACTGGATCGACGAGGCGTCCGTGTACACGATGGTGTGGTTGACCTTTGTCGGCGCGTCGATCATGACGCGGCTGCGGTTGGATTTTTCAGTAGGCATGCTGACCGAGAAACTCAGCCCGCGTGGTGTGCGGATCGCACGCATCGTCGCGACCGCTTGTGTGCTGAGTTTTGCATTGGCAATGGTCTGGATGTGCTGGACGTGGCTGGACCCCATCGGCATTGCCAGTTATGGCTTTGATGCGCACGCCTACGCCGGAGAATCGTTCAATTTTCTCTATACCGAGCGCACGCAGACGCTGAACTGGCCCGTCTGGATATTGAGGATGGTAATGCCTCTGTTCGCCATATCCCTGACCTTGCATGCGCTGGCCAATTTGTTTGAGGACCTGTCCTGGACACCGCGTCAGTCACGCCGCAATTTCCCTGTGAGCAGTCCGGACATGGTGAACTGAGATGCTGACATCCATTTTTTTCCTGGTGGTGTTGCTGGCAGGCGTGCCGATCGGTATCTGTCTGTGCCTGTCTGGCCTGGCCTATATTTTCGGCACGGGAAATACCGTGCTGCTGCAATCGTTTCCCATGCAGATGTTTGCAGGGGTGGATAGCTACGGGCTGATTGCGATTCCGCTGTTCATCTTGATCGGCGAGATCATGAACAACGGTGGCATTACCCGCCGGCTGGTCGAGCTGGCCATGGCGTTCATCGGCTCGGTCAAAGGCGGATTGGCCTATGTGAATGTGTTGGCCAATGCCTTGGTGTCGTCGATCATCGGGTCGGCGACTGCACAGGTAGCGGTGATGTCGCAAACCATGGTGCCTGAAATGGAACGCCAGGGTTACGACAAGACGTTCTCGGCGGGCTTGACGGTGTATGGCGGGATGCTGGGCTCCATCATCCCGCCGTCAGTGATGTTCGTGGTGTATAGCGTGCTCGCGCAGGTGGCGGTGGGCGATATGCTGATTGCCGGCATCTTGCCGGGGCTGCTGTTGACGGTGCTGTTCTTTATCATCATTGCGATGATGGGAATGGTGTATGCCTATCCCCGCAGCGAGCGGCGCAGCTGGCGTGAGCGCGTTGCGATTGTTGTGCGGGCCAGCCCGACGCTGTCCATTCCCGTGATTATTGTGGGGTCGATCACAAGCGGTCTGGCCAACCCGACCGAGGCGGCGGGGGTAGGGGCGCTGGCAGCGGCATTGGTGGGCCGTCATATCACTGGTGAATTTCGCTGGCGCATGTTGCCCGACATCATGTTGCGGTCGGCGATTTACGCGGCCATTGTTTTGTTTCTCGTGGCCGCCGCGGCGGTGTTTTCCTGGCTGCTGATCTACGGCAAGGTGCCGCAGATGGTGGCGCAATGGATTCAGTCCGTGGCCACGACGCCTCTGGCTTTTTTGCTGCTGGCCAATTTGATTCTGCTGGTGATCGGTACGGTGATCGACGGCATTCCGGGTTTGATCATGACCGTTCCCATTCTGTTGCCCGTGGCGACGGGGATTTATGGCATTGATCCCGTTCATTTTGGTGTGGTGGTGGTGATCAATCTGGTGCTGGGGTTGATGTCACCGCCTGTCGGGTTGTGCTTTTTTGTCGCGGCAGCCGTGACTGGGGCCAAGCCGGGCAAGATGTTTGTCGTCACCTTGCCGTTTTTTCTGGTGTGTTGCGTCGCACTGATCTTGCTGTCTTTTTTCCCGTCGCTGTCTTTGGCTCTGCTCAGGTAGGCCGCGCAGGTCTTCTTACGCTGTCTGTTGTTTTCTCTCTTTGATAATCCATCACAGGATCGCGTCATGACTATTTATTCCCGCCGCCGTTTTATGCAAACTGCTTTGGCCGCGACTGCGGCGCCGATGATCTGGACGCCTGCTGTGCGGGCCGCGTCATCGCGAGAGTTTCGCGTGGGGCTGATTACTCCCGCAGGGCACTCCTGGAATCGTGCAGCCGTGGCGTTTGGCGAAGCGCTGAAGAAAGAAACCGATGGCCGGCTGAGTGTGACGGTTTTTCACTCGGGCCAATTGGGTAATGAGTCAGTCATGATGCAGCAGTTGCAAACCGGGGCCTTGGATATGGGCTGGATTCAGGCAGCCGAACTGGGATCGCGCGTCGATAGTGTGGCGGCGATCAATGCGCCGTATTTGGTGCGTTCGACGGAGAGCGTCGCCAAATTGGTCAAGACACCACAGGCGCTCAAGTTGCTGGAGGTGTTGCCGCGAGAGACCGGGACGATAGGCTTGGGGTGGGGGATTACGGGAATGCGGGTGGTGTTTGCCACGCGCGACGTTAATGCGCCAACCGATCTGAAGGGCATGAAGCTGCGTATTAACCCTACGCCGGTTTATCGTGATTTTTACCAGCTCTTTGGTGTGGCGCCGACGCCGATTCCGACTCCGGCGGTGTTTGATGCCATGACCAATGGCCAGGTAGACGGATTGGAGGCCGATATCGAGCTATCGTGGAACCAGCGTTTTGACAAGGTTTCCAAAGCGCTTTTGCCGATGAATGCGCTGTTCATGCCGTTTGCGCCATTGGTATCCGGACGTGTCTGGAAGGACCTCGATGCCAAGGACAAGGACCTGATCCGCGGCCTGGTGGCGCAGTCGCTTGATGCCCAGATCGCAGACATCGTGACCACAGAAAAAGGCTTGATCGAGAAATTGAAAGAGACGCCGATCGCCTTCAAAAGCGATGCCGGCTACGATCCGCAGCCCGTCATCGCGGAGTTCGACAAGATCTGGTTGCCGAAGGCGCCGCAAATTGCCGAGTTGCGCAAAATCGGCGCGACCCTGTAAATTCGTGCGCACGCCGGGACTGTGAGCCCGGCAGGATTCCGGTACGCTTTCGTTCATGACAAAAACATCCGCTTCATCGTCGGCCCGTCTGCCTAAACGGCGAGCCGCCGACCTTGCGTACGACAAGATCGAGACATTGATCTCCAAACTGGAGATTGCCCCTGGCAGTCCCGTCATCGAAGCCGAATTGGCTGAGATGACAGGGCTGGGGCGCACGCCTGTACGCGAGGCGCTGATGCGCATGGTCTCAATCGGCCTGGTCGTGCAACAACCGCGGCGCGGGCTCTTGGTGTCGACGATCGATGTGATGGAGCACCTGGATGTCCTGGCCACGCGGCGCGTGCTGGAGCAACTGATCTGCACCAGCGCGGCGCGGCGGGCGACAGACAGTCAGCGCAAGGCGTTGCTGGCATGTGCGCACAAGATGGTCAAGGCGGCCGATCGGGGCAATCTCGATGATTACATGACCGCTGATCAAGAACTGGATCACATCTGTCACGCAGCTTGCCGTAATAAATCCGCCGTCAAGGCAGTCATCCCTCTGGTGGTGCAGTGCCGCAGGTTCTGGTATGCCTACCAGCACGAGGGCGAGATCAGCGAGGGGGCGGCTGCGCATCTCGCTATGGTCGAGGCGATTGTCAGCGGCCAGGCCGCCGAGGCCGTGGTCGGCGCGAATCGCCTGATGGATTATTTAGAACTGTTTACGCGCAGGGTGATCGATACTTAGCGCGGTGTATGGCTAATTTGGCGAGAGCCGTGTGACTGGCGGAACAATATCTGGGCTTGAGTTACTCATTGAGGCGTTCGTTGTCTCTGGGGGGCGCGTTATATCGGCGTGATCCACACGAGGCAGCGCTTTTTTTCGCTTACGGAGCCCACTCTATGCAAGTCAATCAAAGCCCGTCCAATGGCGCTGCCGCCTCAGCCAACGTCCAGCATGTCGTCGCCGACCGCGATTCAACACAACGCCCCTTTTCCAATGAGATCTTTTTCGACGCTATCGCCGCGGGCGATCTTGGTGCCGTCAAGGATCTGCTGCAGCATCCCGAGGTCGACCTGAGATCGATCAACACCGCTGGGCAGACACCACTGCATGTCGCCATTGAAATGGGTCATGCGCAGATTTTTGATGCCTTGTTGCTGCGATGTGGTGATGATCCTCGCATCATTAATACGCCGGATCGGTTGGGATACACGCCGCTGATGTCCGCGGACAAAGCACAAGGTATTGCGATGATGAAAGTCTTGGCCGCCGCCGGGGCAAATCCATCGAAGCTCTTGGTGAATGCCATGAGCAGAGGCTGGAAAGAGATGGCTGACGAATTGATCGCCTCGGGGGCCGACGTGTCCGAGGCATTCGAACGGGCCGTCCGACGCAATTTAATGGACGTCGCCACCGTGTTGTTAGTTTGTGGTGCCGATGGTATTGGGGAGCTGACGTCGGCTATCGATCGCGGAGAGATGCACGCGGTGAGACGATTGTTGGATATTGGCGTGGATCCCTCCGAGCTATTGGAACAAGCCGCCGATGTCGGTGATCTGAAAACGATGAAAACCTTGTTGTCCAATGGGGCCAACGCCTTTGACGTGCTGATGGATCTGGCCAGAGATAACAATGTCAGGGCAGTGGCGGTTCTCATTGGTGAAGGGGGCGATCACGTATTACGGGCGTTGCAGGCGCTAGCGAAAAAACCGGAGGATGACGACGCGTTCCAAACAATGCTGGAGGCGGGGGAAATGGTTTTATGTGGTCACGTGCCATCGAGCCCGGACGGTTACGACCGCTATAAAAATGCTATCAGCGCGCTCTTGATCGAAGTGGCAGATGCAGGAAATCTGGCACAGACGCGCAGCCTCATTGACGCGAACGCAGACAGCACATTTGCCGTGCGGAATGCGATGAGCCTGAATCGTATCCCGATGGCGGCCTTGTTGATGATCGCTGGCGCGGACTTTGCTGAGCTCAAACCGCACTTTAACGGGAATGGCTCGGGGCCGACGTACACAAAAATCCGAAGCTTCGTTGATTTGGTAAAAACCAAGGTATCCGAGGTCGCGCCGTATGTGGATGTGGACGATGATCGCGTGATCGGCGCATCTCTGCTTGCAAAGAGACGGTATGAGGCACTCAGCAATATGGGGGATATACCGGAAAGCAGTTGGAAAACCGCAGCAAATGCATTGGCGGCGAGTGGATTTCACCGATCTGCTGAGCTGTGGCTCGCCGTCGAGCGCGGCGATTGGCCGGCGATCAAACGTTTGATCGCAGACGGAACGGTCGATGGTACTGAGGCGCTCAAAAATGCGGTGGACGAAACCGATGTCAACGCGGCGATACTATTGGTGGCTGCTGGTGTCGATATTACCGCTGTGGTGAATTACGCCTTGCAAAGTGGACGTTGGAGAGCGGTCAACACGCTGGTTGGGGCAGGGCTGGACGTCACCGAGGGGCTGACCCGTTTCATCGAGCAAGGCTATGTGCGTGAGGCGATCAATTGGATCGAGATCTGCGGTCTGCATGATGTCGAGGTATGTGAGAGTCTGTTCGAAAATGGTCTAACTGATCAATTGCAGATGTTCGTGCGGGCCCAGCCTGACGAGGGGCGTGCTGCGCTGATGCAGGCGGCTAGTAACGGTAATATCGGCTTGGCCCGGGCATTGTTGGGGGTGGGGGTCGATGGAGCTGGGACGTTAGGGCAGGCGCTTGCCGGTTCTCAGTTGCTGGCGGCTGACAACCTGATCCGTCTGAACGTGGACATCACTCTTGCGATGCAATCGGCTATGGCGGAAAAGAGGGTGGTGGAGCCCGCGATATTTTCTCTATTGGGGGCTAACTCATCGGCCACATAAAAAACAAAAGAACCCCCTTTGACGGGGCAGCAAGCCGAAGGCGCGGCGTGGGGGGGATTGCTGGGCAGCCGGCCTCAATGAAAATCCCGGCTGCGTGCCGTCAGTCCACCGAGTAATGACGACAGATCGATCAACCGTTTCGCGATGAGATGGTGGATGCCCTGGACGTTTTGCCACGTGCCATACACCCCTAATAGCGTGGAGCCGAGCAGCTCTCGTCGCTGGCGCTCCATGAGCTCCGGCCGTACGACGACGTTCACGGGGCCGGTTTCGTCCTCCAGGGTGAGGAATATGACGCCCTTGGCGGTTTGGGGGCGTTGGCGCATGGTGACGAGTCCGCAGGCGCGGGCCAGGCGGCGGTCGGGATACTCGTTGAGTATCGCTGCAGACTCAAAACGCATGCTTTGCAGGCGAGGACGCAGCAACGCCAGCGGATGGCGTCGCAAGGTCATTCGCAAGCTGCGATAGTCTTCGATAATCGATTGGCCTTCGGTGGGGACAGGTAAGGATGGCGTTTCGGTCTCTGTGAGATCTGCCTCGCGCAGCAGATCGCGGCTGGCTACGCTGGCGCTGGCTTCCCAACTGGCGAGCCGGCGATGGCCGACCAAACGATGCAGCGCATCGGCCGCCGCTAATGCATCAAGGTCATGCCGGGTGAGCTCTGCACGACGCGCGAGGTCTTGGGTGTGAATGAAAGGCTGTATGGCGCGAACGTGTTCGATGCGTAGCGCGGCGGCTTCTGAGAGGCCTTGGATTTGGTTCAGGCCCAGGCGGACGGCGAGACGTGGCTGGTCGGATGAATCGTTCGGGAGTGATGCGTCGCGATGTGCACTGCCTGATGCTGCGGGAGGCTGTGTCAACGAGGCCAGTGGTGTAGCGATAGATGATGTTTCCACAGGCAAGGCTTCTATTGGCAAGGGCTCCAATGTAGCTTCCCAATTGCTGATAGTGACATCGGTCGGTAACACACGCACGCCATGGCGTTGCGCGTCTTGGATCAATTGCGCGGGCGCATAGAAGCCCATGGGTTGGGAATTCAATAGCGCTGCCAGAAAGGCTTCCGGTTCATTGCACTTTATCCAAGCGCTCGCATAGGCCAGCAGGGCAAAGCTGGCGGCATGGCTTTCCGGGAAACCATATTCACCGAAGCCTTGGATCTGCCGGATGATGGCGTCAGCGAATTCCTCGGTATAGCCGTTTTTGAGTAAACCTGTGACGAGTTTGTCATTGAATTTGTCGATGCCGCCTTTGCGTTTCCAAGCAGCCATGGAGCGTCGCAGTTGATCGGCTTCGCCAGCTGAAAAATCGGCAGCGACCATGGCGATTTGCATGACTTGTTCTTGGAATATGGGTACGCCCATGGTGCGCTCTAAAACGGCCTCTACCTTCTTGCTGGGATAGGTGATTTCCGCAGGATTTTGTCGCCGCTTCAGATACGGATGCACCATCCCTCCCTGAATCGGCCCCGGCCGCACGATGGCGACTTGCACGACCAGATCGTAATACTTGCGAGGTCGTAGACGAGGCAACATGCTCATCTGCGCGCGAGACTCGATCTGGAATACGCCTATCGTGTCGGCCTTGCAGATCATGTCGTAGGTATCGGATTCCTCTTTGGGAATATCGTGCAAAGCCCACGATATCCCTCGTCGTTGATTAACAAAATTCAATGCCCGACGCAGAACAGACAACATACCCAACGCCAACACATCGACCTTTAATAGGCCCAACGTATCGAGATCATCTTTGTCCCATTGCACAACGCTGCGATCCGGCATGGCTGCGTTTTCGATGGGCACCAGACGGGCCAGATTTCCCTGTGAAATAACAAATCCGCCAGGATGCTGAGACAAATGGCGCGGAAAATTGATCAAGGTTTCGGCCAGAATGGCCCAGTGTTTAGCGACGGTCGAATTAGGATCCAAACCACAGCCACCTAACGTACGCAGCATGGCGCGTTTGCCATCCCACCATTGATGCGCACGAGCCACCGCATCAATGACTCCTGGGTCGATGCCCAGCGCGCGGCCAGTATCGCGCAACACGCTGCGGGGCCGATAGGAAATGACAACGCCAGTCAGCGCAGCACGATGCCGGCCGTATTTTTCATAGATATACTGAATGATTTCTTCGCGACGTTGATGCTCGAAATCGACATCGATGTCGGGCGGCTCGCCACGTTCCTTGCTGATAAAGCGTTCGAACAATGTCTGACTGCATTGCGGATCGACGGCAGTAATACCCAGGCAGTAGCACACGACGGAGTTGGCGGCCGAGCCGCGTCCCTGACAGAGAATCTTTAGGCGATCTGCCTCTTGCACAATGTCGTAGACCGTCAGGAAATACGGCTCGTATTGCAATTCGGCGATGAGCGAAAGTTCTTTTTCGATTGTCTCGCGAACAGAGGAAGGGATGCCTGCGGCAAAGCGCTTTGCCGCACCGGCATAGACCTCTCGTCTCAAATAGCTGGTGGGCGTTTCTCCCTCGGGCACGATTTCATCAGGATATTCATAGCGCAAGGTCCGCAGCGAAAACGTGCAACGCTGTGCGATGGCTACCGTTTCAGCCAATATTTCGAGCGAATAGAGTGATGACAGGCGCAAGCGGCTGCGCAGATGCTGTTCAGCGTTGGATTGCAGATCGTAGCCACACTGCGAGACAGTGCGCTTGCTGCGGATGGCAGTCAATGTGTCATGCAGGGGTTTGCGCGAGCGCACGTGCATATGCACATCCCCGAGCGCGGTGACGGGCAGCCCCGTTAGACGGGCGGCATGCTGGATAGCGTTGCGATGTATATCATCGCGCGCATGATGCAGTAATGTCAGGCCGATCCAGGCCCGGCCAGGAAAGGTGTGCGCCAGCCATTGTGCTTGTTTCGCGATGACCTCTGCCGGTGTACCCTGTGGGGGTGACAAAATTGCCAGGCACTCGGGCATATGACGCAGATGCGTATACGCAGGTGTGGGGGCAGAAATATCATCCAGATAGAGCTGATACGCGCCTTTTTCAGCGCGCGACCGACCCAGCGTAATCAACTCGGATAAGTTGCCATAGCCTTCGCGTGTTTGTGCCAGCAACACGAGTGACAGAGGGTATGTCTGTGGCGACGCAGAGGCGGTATGTAGCCGCAGCGTACTGCCGATAATGAGGTGAATCTTCCGTTCTTCCTCTTTAGCCAGTTTTTCCACCTCAGCCAATGCACGCACCACACCGGCCAACGAACACTCATCCGTGATGGCAATCGCGCTGTATCCCAATAGCGCAGCTTGCGTGACGAGTTCCTCGGGATGCGAGGCCCCTTGTAGAAACGAGAAGTTCGACAGGCATTGCAATTCCGCATAAGCGGGCAAGCCCGGCAGGGCCGGAATATCAGGCATACCGTCCATGTAAAAACCACCGTGCGTGTTCGGTATCGCGCTCGCGGTAAATCCAATAGCGTGCGGATGCCGCGTCCTCGGCGACAAAATAATCGCGCACCGTCAACGCAGCATCCCACCAGCCGCTTTCGATACGCTCGGGTCCGCGCACGAGCCGCAAAGGTTGGCCGGAATAGACCGGACGATGTTGCTGGACCTGCAACGGAATCGGAGGGTCGAGCAACCAAAAGGGACGATCCATGAGGGCGAACGGGGGCCGTGATAGCGGATCGGGGTGACTCGATGAGCGCTGGACAGAGTCAGGACTCTTTTTGGCGTCTTGAGCCGCACACCAGCGATTCGCTGTCTCGGGGCGATGGTCCGCAACCGGTTGCGCCTGCAACACGCGTTCGCGTCCCAAGCGTGCGCTGAGCAGGTCCAGCAAACGGGCGTGCTCCGCTGGCGAGCCACCGGGATCGGGAAACAAACTGGTGCTGGCGGTAGGTTGTTCTACGGTGTCATCCACACGCAGACTCAATGCGATGGCTGGGGCCTCCAGTGGTAAACGTCCAAGTTTTTCACGCAGCAGATTTCGCAGATGCGAGGTCTGCCACGCGGGCTGTGCCAGACTGATCGGCAAGGTGGTCGGCGGGCGAGCATGTCGGCCGCGCTCGTGCTCCAGCGCCAGCGTGAAATGTTGAACCGCGCGACGTCTGGCGACGAGCCAGCCACAGAGAGGCTCGATGAGCCGTTGCGCCCAGGACAAAACCGCCTCGGCATGCTCGATGTAATCGGGTAATTCCAGACGTTGAAAAAAACGGGCGGGTGGCTGCATCCAGACGTGGCACTCGGGCGCGTCGCCATAAGCCGCATCCAACGTATGGAGCAACTCGGTGCCGCAACGACGTTGCAGCCCGGCACGAGGTAATCGACGCAGGTCGCCGAGGGTGCGGCAGCCAATACTGTGCAACCATTCCCGACGAGGCTCAGCACTAGGCAATAACGTATGGGACAAGGTATCGAGCCGACGTGCCAAGGTGTGAGTTTGCAGCGTGCGTCTCGGTGTTCGGTCCGAGGATTGATGCGCTAACAACCAGGCGCCTTGTGCCGTGGGAGCCATGCCTAAAGACGTGTGCAGACCCATGCCCTGCAGCGTAGTGGCAATGCGTTGATGCAGGCGGCGAGGGCCGCCAAAATACATCAGACTGGCGCTGACTTGTAAGAGCAACGTATCCGGCGCTGCGATGGCAAGGTCGGGCGTGTATTGCAGCAAAGCGAGCGCGGTTTCGTGCAGCAAGTGCTCTTCGGCCAAGGGATCACGTGTCAAGAGCGGAACATCTGGCGCGATCGCGGCAGCGCCAGCGCGACGCATGCCGATATGGATGCCCGTCGCCGCAGCCGCTGGCGTCAGCGCCGCAACACGAGCTTGCTCCAACACCGCAAACGCCGACTCAGGGGACCATCGTGGATGAACGGCGTCGAGCGGCAGGCTGCGCAGAAAGGTGGCGATCCAAAGAGACATGATCAGAAGACAAGCTTTTTAACGCGTCGGTGGCGTGGGCTCCGGATGTGAAAAGGGTATTAAGCGCGCCGGGGGATAGGGTTCCTGATGAAAGCATTGTTTTTAACGAGTCAGGAGACAGGGTTCCTGATGTGAGCATCGGTGTGGCGACCGTATCCTCGGTCGATTCCACGGATGGCACCGTACCTACGCCAGTCTCCACCCCCGTATGCATCGGGGATTCGAAAACCAACGACAACGGCTCTGTGCAACTCGGACCGCGGCGTTTCAGAATATGCACAGACAGCCCGCCGGGGGCAGGCGCCAGGGCCAGTCGTAATGGCGCGGGTGATGCCTGTTGTGCAGCGGTGGCCGGACGCAACACAAAGCACAGCGTATCTGCCATCTGAGCCGCCAGATGCAGGCGGCGCAAGGATTCTGGACGGACCCGAGGCAGCCAGCACAACAGTGCCCCGCAACTGCCGTGTTTCAGGATTTGCTCGGCCGCCCAGAGTGCATCCAGCGGACGCTCGGGGGCAATCCAGAGCAACTGCTCGGGATTCAAGCGCCAGCCTTGCCAGCAAGCCTGGTGTGGCACATGCGGGGGCTGGACCAAGGCAATCGGATGATGGCGATCAAGCTGCGCCAATGCCGGCTGCAGCAGTCGGATTTCACCGATCCCGGCATGCGGTGTCAGGAGCTCGATGAGCGCGCCCGAGGGCCAGCCTCCGCCAGGCAGTTGGGCCGACAGCGTGGCATAGCCGGTGGCAACGCCGCGCTGGGCGCCGTGAGCCAATTGGGTAGCTCGCCATAAGGCGGGATGGATATGTTCTGGGGACATCATGGTTAATCTCTTTTGCTGTATAAATATACAGTATTTTCGGGAGGGATTTACAATGACGTATTGGGGCCAGATCCACCATGCCCCGACATGCTGGAGCCCCCCATGACAGAGCCTGCCTCCCTTGAATTCCTGCCTGACGCCGATACCGAGATCAAACAGCTTTTTATCCTGCTGCACGGTGTGGGCAGTACGCCGCACAGTCTTGCAGCCTTGATCCAGGCTGTACGCACGGCATTTCCGGCGGCGGCGATTTTGGCACCGGCCGGATTTGAGCCCTATGACGGCGGGGGCGAGGGGCGCCAATGGTTTTCGGTGCGCGGGATTGACGAGGACAACCGCGCGGAACGCGTGGCCCGTGCTTTGCCGCCGTTGGTGGATTATGTCCGCGCCGCACAGGCTCGATTTGGCCTATTGCAGTCCGATACCGCGCTGGCCGGTTTTTCGCAGGGAGCGATCATGTCGCTCGAGGCCGTGCAGGCACATGATGGTCTGGCCGGGCGCGTGCTGGCATTTTCCGGCCGCTATGCCCAGTTGCCTAAAGTCCCGCCGCAATATACGACCATCCACTTGTTGCACGGGGCCGATGATCACGTGATGAACGTGTCGTATGCCCAAACGGCGCAGGCATGGCTGGATTCTCTACATGGTGATTGCACCATCGACGTGGCCAGCCGCGTCGGCCACGAGCTGCATCCGGCCTTGATCCAGCGCGCCATCGAACGCCTGCAAACCTGCGTCCCGCTGCGCAGTTGGGAAGCCGCGCTGGGGCTGGATCAGGCGCCGTCAAAGGGCGAGACGCTGCATTGATCCGTAGTGCTTAAAACCAGGTCTGAGCTGCGGCTTTAGGGGCGGACAGCTTGAGCGACAGGCACTTTACCTGTCGCTTGGCCGGTTCTGGGATCGAGTATGCGATGTGGTTTGATCCGACGCGGACGTATCTTGAGCCACCGGCGTATCCTGCCAACCTCCACCCAACGCCAGGAATAAATCGATCTGATCGCTGCTTAATGCCGCCTGCGATGCTGCGAATGCGCTTTCATCGCTGGCCAACGTGCGTTGTGCATCCAACACGTTCAGATAATCGGTTTTACCTGCGTGAAATAGTTGCTCGGCTTGCTTGGCTGCGATCGCGCTTTGGTTGCGCGCCTCTGCCAAGGCGGCATTTCTATCGAGCTGTCGGGCATATGAGACCAGTGCGCTTTCAGTTTCGCGCAGTGCACCCAATACCGTTTGGTCAAAGTTGGCCAGGGCGGAGCTCGCGACGGCCTTGGCTTGCGCGATCTGCGCCTGCGCCACACCCGTGTTAGGGACTGTCCAGGAAATCAGTGGGCCGACGCTCCAGCTAAAGGTGCCGCGTTCGCCAAACATGGTGGCAGGCCCAGCAGACCCTCCCGACAAGCCCAGCGAGATGGACGGGTACAACGACGCCGTGGCGACGCCAATACGCGCGGTCGCGGCGGCCAAGCTGCGCTCGGCCTGACGTATATCGGGCCGGCGGCGCAGCAGGGCGGCGCCATCTCCGACCGGGATCGCCTGCGTCAGGCGGGGTGGTTGGTGGCACTCTAATAGCGTCGTGGACATTTCGGCGGGCGTCTGGCCGGTCAGCGCAGCCAAGCGATAGAGTGCTGTGCGTTGACTCGCCTCAAAGGGCGGCAGGTTGGCTTGCAATTGCTGCAACTGGCTACGTGCACGCGTGACATCCAGTGCGGTGCCGCGACCGGCTTGTTGCAGGCGTTGCACCGCGTCCAGCGAGTCGCGCTGCACGTTCACCGAATGGCGGGCCGAGGCCAGTTGCATACCGGCCGAGCAGATATCCGCATAGGCACGCGCTGTTTCCGCGGCGACGGTCACGCGTGTGGCATCGTAGGCGGCCTGAGCAGACTGTTCGTCGCCCTCGGCAGCCTCGATGGCACGACGGATTTTGCCAAATAAATCGACTTGGTAGCCGATGCTGATGCCACCGGAATACGACCAGCGGTTCATGGGCCGTGTGTCTGGCGACAGCACGGAGACCCCGGACGCATGCCCATAGGTGGGCGAAGCATTCACGCCGATGGTCGGTTGTTGAGCACCACGGGCCTCTTCGGTCACGGCCTGAGCGCGTTCCAGATTAGCCGCCGCCATACGCAAACTGGTATTGGCCTGCAGTGCCTGACCGATGAGTTTGTCTAACGTCGGGTCTTCGTACAAGCGCCACCACGTACCGGGCACGCTATTTTGCTGAAAGACCGCTTCGTGGGACTCTTGAAACTCGCCTGCAGCGGCAGGGCGATTCACGGCGGCGTCTGTGGGGACTTGATAGTCCGGGCCGACCGCGGCGCAGCCCGCCACCGCGAGGATGATGGCTAGCGCCAGCGGGGTTAGAGCGCGAGAGGCAATCATTTTGAATGAACCTCCACCGTTGCAGTCTGACCCGCTACCAAACGGACACCCTCGGGTACCTTATCAATGCGGATACGCACGGGGATACGCTGCGCCAGGCGTACCCAGTTAAAGTTGGGGTTCACGTTGGGGAGCAAGTTTTCACCCAAGCTGCGATCGCGGTCCGCAATCCCCATCGAGATGCTTTCCACGTGGCCGCTGATTTGACGGGATTCACCCATCAGCGTGACCGTGGCGGCATCGCCTTCGTGGATGTGCACCAGTTTGTTTTCTTCGAAATAACCTTCGATGTAAAACGAGTTGGCATCAACGAGAGCCATGACGCCGCGGCCGGCTGTCGCATAGGAGCCCGCGCGCAAATCCAAATTCGTGACGCGCCCATCAACCGGCGCCACCACGCGGCTACGCTCCAGATTCAGCTTGGCGGTATTGAGTTGGACTTCGGCTTCGGCCAAAGCGGCCTCGGCTTGTTGCAAGCGTGCCTGGCTTTGTTCGACGGCTTCGGTCGCGACCAACGAACCGAGCGAACGGTTGCGTTTGACGTCTCGTGTCGCCTGGTCACGAGCCACTTGTTGTGAGCGTACGGCGGCCTGGGCCTGGTCCAGGGCTAATTGGAACCGTGCGCGATCGATTTCAAACAGGACATTGCCTTTCTTGATGTCTTGGTTGTCGTTCACAGGGACGGCAGTGACCAGGCCGGATACATCGGGCGCGACCTGCACGACGTAGGCCTTGACGCGCCCATCGCGTGTCCAGGGATCGATTTCGTAATGGATCCATAACTGCCAGCCGGCATAGACCGCCGCGCATACGGTCAGTACCGTCACGACAAATTTGCCTACACGGCGAAAGCGCGGCGAATTGAGGATGTTCATGATGCTACTTCTTGAATATATAAGGTGAAATCAGGTACACGCCATAGAGCAGGACCACATATAGCGCCATATCGAACAAGGCGGGGTGCCATACCAGCCGATAAAAACCGACTCGGGCCAACACCCGGCGCACGACCCAGGCGACCCCTAGCGTGATCACCCCCAGCACCAATGGCCAAGGGAAATAAATGCCGTACAAATTAAATTCGCCGATCATGATGCATGGGCCGGCAGCAAAATACCGGATTGATAGTCAGGGGCTTCAGGAAACAAGGCACGCCGGATGCCGACCAGCGCCACGACGGCGCGTTCGCGCGCCACCAGCGCCCCAGGAGATGCCGTAACGCGAGCCAAGGCCCGGTCAATGTTGTCGAGCAAGTTGGGGTAATCGGATGACTTGCGGTGTTGGGTCGAGCGTTGCCGAAAAAAATCCGCCAAGCCTTTCAATACCGGGCGTACCGTGGCGTCGATGGCAGGCAGAATACGGCGTGCACGCTGCAGCTCGGCAATATCGTTACCGACGCGCAGATCTTTCAACGCATCATCGGCCAAATGGTCATCGGCGCGTTTAGCGAGAGACAGGCGAGGTTGCAGCATGCCGATACGGTCCAACATCCGAGAGGCATAGGCCGAACGCGAGGGAGCCTGGCTGGCGCTCGCCAACGCCGCCAGTTCTTTCCAGTTCGCGGCTTGAATTCGACGTGCGCTGCGGTCTGCACTCATGGTACGGAAGATCGCGGCAGTGATAGCCGCCGTCGTCACACCGATGATTTGTGCGGTCATCGTGTCGATAAACGACACCAGATCGGCTGTGTTCGTATCGTGCAGCGCGAGTGTCCCCAGAAAGCCGAATAGCAAGGCCATGGCCTTGAGGGTATAAGCCGGACGGGCAATCAATACACCGAGCATCAGGGGGACAGGCGCCATGACAAACGCCAGCATTTCGAACGAATGCACCGCTGGCAAGATCCCCAATAAATACAGTGCTGAGATGGGAATCGAGTAAATCGTGTACCTCAGGAACATCATGATGCCGGGCACGGGGTTATCCTGCGCGGCAAAGAAACAGCTGAAAATCGCAGCCATCATGACTGCCGTCGAGCCGTTAGTCCACGACGTTTGAATCCAGAAAATGCTGCAGATTGACACGGCCAGGCCAGCGGCCAGCGCCGACCACAATGCCAAGCCATGGTCACGGTGCATCACGGCACCGAACTCCAGACGGGCGGGGCGGCCGGACTTGCGCGGCGTACCCGCCAGACCATCACGAATATCATGTCGCAATGCCAGACAGCGATCAAAACCGTCGACCAACTCACGTAAACGATTGACCAGGCTGATCATCAACACATCATGCCAATCGGCAGCAGGACCGATCTCGGGGGTCAGCGCCGTCAACGCCGTACGCAGTGTGTGGGCTTGTGCGCGGTCGGCCTTGGGACCCATATCGACCCAAGCCGCAATGTCCCGCAAAATGCTATTGACGGTATCGGGCAGTGCACGCCCGTCTTTTTGCAGTGCGTTCAAACGATCATCGACAGCCGACACCAATGGTGTCAAGGCAGAGATCTGGTCTTGCATTGCGCGTACCGCACCCGCCGTCCAACGGATATTGCCCGTATCGAACGGCACGTGAGTGGCCAGTATACGCAGTTGGGATAGATCCTCGGCCAAGACGCGACGCTCTTTGCCGCGCAGCACGGTCTCGCGATTGGTCAGGATATCGTGAACCCAGTTGCGCGCATCGCGCATCGTCGCATCCAGTCGCGCCATCAAGGGGCCGGCAATTCCGTGCGGGAAAATCAAACTATGCGCTAGCGTTGCACAAACAATGCCTAGAGAAATTTCCTCGACCCGTGCTAAAGCCGTATCGAACACCGTCGTGGGATCGGTCACGCTCGGAAAGCCGATCATGGCGGCGGTATAACCCGCCAACATGAACAAATACGAGCGGGGAGTGCGGTCGAGAACCGAGATATACAGGCACAGACCGATCCAGAGCGACATGACCAGCACCATCAGCACTGGCTGGCTGGCGAGGCGCGGCACGAGATACACCACCACGGCGCTGCCAAAAAAAGTACCACCAAGCCGGAAAACCGCCTTGGATCGCACTGCGCCGGCCCACGGTTGAGCCACAACATAGGCCGTCGTCATCGCCCAGAACGGGCGGGACAATCCGATGGAGTACGAAAGATAAAGCGCCGTAATGGCGCCTATGTAGCACTTGATCGAAAACAGTATTTCATCGCCGTCGGGCAGTTTCATGGCCGGGGCTCCTTGGGCATGGGAACCGCATCGTCTCGGCCTAGTGCCGATTTCAATGTGTCAAAAACACGCATGCATGCTTGCAGGTCTTCGTGACTGACGTCTTTGAAAATCTCGCGGCGCAGCTTGACGAGGACGCCTTCGACTTGTTCGCGCAGGGCATGGCCATCAGGCGTCAGATGTATCGTGCGCGCACGGCGATCGTGCGGATCCTCGCGGCGTTCGATCAGACCGGCCGAAACCAACTGATCCAAGACACGAACCAACGATGGTCCCTCGACACCGAGCGCCTCGGCGAGCGCACCCTGGCGCACGCCATCGCCCAGCCGGCCCGTCAAAATGACAGGCCAGGCAGTTGCCTGTGACAGGCCATAGGCAGACAGGGCGCTATCGGCTACGCTGCGATAAGCACGCGATAGCACCATCAGGCTGGCGGTGGTGGCCATAAGGCAGGAGTCGGTGTGTGGGTTCGTCATATTTGTATTGTATGCTATTTATTAGCATCCTAACAATATATTTGGGCGAGAATTTTCCTTTAGGGCACATTGACCGTTCAGGAGAGCGACTTTGACTAAACCATCCTTGCCCCGGCTGGGCGCGCAGAACGTCCTGTCCGGCCTTGCCGGCTGGCGGGCGCATGCCGAGCGTGACGCTATCCAGAAAAGCTTCCAGTTCAAAGACTTCAACGCTGCCTTTGGTTTCATGGCGCGCGTGGCCATGTACGCCGAGAAGCTCGATCACCACCCCGAATGGTTCAACGTGTACAACCGCGTCGACGTGGTGCTGTCCACCCATTCGGCTGACGGCGTGACCGAGTTGGATGTCCGCATGGCCCGTTTCATGAACGAAACGGCCGTATCCATGGGGGCGGCCGACGTGGCTGGCTGAAGACCTCTCTACTGCATGCCATGCTTTTCATTGCATGGGGTGAGGGCGTCTTGCTTTATGACGGCAGGGTACCGACCAGGCAACCTGCTCTCAAGCCTGATCGCTGGCGATAATGATGAGCGCTCGTGCGGTCTTGCGGCCTTCGGCGCACAAGCTGTGTGGCAGATAGCCCGGAAAACGCACGCTATCGTCGCGCTCCAGCAGCACCGTGTGTTCGCCGAAATGCACGCGGACGCGGCCTTCCAGCACAAAGATCAATTCATCGCCGCCGTGGTGAGCCACGGTGCGCTCGCCATGCGTTCCGACCTCTACCACCATGACGGACAGGCCGCTGTTGCTGGCTCCCATGGTGATGGCTTCATAAGTGTGTTCACCTGGCTCCGTGTCTGACGAGCTCAATCGGTGCCGTTCGCCTGCGCGCACGATATGGATTTCGTCTTTGGGATCGGCCTCGCCCAGCAGGGCGGACAGCGGCGTTCCCAACACGGTTGCCACCGTATGCAGCGTGCCGACCGATCCGAATTTTTCCCCGCGTTCGAGGCGCGACAGAAATCCCTTGTCCAAGCCGGTTTGCGCCGCCAGTGCTGTCAGCGTCAATTTGCGCTGGCGTCGCGTTGCCCGGATACGTAGACCCACTTGCTGAGCATCAGGGGGCGCGGCGGCTAAAGGTGGACGTTTGGCTGGCATGGCAAGACGGCGGCTATCTCGGGCGAAAACGCGATGATGCCACTTTTGGGCGTGGCGCACAGCGCGACATTGAGGGTTTCCCCTTGTTGTCTATATGGGCAATAATTTGTACTTTGGACAACATGTTGCCTATAGGGCAAAGCAGACGAGATAACCGGTACGTGTTGTCTCTCCCTGGAATGAACGGATATCAAGATGTCGGATTACGCTTTTCAAGATAAAGAAGCCCTGCGCAGCCGTGTCGATCGCGAGATCGAGGCACGGGCGACGCCCTCGGCGAATTGGACTTCAGCGCAAAAAATGGCCCTGGCTTGCCGGATGCTGGCCGCGCAAGGCCATTGGCATGGCGGCCTGGCCGGACAGATCACCTCGCGGGGCGATGAGCCTGGCACGATTTGGACCTTGCCTTTCGGGATCGGCGCCGACGAGGCACGTGCCAGCGAATTGATTCTGATCGATGAAGACATCAATCCTCTGGATGGCAAATCGCTGCCGAATCCGGCCAATCGTTTCCACGCCTGGATCTACCGGCATCGCCCGGAAGTCCAGTGCATTGTGCACACGCATCCCCCGTCCGTGTCGGCGCTGTCGATGGTGGGTGAGCCGCTCGTTGTGGCGCACATGGACGCCACGCCGTTTTTTGACGATTGTGCCTATCTGCCCGAGTGGCCGGGTTTGCCTATCGGTGACGACGAAGGCGAAATCATCTCCAAGGCGTTGGGTAACAAACGTGCCATCCTCTTGGCGAATCACGGCCTGCTCACGGCCGGCAAATCGGTCGAGGAAGCCACGGTGATGGCTATTTGGCTCGAGCAGGTCGCGGCATTGCAATTGCGTGCCCGCGCGATCGGGCCGGTCAATCCCGTGCCTGCCGACCGCGCACGCGAGTCCCACGATTTTCTGGTCAAGCCCAAGATCCTGGAGCTGACTTTCGCCTATTTCGCCCGTCGCGCGTTGCGCGAGGCGCCTGACTGTCTCGATTGAGAGGAGCTTTGCCATGCAACGCCGCCGTTTCCTAACTTTGGCAGGGGCGGGTGGGGCCCTGTTGTCCGCGCCGGTCGTGGCGCAAGAGGCTCCCACCATCAATTGGCGTATGCCCAGCAGTTTTCCACGGTCCCTGGACACCGTCTGGGGAGCCGCGGAATACCTGACCAAGCGCGTTTCCGATCTGACGGATGGAAAATTCACCATCCGGGGATTTTCTGCGGGCGAGATCGTGCCGCCCTTGCAGGTGCTGGACGCCGTGCAGAACGGCACGACCGAGTGTGGGCACACTGCAGGTTTTTATTACCTCGGTAAAGAGCCTGCCTTGTCGTTTGATACAGGCGTGCCGTTCGGACTGACGCCGCGTCAGCAGACGGCATGGCTATTGCATGGCGGCGGCGGTGCATTGATGGACGAGTTGTACGCTCGCTTCAATGCCTTGGCGATTCCTTGCGGCAATACGGGCGCGCAGATGGGCGGCTGGTTTCGCAAAGAGATCAAGACAGTCGACGATCTGAAGGGACTGCGGATACGTACGCCTGGCATGCTGAGCATGGTGTACGAAAAACTCGGCGCCATCCCGCAGCAGGTCGCGGGCAGCGATATTTATCCCGCGATGGAAAAGGGGGCGCTGGACGCAGTGGAGTTTGTGGGGCCGTACGACGACGAAAAACTGGGTTTTGCCAAGGTCGCGAGCTACTACTACGGTCCTGGCGTCATGGAACTGGGGGCGAACCTATGCCTGGCGATCAATCGCGATAGCTGGGCCAAGCTGCCGCCCCGTTACCAAGAGGCATTGCGTGCCGCCAGCGCCATGGCAGCCGATGATTTGCTGGCCAAGTATGACGCCAACAATATCGTGGCGCTCAAGCGCCTGGTGGGGCAGGGCGTCAAGCTAAAGTCCTGGCCGCGCGAGGTCATGCAAGCGATGCAGAGCGCGACCAAGCAGGTCCTGGACGACTACGCAGCAAAGAGCCCGCAGTTCGCCAAAGTCTTTACATCGTGGCGCGAGTTTCGTGCGGATCAACTGCTGTGGAACAGCGTGAACGATGGCGCGGCGGAAAACTATCTGATGGCAACGCGAGAGAAAGGCCTGTGATGAGGGCGTTTCAGCCCTCGCAATCCGCCCAGCAATTGGGCGTCTCGTACAGGCGCACGCGGCTCAGGCGCAGTTGTGCGCCATAGTGCCCATGGTAGTGCGGCGCCAGGGTGCGAAAAACAATGCTGGCCAGGTTTTCGACCGTGGGGATGCAGTCGAGCACCACGGTCTTGTGGCCAGGCAAGGTATCGAGAAACCCCCGCACCGCCTCATCGCCGCGATACACCAGAAAGGCATGATCCCAGGGGTCGACGATATGTTGCTTGGCGATGGATTTGATTTCCGAAAAATCCATCACCATGCCGTTATCGGATTCCCCCGGCGCGTCGACGATATCGCCGGTGAGGGTGACCTCGAGGACATAACGATGGCCATGGAGGTTGCGGCATTGGCTGCGGTGATCGGGGATGCGGTGCCCGGCATCGAATTCCAGCTTGCGAGTCACTGAGATCATCGCAAGCCTCGCTGGGCGTGAGGGGTCATCATTAAGGAATGCCTATGTATTTATGGGTTTGCAGGCTGAGCCGCCATTGCGGGTGCTGCAAACAGTACTGAACGGCCTGTTCGGTGTTCGCGACGCGCGCCGGCCCGTCCATGGGCTGCAGGAAAAAGTGCTCGAAATCCAGGTGGGCGTAGGTTTCGGGCAATGCATTGGCTTGCGGGTAGACCAGCTTCAGCTCGTGGCCGCGTTCGATGACGACGGGTGCGGTGCCCTTGGGGCTGACGCAGATCCAGTCGATACCGGGGGGCGGTGGCAGCGTGCCGTTGGTTTCGATGGCGACGGTAAAACCGTGCGCGTGCACCGCCTCGAGCAAGGCCTCGTCGAGCTGTAACAGCGGTTCGCCGCCGGTGAAGACGACATAGCGGTCTTTGGTATCCGGGCCCCATGTCGCCGCGATGGTATCGGCGAGCAGGGTCGCCGTGGCGAATTTGCCGCCACCCTCGCCATTGATGCCGACAAAATCCGTGTCACAGAACGTACAGGCGGCACTGGCCCGGTCGGCCTCGCGGCCCGACCACAGATTGCATCCGGCGAACCGGCAGAACACAGCAGCACGCCCCGCCTGGGCGCCTTCGCCTTGCAGGGTTTTGAAGATTTCTTTGGCGGAATAAGTCATGCGAGAACGGCAGGGCCGATCTAGGGTAATCCAGTATTTTACCGGGTTATGCGGCCTTGTTGCCGCCGCGCGCGACCAACTGGCACGGAAGTACCGTTTCGTGATCTGCAGCGCCGCCTAGCCTGCCTGTTACTACCGCGCTAAAAAACCGCCATCAATCGCCAGTTCGGCTCCGGTGACAAAAGATGCCTCATCCGAAGCGAGAAAGAGCACACCGTAAGCAACCTCTATCGGTTGTCCCAGGCGCATCATTGGGGATTTTGAGGCCCGGTCCACCCCCGCGGCATTGGACGACACCATCGGCGTCATATAGCCGGGGTGCACCGAATTGACCCGCACGCCATGCGAGGCCAGCCGTACCGCCAGCGCTTTGCTGACGTTTCGTACTGCAGCTTTTGATGCATGGTACGCCGGATGCCCGGTCTCGCCGCCCACGATTCCAAATATTGACGAGATATTCACGATTGAACCCCTGCCGGCCTTTTTCATGATTTCCGCAGCCAGTTGCGAGCCGATATAAACACTTTTGGAATTGACATCCATTAGCGTGTCCCAAGCATCCAGGTCGTCGATACCGAACGAGCTGGATGATATGCCGGCATTATTGATCAGGATATCGAGTCGACTGTGTGTAGACACGGCATGATCGAGCAGGGCCTTCCAATCATCTGTTCGCGATACGTCCGCTTTGAAGAATGTGGCTTGGCCGCCGTCCAGGCGAATCTGCCCGGCAACCAGCTCGCCACGAACGTCGTCGATGTCGGAAAGTACGACGGTGGCGCCTTCTTGGGCAAAGAGGCGCGCCTCTGCTTCGCCCATGCCGTTTGCTGCACCGGTGATGATGGCAATTTTGTTCTTTAGTCTCATGTCTGTTCGGCTGTGGTTGGTGGATTAGTCTTCAAGGGAGGTGAGCACGCTGGCGCCTTTGGAGGCGGCTCGCAGGTATTGAGTTGGCCATGATTGGGGGATGTCTGCTCCCAATGCCTTCAGTATGAATTCGTCTGGCACTATGGCGTTTCCCTTTAAGGATTATTTACAAGCGCCGAACTCGGAGGCGTGTTGCGTAAATTTTAGGGACTGGCTTGCGCAATAGATACTTGAAGACCGAAAAGGTGCTTTGCATCCCCGGCAAAGGCATTTGGAAAGGAAACTTCGCTTCAGGAGTTTTGCGGTTTCTGCAATGTTCTTTGCCGCGCCAGCTACTTAGTGGAGGCCCGCGCCCACTCTAGAATCGACTGCATGCGTGGGGCCCTAATGGCAGGGAGCCCAGTCTTATCAGGGGCAAGAATGTTGGTCGACACAGGAACACAAGAAAATTGCACTGCGATGGAGCAACGCTCCGAATATGCGCAAGCCAGCAGGTGGCTGACTGCGTTCGAAAAAGCGCTGCGAGCATGTGATCGCGAAGCCTTGCTCGAGTGCTTTGCAGGGGAATGTCACTGGCGTGACATGCTGGCATTCACCTGGAACATTTCGCCGCACGATGATTGCTTGTCCGTGGTAGATGCTCTGATATGCCATCAGCCTCAAGTCAACGCTCGCAATTTCCGCGTGGCGCAAGGACGGACTCCCCCCCGGCGTGTGAAACGGACGGGAGAGGATGTCATCGAAGCGATCTTCAGCTTTGAAACCGACGTCGCGCGTTGCCATGGTGTGCTTCGGCTGCCTGTCACTGCGCCGGACAGGGCGTGGGTGTTTTCCAGTTCGATGACGGAGCTTAAGGGGCACGAAGAACCGATTCTGCAGCGCCGGCCTGCAGGCTCAGCGATTTCGCGCAACTTTGGAGGTGCAAACTGGTCGGATTTGCGCACGCAAGAACAACGTTTCGAAGATCGCGAACCCGTGGTTCTGATCATTGGCGGAAGCCAGGGTGGCGTTTCATTGGCGGCTCGATTGCGCTTGCTGGGCGTGGACGCATTGGTGGTCGAGAGGGGCGCACGTGTTGGTCAGACGTGGCGTGATCGCTATCATTCGCTGGCACTGCACAACGAAGTGGCTATCAACCATTTTCCCTACATACCGTTTCCGCCGAACTGGCCCAAGTACCTTCCAAAGGACATGCTTGCGGGTTTCCTGGAGTTCTACGCGTGGGCGATGCAGTGCAATGTCTGGACGAGCACGACGTTCATACATGGCGACTACGATGAAAAGTCCGGGCGATGGAATGCGACCGTACGGGTCGAGGACGGTTCAGAGCGAACGCTGCACCCAACACATATTGTTTTCGCCAACGGAATCGCCGGCGGAAAAAGAATCCCCGAGTTACCCGGTCTGTCCGATTTCAAGGGCGAAGTGCTGCACACCGAAGACTACTACTCCGGTGCCTCGTATAAGGGCAAGGACGTGCTCGTACTGGGTACGGGTACGAGCGGGCACGATTGCGCTCAAGATCTACACGAGCATGGTGCGAACGTCAGACTCATACAGCGCGGTTCAACGACTGTGGTGAGTGTGGAGGCCGCCGCGTTTAACAACACGGTGCACTACCAAGAGAACATCCCTCTGGAAGATGCCGATCTCATCGGCACCGCGCCGACCATGCCATTGCTGCGCCGTGGATATCAGCTCAACGTAAAGAGGATGAAAGAGCACGACAAAGAGCTGTTGAATGGCCTGCGGGCGCGTGGTTTCAAGCTGGATTTCGGCCCTGATGAGGCAGGTCACCAGATGAAGCTGCGTACGCGCCATGGCGGCTATTACCTGAATTGTGGATGCGCCGAGTTGATCGCGAGCGGTGACATCGGTCTGCTGCAATGGCAGGATGCCGAAAGGTTCGTTGCCGAAGGCTTGTTGATGAAGGATGGCACCATAGAGAAGGCCGATCTCCTGATTGCGGCTACTGGCTATTATCCGCAGGAAGAGGTAGTGAAAAATTTGCTCGGTGAAGAGATTGCCGAGAAAGTGGGCCCCATCTGGGGGCTGGCAGAAAACGGGGAGTTGCGCAACATGTTTGGCCCGACGCCGCAGCGGGGTTTGTGGTTTGTGGGGGGCGGGTTATCCCAGAACCGGGTGTATACGCACTACGTTGCGATACAGATCAAGGCGCGCGAGCTGGGATTGACTCAATAGGCAGGACTCTCCGGTATCGGGCTGATACCGGGGAACCTGCCTCTCAACGTTCCGCCAGCCTTTTGACGCCTAAATCAACTCGACGATCTCCTTCCATCTCCTGGCCTCGTGTTGCATTTGTCGTGCGAGCTCCTGATGGCCGACCTCTTCTGCAAAGATCATTTTTTGGCTGCAGAAGTCCTTGTATTCCGGCGTGCGTGCAATCTCTCTGAGCTGCCCGTCCAAGAGCGTCATGACTGTATCGGGCGTGCCCTTTGGCGCGACGAAGTCTAACCATGAAGAAAGCTCGTAGTCTGGGATGCCCGCCTGTGCGACGGTGGGGACATCCGGGAAAGCTTCCCAGCGTTGAGCTCCTGATACAGCCAGCAGGCGCAGTTTCCCGGTCTGCAGCAAACCGAGGACGGACGGGCCGGGCTGCATGGTGAAACTGACCAGGCCGGCCGCTACGTCTGTCGTTGCCGTCGCCGTTGATTTGTACGGAACGTGTTGTGCTTTTGTATTGCTCATATGGGTCAGAAGGGCGCCGCACAAGTGAGCTGCACTGCCGACTCCCTGAGACGAGTAGGTCAACTCATTGGGCTTGTCGCGCATCGCTCGGATCAAGTCCTGCAGGGTGTGGTAAGGCGAGCTTGAGTTCACCACCAATCCGAAAGACACCCTCGCGACGCGGGCAATAGGCGAGAAAGCCGCCAATGGATCGAAGGTGGCGGTGCCCTGGGAGAGCAAAGGCAGCAGATACATTGGTATTCCTGCCATCATCAAGGTGTAGCCGTCTGCGGCCGCTTTGGCTACGCCAGCGTACGCAATGAGTCCGCCTGTGCCTGGCTTGTTCTCAATGACGGTAGAACCGCCAAGACGCTGAGCTAGAGGCTCAGTGAAAAACCGGGCCGTGACATCAATCGAGGTCGATGCGGCAGCAGGTATCACGATATGTATTGGCCGTGAAGGATAACGCTGCGCATGCGCGAGCTTGCCCCAGCCCGCAAGCGGCAGTGCGGCACTGGCTATCAGAAGAGATCTTCTCGTGATTTTCATTGATTTGTCCCATGTTGTTATCTGAGCCTTGCTCCGTGCGAAGGAGCAGGAGCTTCATTGTTCTTGGATTCCGCAGTTTATGCATGTACTGATTATGGAAAGGTGTGTTGCAGACGCCGGGACATTCCAGAACTGAGGGCCGCGCATGGCCTGATCTTTGCATGTGGAGCAAGGTTGCTTTCCGGTTTCTGTGCTGTTTCTCCCTCGCTCTCCGTACGTAGAATCTTTACATGGGGCTTCATCAAGTGCTCTAAGGGAACAGGCAATATGCTCAATATGTCGGGTAAAGTCGTTTTCATTGCGGGAGCCGGATCCATAGGGGAGGGCTGGGGTAACGGAAAAGCCACTGCCGTCCTCATGGCTCGCCAGGGCGCACGTGTTTTTGGCGTTGATCGAGACGAGGCCGCCATTGAGGGGACGCGCACTGCGATGCTTGCGGGGAACCTCACGGACTGGTCGTTTCGCAAATGTGATATGACCGATAGTGAACAGGTTGCCAGCGCGGTTCAGGAATGTCTCGACAAAATGGGACGCATCGACGTGCTGGTCAATAATGTGGGCGGCAGTGCTCCGGGCGACCCCGTGACGATGTCAGAGCAAGCCTGGGATGCCCAGATGGATCTCAACTTGAAAACCGCATTTCTCGGCTGCAAGCATGTTCTTCCGGTCATGGAGCGGCAGTTTGAGCAAGATGGCAGTGTAGGCGCCGTTGTCAACGTTTCCAGCATCGGCTGCATGACATTCCAGATGGGGGGGCGAGTGAGCGTGGGCTATGCAGCGTCAAAGGCCGGCATCATGGCGTTCAGCCGCTCACTGGGTATCGCCTATGCTCGCAAGGGGATTCGAGTCAACACCGTGGTTCCAGGAACGATGCACACGCCCTTGGTTGAAAGCCGGCTGGTCAAACAGTTGGGCGTCACGGATACCGAGGCTTTCGTTGCACGCCGCCATGCAAGCGTTCCGATTGGCCGCATGGGCGATGCTTGGGATGTGGCGAACGCCGTGTTGTTTCTGGCGAGCAATGAGGCCGGTTATATCACTGCAACCCAGCTGGTCGTGGACGGTGGCCTAACGGCTGCACGTCCCGCTATTTGACCGTCTGGAGGCTCCGATGTCCCGCATTGAGTTACCCGATTTGCAAACCATGTCTCCCGAACAGGCTTGCGTGTGTGAAGAGGCCAAGGCCGGGCCTCGCGGAAAAATACCCGCTCCCATGATTGCCTGGCTGCAGAATGCCGAGCTCGCTCGTCGAGCGCAGCATCTAGGGGCATTGTTGCGATTCCAGACGTCGCTGAGCCCCCGGCTCAGCGAGCTGGCAATCCTGGTCTGCGCACGTCACTGGACTTCTCATCATGAGTGGACGGCACACAAGAAAATTGCATTGGATGCCGGGCTTGACCCCGGGATTATTTCGACCATCGCCAGCCATGGATCACCTGTGTTCCGTGAGGCTGATGAGGAACTGGTGTATCAGCTTTCGTCAGAGCTGTTGAAGACCGGGAAACTCTCTCAAGCCAGTTACGAGAAGGGAACAAACGGGCTCGGTACGCGTGCAATGGTCGAGCTGGTTGCCATATTGGGCTATTACTGCCTGGTATCCCTGACGCTCAATGCATTCGAACTCGGTTTGCCCGACAACACCGCTGCTGAGTTGGCAGACTCCGCATACACCTTGCCGAAGCACCCTGCTGAGTCGACGGCGGACTGCGGTCTGGTTTGAGGCCCAGGTGAAAAAGAGGTGTTATCTCGCTACGCTTGATCTGGAGTCGAAGAGTCGCACGAGAAAATCGATGAAGACTCGCACTTTCTGGGGGATACGGTGCCGGTGTGGATACACGACATAGAGCGAGGTGTGCTGCCCTGTGGGCGACGCTTCGTAGTCGGTCAGCACCGCCTGTAGTTGACCCAGCTCGACGGCCTTGCGCACCATCCAATCTTGAAGCAGCACAAGCCCCAGCCCTTGCCGTGCGGCCGCCATCAGAACCGCACTGTCGGGGGTACGCAAAGCCCCGGAAACGGGGATGCTGTAGGATTCATCGCCTTTCTTGAAGTGCCATTCTTTGGAGTAGTTGTGCTTCAGATAGACGAGGCAACTGTGGTGTATCAGGTCTTCGGGCTTTTTCGGCACTCCACTGCGCTGCAGGTAGGCTGGGCTTGCACATACGACGCGTTTACTGCCGCTGAGCTCTCGTGCAACCATGTTGGAATCATCGAGTTTTCCCAACCACACGGCGACGTCCACGCCGTTCTTCAAAAGATCAATGCGCTCGTCTGTGAGCGTAAGGTCAATCTCGATATCCGGGTAAAGAGCGAAAAACGATGAGAGGGCCGGCACGATAACCTCGGTGCCTGCCGACGCACGTACATGGACCCGAATGGCGCCGCTGACCTTGTGCTGATAGGAGTGAGCATTGCGCCGCGCCAGTTCGAGTTCCCGCAGCGCGGGAGCCACCGAGGCCAGATAGTTTTCACCCGCTTCGGTAAGCGACAGATTGCGTGTGGTGCGTTTGAATAGACGAATGTCAACCCATTCCTCCAGGGCACCCACTTGCCGGGAAACTGAACTCGTCGACATGCCCAGCCGGCGTCCCGCCTCGGAAAAGCTGCCTGATTCAGCGACACTGATAAAGACACGAATTGCTGCAAGTTCGTCCATTCGAGGCTCGTATTCCCGATGCATCTGCGGACCTCAGTATAAGAGTGCGCCTTGCAAATTCATAGTTGGGCAGCTAGGCCGCGTCTCTGTTTTCATCATCGATGGGCCAGGGCTTTACCTGGGCTGGAATGCTGCTCGTGTTCCCCCATCCACGGGGAGGACTGTGCCTGTGACGTACTGGGCGGCGTTGCTGAGAAAGAAAAGAATGACCTGCACAATATCACCAGGGTTCGCGATTCTGCCCAAAGGCGACTCGCCTGAAGGCTTGTACTGAGAGGTTTTAGAGGGCTGGGATGCTGCCGTTATCATCGGTGTGTCAACGGTTCCAGGGGCGACGGCATTCACCAATATGCCACTGGCTGCCAGTTCCACTGCCAGTACTCCGGTCAGTACATGTAATGCCGCTTTACTCGCGCCGTAGAACCCGGCTCCCACTTTGGGCCGAATGCCACTTATAGATCCTACAAAGACCACACGGGCCGGGTCGTCTGGACGCGAGGCCCTCTTTAGCAGAGGGAGTGTCTCCCTGGCAATTAACCATGGCGCTTTAATATTGACTTGCATCATCAGGTCAATTTCTCCGGGCGTTTGGTCCATCAGGTTGCCGGTGCGCAGTACTCCGGCCGAACAGATCAATGCGTCGACTTTATCAGTGCTTTCCGCGATCTTTAACAGTGCCGACTGCACGCTTGCGGTGTCGGAAACATCGCATTGGAGATAAGTAATGCCCAACGGATCGGGTAGGGCACCCGATGCGGATTTGGGTATGTTGATATCAAGACACCATATATCCCATCCTCGGGTATGCAGGGTTTGTGCGGTTGCCTGGCCGATTCCGGATGCGCCGCCGGTGATGATTGCTGTCTTTTTCATACTTGAATGTCGCGGTCGGAGTTCAGGCTATTTTGGTTTCTGTACAACTTTGCGCCATATTGCCGTGTCAAGGGCAATTCGGTCTGTGAACTCCTGAGGGGTGCTGACAACCGGGCGGAAATTCATTCCTACCGAAAGTTCTTGCACCTCCCGCGACATGGAGGCCTGATTGAACGCGTTATTCAGCTTTTTAGTGATGTCGGGAGGTATCCCTTTGGGACCCAGGACAGCGTAAAAAGCATAGACGCTCATATTCTTCAGTTCCGCAATGGAACCTTCTTCGAGCGTCGGCACATCAGGCAGAGCAGGGGCCCGCTGTTTAGCGGTGATGGCAATTCCACGGATTCGCCCTGCATTGATCAACGGCGCCGATACGCCTGGCACGATAACTGCGAAGTCTACGTTGCCCGACATCAGAGCACTAGCCACATCAGCGGCGCTCTTGTACGGAATATGTGTGGTCGTGATGCCGGTAACGGACTGAATGTATTCCACGAGCAAATGGCTGGGCGCACCTGTGCCGGCAGACCCGTAGTTGAGCTTGCCAGGATGAGCACGTGCGTATGCAATCAGCTCATCCATACTCTTTATCGGCAGGTCGTTTTTGACTGCGATCACGGCGTCGGCTTCGGCAATGACACCGACGTGCGTGAAATCTCGAGCGGGATCATAGGGCATGTCCCGTATTAGTGGAGCTTGGATGACGCCGCCGGTCGTGGCGATCCAGAGTGTATGTCCGTCCGCATCGGCTGACTGAGTCGCACGGCCGCCTAGCTGTTCATATGCACCGGCTTTGTTCTCCACGATCACTGGCGTATCCAGGATATTTTGCAATTCTGAGGCATACAGACGGGCGATGGCGTCGGCGCCTCCACCTGGCCCAAAGCCCAGAATCAGCCTTATCGGCTTAGACGGAAATGATTGGGCCGGCGCAGGCGTGCTGAAAAATACCAGGCATGACAGCGCGCTGGCGAATAGCCTACGTTTGATCATGATTGTCTCCGTATTTTTAGATTAGAAGTTGAAGCTCCGTTGTGTTGCGGCTTCAATTTCTTAGCGTGTTTCAGCTTAAAGGTTTTGATCCCGGATAAATCACTCGCTGTGCAGCAAACTCCTTTGCGTGCATTGCAAAGACGCTGGCATCGCGCATGCGCGGCATGCCGGCGCCGAAGCGCAAGCGGCATTAACAGCAATTCAGATTGCGTCGCTGATTGGCAGGCCGGCCAAGCGCTCCAACCCGGCCTGATCCAGGCCGTCGACGATGTCAATGAGAGGTTCTAGGCCTGGACTTGGCTGCTGCCCCGTGCGACCAGTTCGCAAGGCACGTGGTGGATGGTGGGCGCCGTGATTTCCTGGGCTGAATTTTGCAGAGCAGCCACTAGCGTGGCAGCGGCTTGTTCGCCGATTTTGTAGGGTTGCGTGCGTACGGTGGTCAGGCCGGGTTCGACAATGCTGGCCAGCGGGACGTCGCCAAAGCCTGCGATCGCGCAATCGCGCGGAATGGATAGACCCAATGTCGGCGCGCGCAAGAGCGCTGTGAGCGCCAGATGATCGTGCGCAAATATCACGGCCTCGGGGCGTTGCTCTGCGGGTTCCTGGGCTAATCGCGTCACGTGAGCCAAGCCTGCCGCGTAGTCATCGTCGGCAGCGACGCGCACGATGTCGCTGCTGAGTCCCGCCTGCTGCATGGCCTGCGAATAGCCTTGCGCCCGCCGTTCGGCACGTGTGTCCTGTGCGCCGTGCGCTCCCTGTGCCATGGCAAAGCGAACGCGCCGCGCGCCTTGCTGCAGGAAATGCTCGGCCAGCATCAGCCCGACAGCGTGCTGAGAAAAACCGACTTGGTGATACGGGCGGCCTTCCAGGATTTCCCAGGCCTCAACGATGGGAATCTGCAAGGTCTGCAGCAGGCTGTCGATGGCAGGGGAGTGATCGCCGCGGGTCAATATGAGGCCGCTGGGATGCCACCCCACAAAGGCACGTATCGCGCGGGATTCGGTGTCCACCGAGTACTCGGTATTGGCCAATAGCAATTGCAGCCCTTGGGCCTCCAGCCCATCGGTCATCCCACGCACCATTTGCGCGAACGTAGGGCTGCTGACGTTCTGCATGATCGCACCGACAGGGCCGCCATGGGTCGAGGCTAGGCGCCGGGCGATCTGATTGGGGGCATAGCCGGTCTGGGCGATGACGGCATCGATGCGCTCGCGCAGCTTTTGCGAGACTTTGTGGGGCGCATTGAAATAGCGGGACGCGGTGACAGACGATACACCAGCCAGGGCGGCTACGTCATGGATCGTGTAATGACCCAGTTTGGGACGAGTACGAGACCGTGGCTGAGATTCAGCAGGGGAATCGGCCGCGTGATCAGAGTCCGGAGGGGGCGAGGGTACATGCGTCATAGGACGGAACTATACCTCTTGCATGTGCAAAATGATACCGGTACCATAGTGAATGAAACCGGTATCATTTGACCGGCCAGCAGATAACGACAACCCCTGAATTTCGCAGACAGGAGACAAACGATGATGATTTCGCGCCTAGGCCGCGCTGTTTTTTCCGTGGTGGCGTTGGCCGCCGTGCCGCTTGCCCACGCGGCGGACTATCCGCAGAAACCCGTCACGTTGGTGGTGCCCCAGCCGCCGGGTGGCGCCGCCGACGCGGTTGCCCGGCCGTTCGCGCAGGCCTTGGCCGCCCGGCTGGGCCAGCCCGTGGTGGTGGAGAATCGGGCAGGGGCCAACGGCAACATCGCTGCGGCCTATGTGGCGCAGCGTCCCGCCGATGGCTACACCATTTTTTATGGCTCGATCAGTACGCTGGCGGTCAATCCGCATCTCTACAAGTCACCGGGCTTTGATCCGTTCAAGGATTTTCAGCCCATCACGCTGACGAACCAGACGCCGAACGTACTGGTGGTAGGCGCGCAGACGCCGTACAAATCCGTGGCCGATGTGGTCAAGGCGGCAAAGGCCGCGCCCGGCCAACTGGCGTTTGGTTCAGCGGGTAACGGCAACACCATGCATTTGACCGGGTTGCAATTCGAGGCGAGTACCGGGACTCAATTGGTGCATGTGCCGTACAAGGGTGGGCCAGCAGCCCTGACCGATGTCATGGGCGGGCAGATCCCGATGATGTTCCACAATTTGTCGGCGGTATTGCCGGTGGCGCAAGCGGGCAAGATACGTATTCTGGCGGTGGCCGATGAAAAGCGTTCGCCGCTGGCCCCTGACGTACCGACGATGGCAGAGGCCGGTGCGCCAGGCACTGTACAGATCGCGTGGAGCGGCATGTTGGTTCGCAGCGGCACGCCGGCGCCTATCGTCGAGCGGCTGCATAAAGAAATGGCTGCCATTCTCGCCACGCCAGAGTTTCGTAAACCGCAAGAGTCGCAAGGCAGTGAAATCCTGTCGTCCACGCCCCAGGAATTTGAGGCGCGCTTGAAAACTGATTCCCAACGCATGGCCGAGGTCATCAAGGCCGGCAACGTACACATCGATTGAACTTTCTATTTTCCTATGCCTAGTCCTAATCTTTTCAAACGTGCCTTGCAGGCGCAGCAAGCACAGATCGGCCTGTGGTCGACGCTGCCCTTTCCCATGGTGTCCGAGCTGATCGCGGGTGCCGGGTTTGATTGGCTGCTGATCGATACCGAGCACACGCCCAGCGATCCCATTGTGGTTCAGCAGCTATTGCAGGCGGTCGCCGCGGAACATGATCGGCCCGCATCCGCCGTCGTGCGGCCTGCGTGGAACGACACGGTGCTGATCAAGCGTCACCTGGATGTGGGGGCGCAGTCGCTGTTATTGCCTTTTGTGCAAAACCGCGATGAGGCCGAGGCGGCGGTGGCGGCGACACGTTATCCGCCACGGGGCGTGCGCGGCATGGGTGGCTCCATGCGAGGTTCGCGTTTTGGGCGCGACACGAATTACGTGCAAGAGGCCGAACGCGAGCTTTGTGTGTTGGTGCAGATCGAAACCATGGAGGCGTTGGATCAACTGGAGCAGATCGCGTCGGTGGACGGCATCGATGGGGTGTTCATCGGTCCAGCAGATTTGTCGGCCAGTATGGGCATTCCTGGGGAGCTGCATCATCCCAAGTTGCGCGCCGCCATTGATAGCGCCATCGCCCGGATCCTCGCGTGCGGAAAAGCGCCGGGTATATTGATGCTGGACGAGCCTCGGGCGCGCGAGTGCCTGGATCTGGGCGCCTTGTTTGTCGCCGTGGCGACGGATCAAGTGCTGCTGCGCAAGGCCTGCGATGAGACGGCTGCCCGGTTTGCGAAACGCGGCGCCGATGTGACGCCTGCCACCTATTAACCTGTTCGCCCATGACCACACCTAAACGCAAGACACCAGAAACGCTGCGTAGCCACCGTTGGTTTGCCAGCGATGATATTCGCGGCTTCGCGCACCGCCAGCGTATGCAACAGCAGGGCCTGAACCGTGAGGAATTCATGGGACGGCCGGTGATCGGGATCATCAACACCTGGAGCGATTTATCGCCGTGCCATGCGCATTTGCGCGAGCGGGCCGAGGCCGTCAAACGCGGCGTATTGCAGGCAGGCGGCTATCCCCTGGAGCTGCCCGCGCTCAGTCTGGGCGAAGTCATGGTCAAGCCCACCACGATGCTGTATCGCAACCTGCTGTCGGTAGAGTGCGAGGAGTTGTTGCGCAGCTTGCCTATAGACGGTGCAGTGCTGATGGGAGGCTGCGACAAGACGCCGCCTGCGTTGGTCATGGGTGCGCTGTCGATGGATTTGCCCGTCATTTTCATGCCGGCGGGGCCGATGCTGAACGACCGCTATCGCGGCGAAGCCGTCGGCGCCGGCACGCATACCAAAAAATTCTTTGCCGAGTACACCATCGGCGCCATCGACAAATCGCAATGGATGGCGATGGAGTCGCGCATGACGCGCAGTGTAGGCACGTGCAATACCATGGGAACGGCCAGCACCATGACCGCCATCGTCGAGGCCCTGGGACTATCGTTGCCGGGTTCGATGGCGATCCCGGCCGTGGATGCCGCACATACTCGCATGGCGTGGCAATGCGGTCATCGTGCGGTTGAAATGGTGTGGGAGGACTTGAAACCCTCGCGGATTTGCACGGCAGCGGCATTTCGCAATGCCGTGGTGACGTATGTCGCCCTGGGCGGCTCGACCAACGCCGCCGTCCATTTACCCGCCATGGCGGGCAGGGCTGGGATCGAGTTGAATCTGGATGAGATCGATGCGATTGCGCGAGACGTGCCGGTGATCGCAAATCTGTACCCATCGGGCACGCGCCTGATGGAGGATTTTTTCTATGCGGGTGGATTGCCGACGGTGCTGCGCAAGGTGGCCGCTCATCTGGATCTATCCACGCTGACCTGTACCGGCCGCACCTTGGGAGAAAACCTCGCGGACTGGCCTGAGGTCGAGGAGGACGGCACGATCCTGGACCCCGCCGCCCCGCTCAAACAAGGTGTAGGGGATTGCGCCGAGGCCGGTCTGGCGATGGCCGTGGTACGCGGCAACCTTGCTCCTAACGGCGCGGTCATCAAGCCTTCGGCGGCGAGTCCGCATCTGCTGCGCCATACCGGCCCGGCGCTGGTATTCGACTCGAACGCCGAGATGTTCGAGGCGATGGCGGACCCCGATCTGGATGTGGACGAGAACACGGTCTTGGTGCTGCGTAACGGTGGACCCATCGGTGGGCCTGGCATGCCGGAGTGGGGCAATCTGCCGATTCCAAAGAAGCTCCTGCAAAAGGGCGTACGCGACATGCTGCGCATTTCCGACTCACGCATGAGCGGCACGCATTACGGTACTTGTGTGTTGCACGTCTCGCCCGAATCAGCCATCGGCGGGCCGCTGGCATTGCTGCGTACGGGCGATAGGGTGCGACTGGATATCGGCGCGCGTAGTCTGGATATGCTGGTGTCCGATGAGGAACTGGAGGCACGCCGCCGCCAATGGTCTCCGCCGCCGCAGCCCTATACGCGTGGCTTTACGCGCATCTATCAAAACGAGGTGACGCAGGCTCATCTGGGCTGCGACTTTGCCAGTCTGTCGGGCAATGACCCCACACCGGAGCCCCCCATCCATTGATGCGTTCTGGTACCGTGCTCGACCCGATGGGCACCAGAATGCGATCTGTACTTCACAAAAACGGAAAATAACGATGAAATGTGATCTGTAGTTCTCATTTTGATCGAGGGCGGCGAGGGGTTTTCCCATCGCCGCGCTGATTTTCTATTCATGTATCACATTCAAGACGACCTATACCTCGACGAGCGCGATATCGAGTTCGGCATGATCCGCGCCCAGGGGGCGGGCGGCCAGAACGTCAACAAGGTATCCAGCGCAGTGCATCTGCGATTTGATGTGCGGGCATCGGGTTTGCCCGATCACATCAAGGACGCGCTGTGCGAATTACCGGATCGACGCGTGTCGAAAGACGGCGTCATCGTGATCAAAGCGCAGGCCTATCGCAGCCAGGAAAAAAATCGCGCCGAGGCGCTGGAGCGTCTGGCAGAGATGGTGCGCGCGGTGGCTCAGCCCGTAAAGGCCCGGCGGCCGACGCGACCGACACGGGCATCGCAGCGCCGCAGGGTGCAGCGCAAGGTATTGCATGGCGAGGTCAAGCGGTTACGCGGAAAAGTCAACGATAGTTGAGAGGCTGATTGCCGGATATCGGCTCAAGCCTGCCAATTGAACGTCAAATCGCTATCACCGACCGGCACGCCATCTGGCCCGTAGCGGCGTTCGTGCAGTTCGCCGCGGCCATCAGCATGCAGAGCCAGCACGCTGGAGGCGCGGGTGCCGTAGTTGGGGCTGACGATAAAGGGGCTGCTGAGCAAGCGTTCGCGATCCAACGGAATGCCGGTGGCCGGCAGGTCTGCGTCGTCGGCTGGCGTGCGGTCAAAGAGATTGGCGTAGAGCGCGGGCACGTCGGGTTGCGGCGTGGCCTCTAATATGCGTTCAAAACCGGTTTTGGTACGGGTGAGCTTGGGCCAGGGCGTATCCAGCAGATGATTCGAGAGGGCATAGACCCCTGGCGGCAGCGCACGCGGTGCGCCGTCGCGATTACTGAGATAACAGGCGCCGGCGATGTCGCCGACGATCAGGTTGAATCCGTTGTAGCGCGCCGCGTGCTCATGCACCGCGGCGAGATAGTCCGCTGGGCTGGCGTCGCCGCGTAGAAAGTCCTCGACCAATGCGCCACGCGACGGCGCGTCGTTCAGCAGATGCTGCGGGTCGCGAAAATTGGTGACGATGGCGTAACGGCCGTGTTCGTTCACGCCCATCCAGGTGCCGCCTGCGCGCAGATCGCGACCCGCATAGATGCGGGACTCGCCGGGCCACATTGACGCCGCTTGCGTCGGGCGCTCGTGAAACTCATCGCGATTGGCGGCAATGAGGACGGGAATGCCGGTGAGATGGTGCAGGGCGAGTACGGCGAGACACATGGAATGTTTTTAGTCTGGTGAGCGAGTCAGTATGTCTGGTCAAGCATGCACAAACACCGCTTGTACAGGCTGGGCCAGACGAAAATAGTCTTCTGTGCGCATGACGATGGATGCGTCCAATCGCCCGGCGTTGAAAACAATTTCGTCATGCCGTTCGCGCAGCGAGGGATCTACCAATAGCGATAGTTCCTCGTTGAACGAGAAGGGGGGAATGGCACCGATTTCGCAGCCGGTGAGTTCGCGTGCGAGGTCTTGTGAGGCCAACGAGGCTTTCTTGCCGCCAGCGGCTAATGCGATGGCGGCCAGATCGGCTTGTTTATCGGCCGGAAAAACCGCCAAGACATTTTTGCGCTGGTTAGAGGTGATCTTGACGCGGCACACTAGCGCCTTGGCGCCTTGACTGACGGTGGTGCCGCGGATGACGGCGACTTCTTCGGATTTGCCTGCGGGCTCATGGCGTAGCAGGCGATAGGAAATCTGGTGATCGGTCAGCAGGGTCTGCAGTTGCTGAAATACATCCATGGCAAGTGAGCGGTGCGGTAGTCAACCCCGAGATAATACGCCCTCTCAATGGGGCGGGCTATCGAGCGCACCGGCTCGGCCATCGCTGCCCTCGCTCACCAGTTGCAGCAGATTCGACACCACACTGGACGTTTCATCGCGGCGCGTGGCCAAGCCCAGTACGGCTTTGGGCCAGGACGAGTCCAAAGGACGATAGGTGACACCCGCTGGTTGCATGCAGCGCATGGACGCTGGAACAACGGCGATGCCCATGCCGGCAGCGACCAGGTTGACGGCGGACGACAGCTGCGGTGCGCGCTGCCCGATACTCGGACTGAAACCGTGTTGGCGGCAGGCCGAGACGATGTCGGCGCTCAGGCCATAGCCGGATTTGCGGGCATAGATGATGAAGCGTTCGGCGTGCAGGTCCTGCAGGTGCAGGCTGGCTTGCGTGGCGAGTGGGTGCTTGTCTGGCAGCGCAACGACCAGCGATTCTTCGGCGAGTTTCACAAAGTGAATGCCGCTGGCTACGGAAAAGGGCGGCCGTACAAAGACGGCGTCAATTGTCTTGTCACCGAGGCAGGCGATGAGTGATTCGCTGTTGCTTTCCTCCAGACTGACTTCGACCTCGGGATGCCGGTGTTGGTACAGGCTGAGCGTGTGCGTCACCAGGTCGTTGAAGGAGGCGGATTCGGTGAATCCGACGCGCAGTACACCGGCCTCGCCGCGTGCGGCGCGCTGTGCCGTGTGCAGGGCATCATCCACGCGCGACAAGATATCCGAGGCGCGTTCGAGGAAGACTTTGCCGACGCTGTTGAGCACTACGCCACGGCCGACACGGTCAAACAGCGGGGCGCCGATTTCCTTTTCCAGTTCGCGTATCTGCTGGCTCAGGGGCGGTTGAGCAATACCGAGTTGCTGAGCGGCACGCGTGAAGTGTTCAGCCTGCGCGGTGGCAACGAAGTAACGCAGATGGCGTAGTTCCATATCGGTATTTAAAAAGTATTAATTATGTATTTTTCATATATTAGACGTAATGATTTCGCCGCGCCATAATTTGCGCCCTGATCGAGATGGCCTGCCTTGCGAGATAGGCGCGAGTTCGCCATTCCGAGCCAAACGACAAGGAGCAAAGAATGAAAGCGACGCAGCAATTGCGGCAGGCATTGACGACGGGCAAGACTTTGGTAGCGCCAGGCGCTTTTGATGGTCTTTCGGCGCGTTTGGTCGCGATGGCAGGTTTTGATGCCGTCTATGCCAGTGGCGGAGCGATCGCCCGCGCTGCCGGGGTGCCCGATCTCGGGTTGTTGAGTTTTACCGAGGTCATGGACCGGGTCGAGAAAATCGTCGAGGCCAGCGGCCTGCCTGTGATCGCGGATGCCGATACTGGCTTTGGCGGATCGGCGAACGTCGAGCGTACCGTGCGCGTCATGGAGCGTGCGGGCGTGGCGGCTTTCCATCTGGAGGACCAGTCATTCCCCAAACGTTGTGGCCATCTGGACGACAAGAGTCTGGTCGACACGGACGAAATGGTGCGCAAGATCAAGATCGCCCGGCAAACGCTCAGTGACCCGGATTGCCTGGTGATTGCGCGTACTGACGCCATCGCTGTCGAAGGCTTTGAATCGGCGCTCGTGCGTGCCGAGCGGTACGCCGCCGCTGGCGCGGACATGTTGTTTGTCGAGGCGCCCGAGACCATCGAGCAGATCCGCGAGATCGCGCGCCGGATTCCCGGCCCAAAGCTGATCAACATGTTTTACGGGGGCAAGACGCCGCTGGTGCCTGTCGATGAATTGTCGGCCCTGGGCTATCAGATCGCCATCATTCCGTCTGATTTGCAGCGTGCTGCCATCCATGCCATGCAAACCACCTTGCAGGAAATCAAGCGCACTGGCGACAGCAGCGCGTTGGCTGCGCAACTGACGAGTTTCAAGGAACGCGAGCAGATCGTTCAAACCAGCCGGTATCTCGATCTGGATAAGCTGTAAGACATGGACCCGCGGGTGAGCCCACGCATGAGCATCACTCATGCGGCTGGCTGGCCTCGACGACATTGAGATGGACTGACAAACGGCGCGGGAAACGGCGCCGTTTGTCATTGTCCGCACTATTTCATCGCTCGTACGCGGAGGATCTACGTGCTATTTGCTCAGACGATAATGCGCCGCCGTGTGCATAAAAGCCTCTAACGTAGCGCGTTGCCAGGCAGCGTCGTGGCCCAGTTCTTCAGCCAGAATGCGCGCGACTTCGGGGGCGGCGAGGATGGCGGCTTCGCTATCCAGGAACAAGGCGCGGTTGCGCCGGGCGAGGACGTCTTCGGCGGTGCGCGCCAGCTCGTGTCGCGCGGCAAAGCGCACGTGGGCCTCTGTCAGGCCGCTGGCGTTGACGAGCACATGATCGATGCCGGGCAGGGCACGCAGCAGCGGCAGATCCGTGCCGTAGTAGCTGTCCGGCGTGCCATGGGCCGGTTGATGCGCGGACGGCGAGGCCGTGGCGTTGCGCGTCGCGTTGGTGTGGGAGCCGGTGCTCGAGCCCGTAGGCAATGTCGCCCCCGTACCGGCTCGGCCAGGCTGTGCTCCCACTGGGCTTGCGCCATGCAGGGGCAAATCCGCAGTGCGGCAATGCGCCTGAGGCAACAGCTGATGTTGAATGGCGGTGTCGATGACGTCCTGGGCCATCCGGCGGTATGTCGTCCATTTCCCGCCAGTCACGGTGACCAGGCCGTTGCGCGACACCAGGATCGTGTGTTCGCGCGAGAGCGTTTTCGTCGCGGCCTCGCCGGTCGCCTTGACCAGCGGACGCAGGCCTGCCCAGACGCTCGTCACATCGGCGCGCGTGGGTTTGCGGCTGAGATAGCGGGCCGCTGTCTGCAGAATGAAATCGATGTCGGCGTTTGAGGCGATCGGGTCCAACGGCAGATCGTCGCGCGGGGCATCGGTCGTGCCGACGATGGTGTGGCCGTTCCAGGGCACGACAAAAAGCACGCGGCCATCATCGGTCTTGGGGATGAGGATGGCCTTGTCGCCCGGCAAAAAGTCGCGCGGCAGTGTCAGATGCACGCCCTGGCTGGGCGCCACCATGGTCTGTGCCTGCGGATCGTCCATGCGGCGCACGCTATCGACCCACACGCCGGTGGCATTCACCACGCAACGCGCGCGTACCGTGTATTCCGTGCCGCTGAAGGCGTCTTGGACGATCACGCCTTCGATGGCGCCTTTGCTGTTATGGGCATCGCCGCTGCGCACCAGGCCGGCGGCACGCACGTAATTGATGGCCGTGCCACCCAGGTCGAACAAGGTGCGCATCAGCGCCATCGCCAACCGCGCGTCGTCGAATTGACCGTCGTAATACAGCACTCCGCCGCGCAGATGGCGGCCGCCCACGGACGGTGCGATGGTGCTGGCCTCGGCCAGGGTTTCTTTCTTCGAGAGCCAGCGGCTGGGCGACAGATTGAGTTTGCCGGCCAGCATGTCGTACATCTTGAGCCCGATGCCGTAGAACGGCTGATCGAACATGCCGTAGGCCGGCACGACGAACCCTAACGGCCAGACCAGGTGCGGCGCATTGCGATTGAGCAATCCACGCTCGTGCAGGGCCTCGCGCACCAGGCTGATATTGCCTTGTGCCAGATAGCGCACACCACCATGAACGAGCTTGGTGGCTTTGCTGGAGGTCCCTTTGGCGAAATCCTGTCCCTCGACCAGCAAGGTCCGGTAGCCGCGTGCCGCGGCATCAACTGCCGTCCCCAGGCCGGTGGCGCCGCCGCCGATCACGACCACATCCCAGGTCGCGTTGTCATTCAGTACGCCCAGCAGGGCATCGCGACTGGGAATGGCTTTGGGAACGGGGGCGGTGTTCATGGTGTTTTTATCGGTTTGGGCAGAGATGGGAAAATCGTGCGTAAAGCGCTATGGCCGCGCGCGGTGGGAACGAGAGGCTGTGGGGGCATCGGCCGTGCCCGTACTGTCCGTATTCAAGGGATCTGCCTCCAAGGCATTGGCGTCCGCTTCGGCGATCACGCAGCGCACGCCGGATTCCTGCAACACCTGCGCCAGAGGGGGCTGAGGATAGGCATCGGTAAAGAACCTGTCGATCTGCGAAATATGCGCCAGCTCGACCATGGCTTGCCGTTGGAATTTGCTGCTGTCAGCCGCCAGCCAGACCTCGCGCGACTGGTCGATGATGCTGCGTGCAACACGCACCTCGCGGAAATCGTAGTCACGCAAGGTACCGTCGGCCTCGATGCCGGAGATGCCGATGAGACCGATATCGACCTTGAACTGGCGGATGAAGTCGATGGTGGCTTCACCGACAATGCCCCGGTCGCGCGAGCGCACGACACCGCCCGCGATGATGATTTCGCAGTCCGGATTGTCGGACAGGATATCGGCCACGTGCAGGTTATTGGTGATGACGCGCAGGCCTCGATGATGCAACAGCGCGCGAGCAATGGCCTCGGTCGTCGTGCCTATGTTCAGAATCAGCGAACAGCCATCGGGGACGGCTTTCGCGACGGCCTGGGCGATGCGTTGCTTGGCCTCGGCATGCAGGCCCTGACGCTTGCGATAGGCGATGTTTTCGATGGTGGACGACTCGATGCGTACGCCACCATGAAAACGTGACAGGAGGCCGGCCTCGGCCAGCAGATTGACATCGCGCCGCACGGTCTGCAGCGTGACGTCAAAATGCCGAGCCAGGGACTCGATGCTGGCCGATCCGTGGGAACGGACCAGTTCTACCAGTGCGCTTTGGCGAGGATTCAGGATCATTTCTGTATATTAAAACAACAAAAGCGAAAAATAATGACGCACTGCAAGATTGTTTTTCTTTCGTTTGTTGGTTAAAACGCAAAAAACCAAAAATACAACGAAAACGCAGCGAATCCGTGATCCGGAGGAGAGCAATGCAGTTGACGCTGGACCAGGTCGCTCTGCAGGAGGGGGCACAAACGCATCTGTATCCGATGAGTTTGGCGCCGATTCCCGGGGCAATGACGGTATTGCTGGGGGTGACCCTGGCCGGCAAGACCTCGCTGATGCGCCTCATGGCCGGGCTGGACCGGCCGACCTCGGGGCGGGTGCTGGTCGACGGGGTGGATGTCACCGGGGTGCCGGTACGCCGCCGCAACGTGGCCATGGTGTACCAGCAGTTCATCAACTATCCGTCGATGTCGGTGTACGACAACATCGCCTCGCCGCTGAAGCTGCGAGGCGCTACAGACATCCGGGCTCGGGTTCATGCGATGGCGGAGCGCCTGCATATCGAACATTTGCTGCAGCGCTATCCGGCCGAATTGTCGGGTGGCCAACAGCAGCGTGTGGCGTTGGCGCGGGCGCTGGCCAAGCAGGCGCCGCTGATTTTGCTGGACGAGCCGCTGGTCAATCTGGACTACAAGCTGCGCGAAGAGTTGCGCGACGAGCTCGGCAGCCTCTTTGCTGAGGGGGAATCGACTGTGGTGTACGCCACGACCGAGCCGGCCGAGGCCTTGCTGCTGGGGGGCTATACCGCGGTGATGGATGCGGGCGAGTTGCTGCAATACGGCCCTGCGGCAGAGGTGTTTCACCAGCCGGCGTCCTTGCGGGTGGCGCAGGTGTTCAGCGACCCGCCGATGAATTTATTTGCTGCACAGCGTCAGGACGGTGGCATCGTGTTGCAGGGAGGCATTGCGGCGGGGCGCGTGCCGGAAAGCAGGGGGCAGGCTGCGCTAGCGGCAGGCGCGCCGGCCGACGCAGGTCCAGACGCGCGTGAGTTCGTGCCAGGGCTGCATGCCGGCGCTGGCCGGTCTGCGCCAGCCGCGCAGCCACATGCCGGCACGGGTCAGTCCGAAATGACGGCGGGGCTGCGAGCGGGCGCATTCAGTGTCGAGCCGGCAGCGGGCCGGGTGGCGCTGCAGGGCACGGTAAAACTCGCGGAGATTTCCGGCTCGGATACCTATGTGCATGCCGAAACGGCGGCGGGGCCCGTGGTCGCCCAATTGGCGGGTGTACACCGCTATCAATTGGAGGACCCGTTGACCCTGTATTTCGATCCGGCGAGTTTGTACACCTTTGACGCGGCGGGCCGGCTGCTGGCGGCCGGTAATCCGGCGGGGGTTGCCTGATGGCCGCCATTGAACTGGATTTGGCTCATGCGTATGTCAGTCATCCTCAATCGGATGACGATTATGCGTTGTTGCCCTTGCGCTTTACGTTTCGCGACGGGGGCGCCTATGCCTTGCTCGGGCCATCGGGCTGCGGCAAGACGACGCTGCTTAATTGCATTTCCGGTCTGCTGAAACCGTCGCAGGGACGTATTTTGTTTGACGGCCGCGATGTGACGGGGTTGACGCCGCAGCAGCGGAATATCGCCCAGGTGTTTCAGTTTCCGGTGGTGTACGACACGATGACGGTGGCGGACAATCTGGCCTTTCCGTTGCGCAATCGTGGCATGCCCGAGGCCCATATCCAGGGCCGCGTCGGGCGCATTGCCGAGATGCTGGACATGTCGGCGCAGCTGAATCGCCGGGCTAGCGGCTTGAGCGCCGATGCCAAGCAAAAAATCTCGCTAGGCCGCGGGTTGGTGCGCAGCGATGTATCAGCCGTGCTGTTCGACGAGCCCTTGACCGTGATTGACCCACACCTGAAATGGCAACTGCGGCGCAAGCTCAAAGAGATTCATCAAGAACTGAATCTGACGCTGATCTATGTCACGCACGATCAAACCGAAGCACTGACGTTTGCCGAAGAGGTCGTTGTCATGTCGCGTGGCAAGGCCGTGCAGATCGGCACACCCGAAGATCTGTTCGAGCGTCCCGCGCATACGTTTGTAGGGAATTTCATTGGCTCGCCGGGGATGAATTTTTTGCCGGCGCAATGGCAGGGCGGTGTCTTGACGGTCGGGACGAGTCGCTTATGGGACGGCCGGGCGTCGCAGGCACCCGCGCATTCGCCGTCTGATTCCGCGGCGGTATCGGCTGCCACCGGAGGAGGCGTGGGCTCGGCTTCGATGCCGGATGTCAATGCGCCCGTTGATACTGGTTCTGTCCATCACGCCGCAGACGCGACGTCCAGCCGCCACCCATCCGCCGATTGGCCACCGCACAGGGCGGCATCGCTGGCAGATGCTGGCGACGTGCGATTGGGCGTGAGGCCAGAATATTTGCAGCCTTGCGCGGCCAATACACCGGGCGCAGTGCCTGTACAAGTATCGCGAGTGCAGGACCTGGGGACCTATCTGCTGTTGAGTGGCGAGTTCGAGGGCTCGCTCTTGCGCGCCCGTGCGCGTGCCGGCAGTGCGGTCGCGGTGGGTGATACGGTGTGGCTGCCTTTGTTGAATACGCATACGTGCTTCTACCGGAACGAGGAGCTGCTGACGTGAAACCGATTAATCAGCGTGCCTGGCTATTGGTGTTGCCGGTGGTGATATGCGTGGCGTTTTCGGCGATTTTGCCGCTGATGACGATCGTCAATTACTCGGTGCAGGACATTCTGTCGCCCGATCGGCGCGTGTTTGTCGGCACGGAGTGGTATGCGGCGGTGCTGCAGGACGAGGAACTGCACAGTGCCTTGCTGCGGCAGATCGGTTTTTCCTTGGCGGTGCTGGCCATTGAAATCCCGTTGGGCATTCTGTTGGCCCTATGCATGCCCGCCTCGGGGTGGCGGGCATCGGCGGTGCTGGTGATCATCGCGCTGTCGCTGCTGATCCCGTGGAACGTGGTCGGCACGATCTGGCAGGTATTCGGGCGCACCGATATTGGCTTGATGGGCGCAGGACTGACGTGGCTGGGCGTGCAGTATCAATACACGGGCGATCCGCTGGATGCGTGGCTGACGGTGTTGGTCATGGATGTCTGGCATTGGACGCCGTTGGTGGCGCTGCTCTGTTATGCCGGGCTGCGCGCGATTCCCGAAGCGTACTACCAGGCTGCCCGCATCGATGGCGCAACGCGGTGGGCGGTGTTTCGCTATATCCAGCTGCCCAAGCTGCGCGGTGTGTTGATGATCGCGGTGCTGCTGCGTTTCATGGACAGCTTCATGATTTATACCGAGCCCTTTGTCTTGACCGGTGGCGGGCCGGGCAATGCGACGACGTTCCTGTCGCAATACCTGACACAGAAAGCGGTGGGCCAATTTGATCTGGGGCCGGCGGCGGCATTTTCCATTGTGTATTTCCTGATTATTTTGCTGCTGTGCTTTGTTCTGTATAACTGGATGCAGCGCGCCGGTACGGCCACGCAGGAGGAGTCTCATGGATAAGCGAGGCTGGGCCTGGCGCACAGGCTTTCTGGTGTTGTATCTGGTGTTCGCCATCCTGCCGCTGTATTGGATGTTGAATATGTCGTTCAAGACCAATACCGAGATCGTCGGCTCGCTGACCTTGTGGCCGCGCGATTTCACCTTTGAACACTATCTCACTATTTTCACGGACTCGGCCTGGTATTCGGGCTATATCAATTCGCTGATTTATGTGGTGATCAATACGCTGATTTCGCTGGCGGTGGCGTTGCCGGCTGCCTACGCGTTTTCGCGTTATCGCTTTATTGGCGACAAGCATGTGTTTTTCTGGCTGCTGACCAATCGCATGACGCCGCCGGCGGTGTTCCTGTTGCCGTTCTTTCAGCTGTATAGCTCGCTGGGTTTGATGGACACGCATCTGGCGGTCGCGTTGGCGCATCTGGTGTTCAACGTCCCGCTCGCCGTGTGGATCCTGGAGGGCTTCATGTCCGGCGTGCCGCGTGAGATCGACGAGACGGCCTATGTCGATGGCTATTCGTTTCCGCGGTTTTTCCTGACGATTTTCTTGCCGCTGATCAAATCGGGCGTCGGGGTGGCGGCGTTCTTCTGCTTTATGTTCAGCTGGGTAGAGCTGCTGTTGGCGCGCACGCTGACCTCGGTCAATGCCAAACCCATTGTGGCGACGATGACGCGGACGGTGTCGGCCTCCGGCATGGACTGGGGGGTGTTGGCGGCCGCAGGCGTACTGACGATCGTGCCGGGCGGCATTGTGATCTGGTTCGTGCGGCATTACATCGCAAAGGGCTTTGCGATGGGCCGGGTCTAAAGGAGCGCGCACCATGTTTCAGTGGATGGTATGGACCACGCCGGTTGCGGTGTTCTTCATTTGCATCGTGCTCATGCTGGCCGGTATGACGGTGTGGGAATTGAAATCGCCAACGCGATTGCGTAAAGGTTTTTTGCCTATGGCCACGACGCGCGGCGACCGGCTCTTTATCGGCCTGATGATCATGGCCTGGATCAATCTGGCCTATGTAGGGTTCGGCGAAAAAATGATGGATTGGCTGGCATTGGACGATCCCCCGAGCTTATGGATCAGCTTTGCGGTGTCGCTCGTGGTGTTGGCCTGGGTCATGCGCAAGGGTTGAATAAAAAACAGCAGGGAAACGACCGTCGGCCGAATTCTTCCCAGGCCCAGGTCCGCAGCATAACGGGAAGGTCTTTCGAGGAGATGGGTCATGAAATTGCGTATGCGGACGATGGCCGTGGCCATCGCGTTGATCGGGAGCACGGCGGCCTGGGCCGGCGTTCCCGAGGCAGAAAAATGGGTGAATTCAGAGTTCCAGCCATCGACCTTGTCCAAGGACAAGCAAATGGCCGAAATGCAGTGGTTCATCGACGCGGCAGCCAAACTCAAGGCCCAGGGCGTCAACGAAATCAATGTGGTGTCCGAAACGATCACGACTCATGAATATGAGTCGAAAACCCTGGCGCGCGCCTTTACCGAAATCACCGGTATCAAGGTCAATCACGATCTGATTCAGGAAGGCGACGTGGTCGAGAAACTGCAGACCTCGATGCAGTCGGGCAAGTCGATTTACGACGGCTGGATTTCCGATTCCGATTTGATCGGCACGCATTATCGCTATGGTGCGATTTTGCCGCTGTCCGACTATATGAGCGGAGACGGCAAGCAGTGGACCAATCCAGATCTGGATATCAAGGACTTTATCGGCACGAGTTTCACGACTGCGCCTGACGGCAAGCTCTATCAATTGCCCGATCAGCAGTTTGCCAACGTGTATTGGTTCCGTGCAGACTGGTTTGCGCGGCCGGACCTGCGCGAGAAATTCAAAGCCAAATACGGCTACGAATTAGGCGTGCCCACAAACTGGTCGGCCTATGAGGATATCGCCGATTTCTTTACCAATGACGTGAAAGAACTCGACGGCAAGAAGGTCTATGGCCACATGGACTATGGCAAAAAAGATCCGTCGCTGGGCTGGCGCTTTACCGATGCGTGGTTGTCGATGGCGGGCGCCGCTGACAAGGGCCTGCCAAACGGGATGCCGGTCGATGAATGGGGTATTCGTGTCGCTGACGATAAATGCACGCCGGTTGGCGCATCGGTCGAACGGGGCGGGGCGACCAACAGTCCGGCCGCGGTCTATGCGCTGACCAAATACATCGATTGGATGAAAAAATACGCGCCGCCGCAGGCGATGGGCATGACGTTCTCTGAATCGGGCCCGGTCCCGGCGCAGGGGCATATTGCGCAGCAGATCTTCTGGTACACGGCCTTTACCGCGGATATGACCAAAAAGGGCCTGCCTGTGGTGAACGAGGACGGCACGCCGAAATGGCGGATGGCGCCATCGCCTTATGGTCCGTATTGGAAAGAGGGGATGCAAAACGGCTATCAGGACGTGGGCTCGTGGACGTTCTTCAAGTCCACCGATCCGAATCGCCTGGCTGCCGCATGGCTCTATGCACAATTCGTGAACGCCAAAACGGTATCGTTGAAAAAGTCCATCACCGGGCTGACCTTTACGCGTGACAGCGATATACACAGCGACTATTTCACGAAAAATGCAGCCAACTATGGCGGCCTGATCGAGTTCTATCGCAGCCCGGCACGGGTGGCATGGACGCCTACCGGGAATAACGTGCCCGACTATCCCAAACTGGCCCAACTCTGGTGGAAAAACGTCGCCACGGCCGTCACGGGCGAGCAGACGCCGCAAAAAGCCATGGACAACCTGGCGGATGAGATGGACAAGGTGATGGCACGCCTGGAACGTGCAGGGATGGCGCAGTGCGCACCGAAACTGAACAAGAAGAGCGATCCGTCGAAGTGGCTGTCGGACGAGCATGCGCCGTGGAAAAAACTGGCCAACGAAAAACCACAAGGCCAGACCATTCCATACGATCAACTGCTGCAAGCCTGGAAAGAAGGCAAGGTACGTTGAGTTGACTGAGGCAGCAAGCCGAAGGCGCGGCGTGGGGGCTTTTTTTATGCCTCGGTTGCTGTCTGTGGCATGCGTAGTGTGGAGTTCTTTTGGCGCAGGAGGTCGGCGTGTAAAAGCCCCGCCGGGCCTATCGCCGCGACTCGGCCCATGAGCAGGGGCCTCGGCCCGCTTCGCGGGCTAAATCGCGGCTCAACGGCCCGGCGGGGCTTTTACACGCCGACCTCCTGCTCGCAATGGCTGCCATTTACGGATGTCATGCGCTTTGCTGTATCAACGCTGTTGAGTGACGTTCAGGCTAGGCGGGTGGAGCTAGCTCAACCCATCGCATTGCCAAAGCCGGTTTCAAAAAACAGCTGATGGCCATCAGCCCTCGTTGCATTCCCTCATCATGAGTCCCTGTCGCGTGCCTGGGCGTGGTGCCGGGCCGTTGAGCACGGATTTAGTCCGCGCAGCGGACCGAGGCCCCTGGTCATGGGCCGAGTCCGTGCGATAGGCCCGGCGCCACGCCCAGGCACGCGGCAGGGACGCCTTCAGAGAGACAATCACGAACAGCAAACGCCCACAACACCAACAGCGATAAAAAATGCCCCCACGCTGCGCCTTTGGCTTGCTGCCCCCCAAGGGGGCGTTTTTATCTTGGGGCGGCCCGGCGATAAAAAAATGCCGCTCAGAGTTTGACTAACTGGCATTACCCCTTAGGGACAGCAAGCCGAAGGCGCAGCGTTTAGGCTATCGGCAATCCGGCAGTTTGATTTGCGCGGTACCGTGCAGGATCCATTGCACGCATTCCCGCGTCGCATCGATGCAGCCGCCTTCGGCATATACCCCTTGCGGGTCACGCCGCCGCAGCATGCGATCGAGTACGGCGTGCAGCGCCTCGGGGTCTTGCAGGGTCTGCGCCGCGCGGGTTTCGACGATGGCCTCGTCGATGATCAGGCGGTCTTGTTCATCGGTGCGCGCGCCATCGCGCCAGTGATAGATTTCTACGCATTTCGATGTCAATGTGTAGGGCTGATCGCGTTTCCAGAAATTGTTGAATCGGCCATCGCCCAGATAAAACACCCACGATCCTTCATAGCCCTCGACATTGGACGAGTGTGAATCGGGGTTGCGAAACCACAGACGGTCTCCGGGCACGTAATACTTGGATGGCAAAGGCTCGTCCATCGATCCGTATTCGCGCAGAAAGACCTCGTGAAAAGCCCCCGACATCACGGCACGGGTTTCCCATTGTTGTTGCAGCTTGGCATAGAGCGCGGGGTGGGCGTCGCGTAATTCCAACGCGACGCCCAGCAGGGTGACATATTCGGTGGCTCGATAGCACGAGAACGCATAGCGTTTGTCCGAGGCATCGGGCTGCGTGGCTTTGGTCAGGGCCTCGATCAACGACACGCCGGGTTCGATGGTAAAGCCACGCGCCTCGTCGTAACGCCAATAGCCGGCGGGGCGCTCGGCCTGCTCGGTATCGAACGCCAGTGCTGTCTTGCGTGCGGCCTGCACGATGTGCTGACGAATGCGTACGGCGCTGCGCAGCTCGGCCGCGCTGGGAAAGGGGAATGCCACCGGGCCCAATAGCATGGCCAGCACGATTTCGCGCGTCAGATCGTCGGGGCGATTTTCCGTGTCCAGTTGCAGGGTTGTGCATAACGCCGTCGTATCGCGTTGCGGTGCCAGCGCCAACAAGGCCTCGCTCGGCTCGAAATGGACCGCGTTGGGGCCGTCAGGTACCGTGGTCAGATAGGCGTTGAGATCCAGTGCCTGCAACCAGTGCAGGGCGGCTTCGGTTTCGGTATGCAGCGCGCCGGGTACCGGCGTGACGATGCGGATACCTTGCCGCAGGGCAGGATCGCGTGGGGAATCGGATGTGGACATGCGAGGGCTCCGTAGACCGGAGCGGTCCCCAGCGTTGGGGAGAAAAAGCGCGCCGTGTCTGGCGCGAGAAATTCTACTGCTGCTGTGGGTTTGTGAGGGAGGGAATCCGTCGGATTCTTTAAGTGTGCGTCGTTTTTCCGTGATGCCTGAGCCCGGTTGCCAGACTGCTGTCAGGATTGACGCAAACAGCCGTGGCGACCGTCGGATGAGCAGATAGCGAAAGTCGGCGTGTTGACGGTGAAACGACCGTCAACGTCAGAGTTTCTGATGGCGGAACAACTGCGTCAGCGATTCGGCGTCCATGAATTGGATATTGTTTTGCGTCGCGTAGTCCTGCGCAGGCTTCGAAATATCGCCCAGCGTGACGTAGATGCCCTCGCTGGCGCCTGCCGCGCTGCGCGCCGTCTGCAGGCGTTGCAGCGGTTCGGCTCCTGTATGGGCGGCTTTCCAGCGGCGGGCAGATATCAGTGCACGTCCAGCGCCGGGGCGCGCGACCTCGAAATCGGCGGCATCGGTTTTCAGGCGCTTGACCTGGCAGCCGTCATGACGCAACGCGGCCTCGAAGTGATCGGCAAAGGTGGACCAGGGCATGGCCGACAGGGCTTGCGCTGTTTGCTCGACGCGTGCTGACGAGGGTTTGTTGCGTTGTTTCCAGGCGGCAATGCCGGAAATAATGATGAACGGCACAGCGCCGCAGATCGGAAAAAGCGCATACGCCGGTGGAACGACCGCAACCGCCACCAGGATCAGCGCGGCTGCCACCAACATGCTGATCCACCATGATGAGCGGAGCAAAATCGCAAACAGAGAATTCTTGGCCATGAGTTTCATGGGTGAGGGTCCTAAGCAGCTTGTCGAAATGGATGGTCGGGATGATCGCAGGATTTGTGACCGTCCCGGTTTTCAGCGCCTGGGCGCTTGTCGGCGAGGTCAGCGATCCGGCGTATTAGAAGGAGGCGTAGGGGTAGCAGGGTGTTCATCCGGCGCACTCGGCTCCGTCCGTGGCGATGGCGGCACCGGCCGCACCCCTGGGACAGGCTCCTGCGGCGCGTTGCCGGAGGAGGGTGGATTTGCGCGGCCGCCCGCTGCCGATTCGCCCGGCGCACGCGCCATCCAGGCAATCAGCGAGGCGCGCATGGCTTCTTCGACCGACATATCGATGGGTTGGACCCAGTCGGTCGGGACAAAAACCGTATAGCCGCCAATCATGTACCCCATGGGCAGATAGACAGCAACCCGTTCTCCGGGCAGAAACCCCTCGGGCAGCCCCTCGGTGTTGCGCCGCGTGATCAGGCCGACCAACTCGAGCGGCTGGCCTGGGATACGCAGCACAACGACGTGCTGGGTATCGGCTTTCGCACTGGGCGAGAAATAATCGGCAAAGCTCTTCAATGACGAATAAATGCTTTTGATGACCGGGATATTGGTAAACGGCATTTCCACAAAATGGAATATCCGCTGCATGCGCTCTTTGGAAACCAGATAACCAACCAGCAAAATGCCCAGAACACCCAGCGTCAATCCCATGCCGGGGATATAAAAGCTGCCAATAAAGGGGCTGAGCAAGGACAGGGCGGCAGCCTCCGTCCATGCCAGAAAGACGAACAGCAGATATAGCGTCAGTGCAATCGGCAGGACGGTAATCAGCCCGCGAAAAAAATATCGAGACAAACGCGTCATAGGGGTGAAGCTCCGGTAATACGTAGTGATTCAATGGCCGGTGACAGGCAAACTCAAGGTCTCCTTGATTTCTTCCATGACCACGTAGCTATGTGATTCGGCCGAGGCGGGCAGGCGTTTCAATATTTCGCCCAATAACCGCCGGTATTCATTCATTTCACTCAATCGTGCTTTGACGAGATAGTCAAAATCCCCGGATACCAGATGGCATTCCATGACCTCGGGGACATACAGCAGTTCCTGTTTGACCCTGTCAAAGACGTCGCCTGATTTGGCCGATAGTTTGATTTCCAGAAAGACCAATAGATTCAGGCCCAGTGCGGCAGGGTTGACGCGAGCATGATACCCGGTGATGACACCTTCGCGTTCCAGACGCTTGACGCGTTCGGAACACGGGGTCGCCGACAGGCTGATCCGCTCAGCCAGATCGGTGATGGAAATCCGCCCATCGCGCTGCAAAATATCCAGAATTTTCCGGTCAATACGATCGAGTTCGCGCATTTCACTTTGAAGGGGGCCGTTTAGCCCCTGTTGTCAGTAAAAGTACATTTCAGAGTCCCCGATTTTAGTGCTTTTCACTATTCACATCGTCCTAGACTATTGATTCATCTATCAGAGATGCCGAACTCAGGGGATTTTCATGCATGTCATCGTCTTGGGCAGTGGTGTGATTGGCACGACCACCGCGTATTACCTGGCGCGTCAGGGCGCCAAAGTGACGGTACTGGATCGCCAGTCCGAGGCGGCCAGTGAAACCAGCTACGCCAACGCGGGCCAGGTGTCGCCGGGCTATTCCACCCCCTGGGCTGCGCCGGGTATCCCCCTGAAGGCCCTGAAATGGATGTTCCAAAAGGATCACGCCCCGCTGTCGATCCGTCCGGATGGCACGCTTTATCAGTGGCGCTGGATGGCGGCGATGTTGGCCAACTGCTCGGCCAGCCGTTACGCCGTGAACAAAGAGCGCATGCTGCGCCTGGCCGAATACAGCCGCGATTGTCTGAAGAGCCTGCGCATTGAGACGGGCATCCAGTATGAGGCGCGTACGAAGGGCACATTGCAGCTGTTTCGCACCGAGTACCAATACGAGGCGGCGCAACGCGATATTCAGGTGTTAGAGGCGTGCGGCGTTCCGTATGAATTGCTGGATCGCAATCGTCTGGAAACTGCCGAGCCTGCCTTGGCACGTACCGCTTATAAATTGACCGGCGGCCTGCGCCTGCCCAACGACGAAACGGGTGATTGCCGTCTGTTTACGCGACGATTGGCGCAGTTGGCGGTGGAGCTGGGTGTGGAGTTTCGCTATGGGCAGAGTGTCACGAGTCTGGAGACCACACGGGGGGAAATCACCGGCGTGCGTGTCGGTGACGAGGTGTTGACGGCGGACCGTTACGTCGCGGCATTCGGCAGTTACTCTCGTGGTTTTCTGGCGCCCCTGGGCCTGGATCTGCCGGTTTACCCCGTCAAAGGCTATTCCTTGACCATTCCATTGCTGGATCCCGATGCCGCGCCGGTGTCGACGGTATTGGACGAGACCTACAAGGTAGCGGTCACACGTTTTGACGACCGTATTCGCGTCGGCGGCATGGCGGAGCTGGCCGGCTTTGATCTGCGTTTGAATCCAGAGCGCCGCCGCACCCTGGAATACGTGGTCAATGATTTGTACCCCGGCAGTGGCGAGGTCGAGCGAGCCGAATTCTGGACCGGCCTGCGACCCATGACGCCCGATAGCACGCCTATCGTTGGGCCGACGCGCTATCCCAATCTATATGTGAACACCGGGCATGGCACCCTGGGTTGGACCATGTCTTGCGGCTCGGCCAAGCTCTTGTCGGATCTGGTCATGGGCCAACGGCCGGAGATTCGTGCCGATGACCTGGCCCTGTCGCGCTATGGCGCGGCAGGCAAGCGCCAGCCGCGTGTGGCCTTGGGTGAGCACGCCGCAGCCTGAGGGCTGGATTCGTCACGCTGCCTGCTTACCGCCGCCTGCCTTTGTGCCACAATCGCGCCATGACGCCATCATGGCGCAGGCACTTGCAGGGGCTCCGTGACACATCTCATCCATACCGCTGATTGGCAGATCGGACGGCAGTACGGTCAGTTTGAAACCGACGATGCGGCCATGTTGGCCGAGGCACGTTATGAAACCGTCGCGCGCATTGCTGCGCTGGCGGCCGAGCGCCGCGCCGATGCGGTGCTGGTAGCGGGGGATGTGTTCGATACGCAGGCCGTGTCGGATCGCAGCATTCGACGCTTGTTTGATGCACTGGCCGCGTTTGCCGGCCCGTGGGTCATGATCGCCGGGAATCACGATGCCGCCTTGGCCGAGAGTGTCTGGTCGCGCGCGCATCAACTGGGATGCATCGGGCCCAATGTCCATATTCCCCTGCGGCCGGGCGTGGTCGATTTACCTGAACTGAATCTCGCAGTATTGGCGGCGCCGCTGACGCAGCGGCATACCTACGACGACACGACGGCCATTTTTGACGCCTTGGAAACCGAGCCTGGACGGCTGCGTGTGGGCTTGGCGCATGGCAGCGTGTCGGGCCGCTTGCCGGACACCGTGGATTCGGCCAATCCCATTGCAGCCGACCGGGCTGCGCGCGCGCGTCTGGATTATTTGGCGCTGGGCGATTGGCACGGCACGTTGCAGATCGATGCGCGGACTTGGTATGCCGGCACGCCGGAGCCGGATCGTTTTCGGTCGAATGCCAATGGCAGTGTGTTGGACGTGCGGTGCGCAGCGGGGGCGGAGCCCGTGGTGCAGAGCGTGCCTGTCGGGCGATTTCGCTGGTCGTTGTGGGCCGAGTCGTTGATGTTGGCGTCCGATGCGGAGGCGTTGGCGCATCGTTTGCAGGATATCGGCGCCGAGGATGTGTTGCGCCTGGAATTGTCGGGCCAACTGCCGCTAGAGGCCTGGGACGCCCTGCAGGCCACTATCGCGCGCGCCGTGGCACGCTGCCGGGCATTGTTATTGGAGACAGACGGTTTGTCCTTGGCGCCTGACGCCCAGGACTTGGCGGCATTGGGGGCGAGCGGCTATGTAGGCGAAGTCGCAGCACAATTGCAGGCCATGCAGGACGATCCGGCTCAGGCAGCGGCCGCGCGCCAGGCGCTGCGGCTGCTGGTGCAATTCCAGCGCGAGCGGGCGGGGGCGCAATGAAACTGCATCGCATCGCAGCGCAGGCGTCTGCCACCGCACGATTCCATGCTGGCCAGTGGGTGGCGCTATGAAGCTGCACCGCATTGCGCTGCAAGAGTTTCGCAAATTCCGCGATCCGGTCGTGCTGGATGATTTGGCCGAGGGCTTGAACGTGATTGCCGGGCCGAACGAGGCCGGCAAGAGCACGCTGGCGGCCGCGATCCGTGCGGCCTTTCTCGAGCGCTACAAGACGACCAAGGTATCCGACCTGGCACCGTGGGGCATGGCCGGCGCTCGGCCCTCGGTGGAAATCGCGTTCGAACACGATGGCCATGAGTACCTGCTGCGGAAATCGTTTTTGAGCCGTGCGCGTTGCGAGCTGCTGGTCGACGATGGCGCTGAGCGGCACGAGGGCGAGGCGGCGGAAAATGCCTTGGCGGCGTTGCTGGGATTCGAGTTTTCGGCAAAGGGCAACAGTCGGCCGGAACACGGCGGCATTCCCGGGCTGCTCTGGATCGCTCAGGGCGAGGGGCAAAACCTGTTGGAGCCCGCGGGTTACGCACAGAGTCACGTCCGGGACGCATTGACTCGATTGACGGGTGAGTTGACCTCGGCCGACGGTGATTCCCTCTACGAGAGGGTCGAGGCCGAACGTGCTGCCTTGCGCGATGGGCGCAGTGGCCGCCCCAAGGGGGCCTATAAAGACGCTGAGGATGCGCTGCTGCGCGCCGAGCAATCCGTCGCCACCTTGACCGCCTCGAAACAGGCGCTCGATGCCGATGTGGATCGCCTGGCGCTGTTGCGTCGTGATCACGACAAGGCCGAGCAGGAACAACCCTGGCTCAATCTGGAGCAGCGCGCCGGCGAGGCGCGCGCCCGCCTGGCCGAGATCAGCCGCGAGCGGGATGCTCTGGCCAGTTTGCAGCGCGAGCTGACACAGGCCGACGACACCTTGGCTTTGCTGCACGAGCAGGTCGAACGCGATCAGCGTGATGCAGCGGCGCTGGTGAATCTGCAGGCCGATGCAGACGCTGCCGCCGCCAGTTTGGCGCCTGCACGCGAGGCTTTGGACCGGGCCTTGCTGCAACAGCAGCGCACCGCCCAGAGCCTGGCGCAGGCCAACGCCCAGGTGGCCGCCGCACAGCAGGCGGCCCAGCGGCTGGATTGCCTGGCGCAAATCGATCGCTTGAACCAGGAATTGCGGCGCGGGCAAGACAGCATTGCACAGGCCGAGCAGCTCGCCGAGCAGGTCCGGGCCCTGCAGGCCTCGGCTGCACAACTGGAAATCGATGACAGCGCGCTGCGCACCTTGCGCCAGTTGGAACAGCGTCTGGCGCAATTGCAGGTCCAACAGAATGCCGGTGCGACGCGGGTGCGTCATCGTCTGCTGGCCGGCCATACGCTGCAGCTGGCTGGCCGGGATATAGCAGGCGAGGGCGAGGTCCTGGTTTCCGAGGCAACCGAATTACAGATTCCCGGGATCGGGGTTCTGCATATCGAGCCGGGTGGCAGCGATTTGCCGGCCGTCTTGACTGCTATCCAGCAGACACAGGCAGAGCGCACCGCGTGTCTGGCCCGTCTGGGTGTGGCATCGCTGGCCCAGGCCGAGGCCCGGGCGGTGACGTATGAGCAGACCCGGCGCGACCTGGACATGGCCCGCCAAACTTTGCGTATCCAGGCGCCGGAGGGCATCGAGGCATTGCGTGCGCTGCAGTCGCAGGCCCAATCCCGATTGACGCAATTGCAGGGACAGTTAGCGGGGATGCCCGAGGGCGCGGCAGCACCCGTGGATCTGGCCCAGGCGCAGCAGGCATTGCACACCGCGACCGTCGAGGCCGATCTTGCCGGTCAGGCGGTGACGGCGGCACGCACTGCATTGGACACCCAGCAGACCAAGGCGCAGATTTTTCAGACACAATGGGCCGCGCGGCAGGCCGAGTTCGGCGCGGCGAGCCGGGTAGAGCAGCGCGAGCAGCGTGGCGCCAGGCTGGTCGAGGCGCGCGCGACCCGTGACACCTTGGCGCAACGCTGTCAGGCGGCACAAGCCGCTCTGCAGGCCCTACAGCCGGAACTGATCGAGCAGGATGCACAGCGTTTCGAGCAATCCGCTCGCTTGCAGCGCGAGGAACAGCAGCGCCGCCATGCCGAATTACTGCAATTGCAAGGCAAACTCGAACAGGCCCAGGCTCATGGCCTGGGCGAGCAACTGCTGCAGGCACAGGCTGAGGCGCAGCGGCTGACCCGGCGGCGCGACGAGTTCGCGACCCGGGCGCAGGCGTTGGACCTGTTATGGCAATTGCTGGGGCAGCGGCGCGCCGACGCGACGCAACGTTTGCTGGACCCGCTGGCCCAGCGTCTGCAACACTATGTCGGACTGTTGTTTCCGGGGGCACAATGGCGCCTGGACGATGCGCTGATGCCTGCTGCGGTGGTGCGTGGGTCAGGGCCCGACGCGACGGAAACGTTGAACGCCTTGAGCTTCGGCACGCGCGAGCAACTCGGCGTGCTGGCGCGTTTTGCGTATGCAGATTTGTTACAACAAGCTGGCCGGCCCACCTTGCTGGTATTGGACGATACTTTGGTGCACGCGGATCAGGAACGCCGGGAATTGATGAAACGCGCGCTGTACGACGCCGCCTCGCGGCATCAGGTGTTGCTGCTGACTTGTCACGGCGAGTCGTGGCAAGACATGGGGGTGGGAGTGCGAGCGGTCCCCTGACCGGAGTGATCGTTTCTTTTGGTTACCTGCTAAATGAGTCAAATTAACGCGAAAAATGCACTTAAAGCACTGATCAACCAAAAAAATCACTTACATCGCCATGCGAACCTTACAAGAATCTGATATTTTTCGGGGTGGATACTTGATCGGCGCTTGTCGGCAGCGTGACACCGGATCGGCGGTGTTACGGCAACGATGGGCTCAATTTCGCATCTGTATAACGTCACCCCGGTTTCAAATCTGGCTCCTGCCCAAGAGCCAGGCCGCCGGCCCTCCCGGAATACCATGTCGCTGATTCTCATACTCGCTCTGCCGTTTATCGGCAGCCTGTGCGCCGCGCTGTTGCCTTCCAATGCCCGTAATGCCGAGGCGTGGCTGGCAGGCCTGATGGCACTGAGCTGCTTTGTCCTCGTGGCCAGCCTGTACCCGCAGGTTGCCGATGGCGGAGTGGTTCGTGCCGATCTGCAGTGGGCACCGGCACTGGGCCTGCAGTTCACGCTGCGTATGGACGGTTATGCCTGGTTATTCGCACTGATCGTCTCGGGCATAGGCGCATTGGTGGTGCTATACGCACGCTATTACATGTCGCCGGACGATCCGGTGCCGCGGTTCTTCTCGTTTTTCCAGGCCTTCATGGCGGCCATGCTGGGCGTGGTGCTGTCGGGCAATCTGATTCAGTTGGTGTTGTTCTGGGAAATGACCAGCCTGGCGTCGTTCATGCTGATTGCCTATTGGCATCACCGCCAAGACGCCCGGCGCGGTGCACGCATGGCCTTGACCGTCACGGGTGCGGGCGGCTTGTGTCTGTTGGCCGGTGTCTTGATCCTGGGCCATATCGTGGGCAGCTACGACATGGATCGGGTGTTGGCAGCGGGTGACGTGGTTCGCGCTGATCCCTGGTATCCCGCCGTGTTGGTGCTGGTGGCTCTGGGGGCGTTGACCAAGAGCGCGCAATTCCCGTTCCAGTTCTGGCTGCCTAATGCCATGGCGGCGCCGACGCCAGTTTCGGCCTATTTGCACTCAGCCACCATGGTCAAGGCGGGCGTATTCCTGCTGGCGAGGTTCTGGCCGGTGCTCTCGGGTACAGAAGAATGGTTCTGGATCATCGGCGGAGCAGGGTTGTGCTCGCTGGTGCTGGGCGCCTACGCCGCGATTTTCCAGCAGGACATGAAAGGCGTCCTGGCGTACTCCACGATCAGCCATCTCGGTTTGATCACTTTGTTGCTAGGGATGAACAGCTCGCTGGGTCTGGTGGCCGCGATCTTTCATATGGTGAACCACGCCACGTTCAAGGCATCGCTGTTCATGGCAGCTGGCATTGTCGACCACGAGACGGGTACGCGCGATCTGGGCCGTCTGAGCGGCCTCAGGCGCGCCATGCCGATCACCGCGACCTTGGCCGTGGTGGCCGCCGCGGCCATGGCGGGCGTGCCGCTGCTCAACGGTTTCATTTCCAAGGAAATGTTCTTTGCCGAGACGACCTTTGTCAGCGGCGATCCGATGATTCAATATGGTCTGCCCGCGATGGCGGTGCTGGCCAGCGCGTTCAGCGTGGCCTATTCGCTGCGTTTCATCCTGCAGGTCTTTTTCGGTCCGCCGGCAGAGGATTTGCCTCGTGCGCCGCATGAGCCGCCGCGCTTTATGCTGGTGCCCAGCGGCTTGCTGGTGCTGATGTGTTTGGTCGTGGGCGTGATTCCGGGACTGACAGTCGGTCCATTCCTGCACGCGGCGGCACAAAGCATCCTCGGCGCCGATATGCCCGAATACAGCCTGGCCGTATGGCATGGGGTGAATCTGCCGCTGGTGATGAGTTTTGTCGCGATGCTTGCGGGCATTTTGCTGTATGCCGGATTACGTGCCCGTCAGCGTGCGTTGCCGGGGCAGGTGCCGTTTATCTACCATTTCGATGGCCGGCGCACGTTCGAGTTTTTGTTTGACTATTCCAGCGTCGCTGCCAGCTGGGTGCTGGCGCGTGTGTCGTCGCCACGCATGCAGATTCAGATGGTGCTGATCGTGCTGGGCGCGCTGCTTGTGGCTTGGCTGCCGTTGCAGCGCGGCCAGTGGAACGACGCGCCGTCGCCCGTCACCCCCCTGGATCCGGCCTTTGCCGTGTTGTGGGTGGTGGGCGCGATTTGTGCGGTCGGGGCGGCGTTCCAGGCCAAATACCACCGGTTGGCGGCATTGATCCTGGCTGGTGGGGCAGGCCTGGTGACCTGCCTGACGTTTGTCTGGTTCTCTGCGCCGGATCTGGCATTGACGCAGCTGGCGGTCGAGGTCGTAACCGTGGTGCTGTTGCTGCTGGGGCTGCGGTGGTTGCCGCGCCGTATCGAGGGAGGGGGCCTGGATGGCAGTGCCCGCGCCCGTGCTCGCCGCGTGCGCGATCTGGTGATTGCCACCGTGACGGGTACGTCGCTGGCTGCCTTGGCCTATGCCATATTGACTCGTCCGCCGGGGCAGACGGTGGCCTCGTATTTTGTAGAAAACGCTTTGCCCGAGGGCGGTGGCACCAACGTCGTCAATGTGATTCTGGTGGATTTCCGCGGTTTTGATACCTTTGGCGAGATCACCGTCGTCGGTATCGTGGCGCTGACGGTGTACGCGTTGCTGCGCCGTTTCCGGCCGGCGGCGGAAAGTGTCGATCTGCCCCGTCAGCAGCGCGACCAGGGCGAGCCTGTCGTAGCGCCCGATATCCAGGCGCTGTTGCCGGATAACGCGTTGGCGCTGCCTGCCGTGCTGGTGCGTTTCCTGTTGCCCATTGCGGCGATGGCATCGGTGTATCTGCTCTTGCGTGGGCACAATTCGCCTGGTGGCGGCTTTGTCGGCGGCCTGGTCATGGCGACCGCCATCATTTTGCAATACATGGTGGGCGGCGTGTATTGGGTGGAGTCGCGCAGCCGCCTGAATCCGCAGCATTGGATCGGCTTGGGGCTGCTGTGTGCCGGCCTCACCGCGGTGTCGGCCTGGTTCGCCGCGCGCCCATTCCTATCGGCCATGGCGTGGGATGTCTCGTTGCCTCTGATTGGCCACGTCCATCTTTCCAGCGTGTTGTTCTTTGACTTGGGCGTGTACATGCTGGTCGTGGGCGGCACCGTGCTCGTGTTGGTGGCCTTGGCTCACCAATCCTTGCGCGCACAACGCAAGGCGGCAGCAGAAGCCCAGGCCGCCGCAGAATCCGGGAGTCCTGCCTAATGGAATTGATATATGCCATCGCGATTGGCGTGTTGGCCGGCTCTGGCGTGTGGCTGATCCTGCGGCCTCGCACATTTCAGGTCATTATGGGGCTGACCTTGATGTCCTATGCCGTCAACTTGTTTATTTTCGGAATGGGGCGGCTGACTGTCGGACGGCCGCCTGTCATCGATCCCTCTGTCACGCCGGATCCGGCTGCCATGGCCGACCCCGTGCCGCAGGCATTGGTGTTGACGGCCATCGTGATCGGGTTCGCGACCACCGCATTGTTTCTTGTCGTATTGCTGGCTTCTCGCGGGTTGACTGGCACCGACCACGTTGATGGCAGGGAGTCGGAATCTTGATCGATTGGTTGCAACACGCGCCTATATATCCCATTGCTGTCCCGCTGATTGCGGGGGCGGCGATGCTATTGCTGGCGGACAAACGGCGGGGTTTACGGGCCGGGATTGCGCTGGTGGCCAGCCTCGCTCAGCTCGCAGCGGCGATCACGTTGCTCGCACTGGCTGCCGGCGTCGGCGGCGTCTGGCCCAATGGGGTAGGGGTGTATCTGCCCGGGGATTGGCCTGCACCGTTTGGCATTGTGCTGGTCGTCGATCGCCTGTCGGCCGTCATGCTGACATTAACGGCCGTGCTGGGCTTGGCTTCATTGATCTACTCCCTGGCGCGCTGGGATCGCCTGGGCGTGCATTTTCATTCGCTGTTCCAGTTCCTGTTGATGGGCCTCAATGGGGCGTTCCTGACGGGCGACCTGTTCAACTTGTTCGTGTTTTTCGAGGTCTTGCTGGCCGCGTCGTATGGTCTGATTCTGCATGGATCGGGCGTAGCGCGGGTCAGCGCCGGCCTGCAGTACATTGCGGTCAATCTGGTGGCGTCGTTCCTGTTGCTCATCAGTATTGCGCTGATCTATGGCGTCACCGGCACCTTGAACCTCGCCGATCTCGCTGTGCGCGCCGGCGTTCTGGGCGGCAGCGATCGCTTGTTGTTCGAGACCGGCGCGGCGGTGCTGGGCCTGGCGTTTCTGGTCAAGGCCGGCGCATGGCCGCTGAATTTCTGGCTGGTGCGCGGCTATAGCTCGGCTAGCGCACCGGTGGCGGCCGTGTTTTCCATCATGACCAAGGTCGGCATCTACGCCTTGTTGCGCATCGGTTCACTGTTGCTGCCCACGGGTGCGCCGGCAGCATTCAGCCTGGACTGGATGTTCGCGGCGGGCCTGGCGACCTTGATTTTTGCGGCTATCGGATTACTCGCGACCCAGCGGTTGGATCAACTGGTCAGCTATTGCGTGATCCTTTCCGCCGGTACGCTGCTCACCGCGTTGGGTATGCCGGGCGTGCGGCTGACGGGGCCGGCGTTGTTCTATCTGCTGAGCTCCGTGCTGACCACGGGGGCATTTTTCATGCTGGTCGAGCTGGTCGAGCGTACGCAGACGTTCGGGGCAAACGTGTTGGCGGTTACGTTGGACATGTTTGACCTGGATGATCCCGAGAGCCCGAACCGTTCCGACGATGTGGTGGGCGTGGCGATTCCTGCAGCGATGGCCTTTCTGGGATTGGCGTTTGTCTCGTGCGCCTTGCTCGTGACGGGGTTGCCCCCGTTGTCCGGCTTTGTGGCGAAGTTCTCGCTCTTGTCTGCGGCGGTTGCCGAGGCCAATACCTCGACCCAGCCGGCGGACGCCTGGATTCTGGTGGCTGCCGTGTTGGCGGCGGGTTTGGCCGGCATTGTGGCGTTTGGACGCGCCGGGATGCGGATTTTCTGGGGCAACGAGGAACGCACGACGCCGCGGCTGCGCGTGTTCGAGGCGGGGCCGGTTGCCGTGTTGATTCTGTTGTGCGTCGCGCTCGCGGCGGGGGCAGGGCCGGTGTCGGCCTATCTGGACGATGCGGCGCGCTCGCTCGATCAGCCTGCGCTGTACATTGATGCGGTGTTGTCGGCCAACCCGGCGCGTACCTTGGGGGGGCATTGATGCGGCGTTGGTACAAACTCCTGCTGCCTGCGGCATTGCTCGTTCTGTGGCTGTTGCTCAACGAGTCGCTGTCTGTCGGGCAGATCGCATTAGGCCTGGCGCTTGCGCTGTGGCTGGGTTTTGCGTCCAGCCGCCTGCGCCCGTTGCGCGGACGGCCTCACAAATTATGGTTGCTGTTGGGATTGAGCCGCCGGGTGGCGATCGATATCATCCGTTCGAATATCGCCGTGGCCAAACTGATCATCGCCTATCGGCGCGAGTACTCCCCGGGCTTTGTGCATATCCCGCTGGATCTGCATGACCCGCATGGCCGTGCGCTGCTGGGTTGCATTCTGACCTATACGCCGGGCACCGTGTGGGTCGATGTGTCCAACAATATCCTGACATTGCATGTGCTCGATCTGGAAAACGAAGCAGCCTGGATCGAGTTGGTCAAACAGCGCTACGAGCGTACCCTGATTGAGGTGTTTCAGTGAACCTTGTTCTATTCTGGGCCGCATCCTTTGCCTTGTTGTGTTTTGTCCTGGGTATGGCGTGCGCAACGGTGCGGCTGGTGCGCGGTCCCACCGCGCAGGACCGCGTGCTGGCGTTGGACGCGTTTTACATCAATGGCATGCTGACCATGCTGGCCTTTGGCATCCGGTCAGGCACACCGGTGTACTTTGACGTGGCCTTGTTGATCGCCTTGTTCGGTTTTGTCGGCTCTACCGCGATGGCCAAGTTTCTGCTGCGTGGCGAGGTGATTGAGCCATGAACGTCGATATCCCATTGTGGGCCGGCATTCCGGCCACTATCCTGCTGGTCGTAGGCGGCGTCATTTCGCTGATCGGCTCAGTCGGGTTGCTGCGATTCAAAGATTTCGTCTCGCGTATTCATGCGCCGACGCTGGGCAACACCCTGGGGGCCGTTTGTGTATTGCTGGCTTCGATTTTGGTGTTTTCCTCTCTGCAACAGCGTTTTGTGATCCATGAAATTCTGATCACGCTGTTGCTGTTTATCAGTTCGCCTGTCACGGCCATGTTGCTGATGCGTGCGGCGGTGTATCGTGGGCGGCGGGATCGTGGCGAGTTCAATACGAAATAGTTGGCGCTGAATAACTGTGCCGAGGTTGGCGTGCTTATTGGACGTCGAGCCGAGGCAATCGGGCCGTGAGGGCTTCACAAAGCCGGTCCGGGCATGCGGCGGGGTGGCATGGTGCCAGTTTGGAGGATCTGCTTGGTGATAGTTGATGCCTGCGAAGATGACGCATAGCGAATCTCCAGGTGTTACGACGCCGACACTCGAGAGATCTTCCGTTCATCTCTGACGCCAAAGCCCTCGCATGCCGATCACGAATGCTATTCATTGGCGCGCCCGTAGGCGCCAATGAATAGCAGCCCTGCAAGATCTTCATCCTTGCAAAAGCCAGTTCCTACGAAGCCTACGTACACCACCCGTGCCAGCGACGAGGGAATCAGAGATTCTGCGAGTCAAGGCGGGGCAGTGACCGTGTTGGCGCGCCTCGTGGCTGAGCGAGTGGAGGTCGTAGGGAGGCCCGAAGGGGCCGTACGAGACGAACGAAGCGGTGTCGGACGCGCAGGCGGCCGACCAGCCACGTGAAGCGCCAACACGGTCACTGCCCCGCCTTGACGTCCAATAGCACTCAATCCCCCGTCCTACCCACGCCGCACCGTCCGAATCCGCTAGTGTTTGTAACATTTGCACGCCCTCACGCCTCCCGCTTTGGCGTACTGTAAAAGCTTAGCCGGACGCTTCGGCGCCCAGCCATGCTGAAGGAGCGGAAAATGGACTTACGACGTATGCACAATCGGTATTGCAGCCTGGCATTTGCGACTTTGAGCGCGTTAGGCGGGATGGCAGGGATTTCTGCCGCCAACGCGGCCGATGCACCGACGGCCGCCTCTATCCAATCTCAGTACGAACATGACGTACAGCGCTGCAATAGCGGCCAGACGAACCAGAGCAAGGCCGTCTGCCTGCAAGAGGCCGGCGCGGCGCGCGAAGAGGCCCAGCGCAAGCGGCTCGACGACGGCCAGTCGGCGAACTATGGCAACAATTCGGTAGATCGTTGCACGAAATTACCCCAACCGCAGCGTCAGGATTGCCTGCAGCAGATGCAGTCGCCGTCTACGGTGAAAGGCAGTGTAGAGAGCGGCGGCGTTCTGCGCGAAACGGTGATCCCGGTGCCCCCGTCCCAGACGGGCACGACGCCGGGGACTTCGGGCACCATGCCGGGTAGTTCCACCGCGCCGGGCGCCGTCCCAGGGGCTGCGCCCGGCAGTTCGACGACGCCGGGCACGGTAACGACGCCGCCTGCCGGGACACCTGCGACACCTGTACCCGTGCAGCAATAAGACGGCAGAGTCGGGATCAGGCAAAATGTCGCCTATTACCGACTCTTTGCCGCACTCATGTCTGACGTCATCGCCCTGATATTCGATTTCGACGACACGCTGGCGCCAGACAGCACATCTGGCTTCCTCGACAGCCTGGGGGTGGATACGGCTGCGTTCTGGAAAGACAGGGTCGGTCCGCTGCTGTCCGATCAGGACTGGGACCCTGTGCCCGCTTATCTCTACGAGATGATCGAGCTGTCGCGCAGCGGGACGCACGGCTTGATCACGCAACAGGGCCTGCGAGAGTGGGGCGCCAGGCTGCCCCTGCATGACGGCGTCACGACATTATTCCAACGCTTGCGTGCCGCGGTCCGAGCCGAGCACCCTCAAGTACAACTCGAGTTTTATTTGATCTCCAGCGGCATCGGCGACGTGGTGCGGTCTACACCCATCGCTCACGAATTCACCGAGATCTGGGCGTCGGAGTTCGTGTATGGCGCCGATGGCGGGATCACTTTTCCCCGCCGTTTGGTCAGCTTTACGGACAAGACCCGTTATCTGTTTCACATCCAAAAAGGCATCATCGGGCGCGAGTTTCGCAACAAGCCTTTCGAAGTCAACCGCAAGATCCCCGAAGACCGCCTGCGTGTGCCGTTTGACCAGATGGTCTTCGTTGGCGACGGCTACACCGACATCCCGTGTTTTTCCTTGATTCGCAAAGCCGGTGGTTTCGCCTTCGGTGTATGGGATCCGAAACATCGCGACAAACGCAGCCGGGCATGGGGCTTTATCGAAGAAGGCCGCGTGTCGAATTTGAATCAGGCTCGCTACGGCGAAGAAGCCGAACTCTATCAATGGCTCGAAGAGGCCGTCACCAGCCTGGCCGGGCGCATCGCACTGAAATCCCGGGTGTATCGTGGTTGATGAGGTAACGCTGGCGTCGCCGGCGGATGAATCATTCATGTCTCTGGCGATCGAGCAGGCCGAGGCCGCCTGGCGTGTGGGCGAAGTCCCCGTCGGTGCCGTCGTCGTCGATGCAGAGGGTCAGGTGCTCGGCACAGGTTATAACCGCACTATCACTGACAGCGACCCTACTGCGCACGCAGAGATCGTTGCATTACGCGCAGCCGCTCTGCATCTGGACAATTACCGGTTGCCTGGGGTGAGCCTGTACGTCACGCTGGAACCCTGCGTCATGTGCATTGGCGCCATGTTGCACGCCCGCTTGGCGCGCGTCGTCTACGGCGCCTCGGATCCCAAGACCGGCGCCTGCGGCAGCGTGCTGGACGTCGGCGCGGTAGAGCGATTGAATCATCACACGACTGTTATAGGTGGCGTATTGGCGCAGCCCTGCGGCGATATGCTGCGGCGGTTTTTCCGCGAACGCCGTACAAAGGAATCCACGAAATGAGCACCTCTACACATCCCGCACATGGGCACGATGGACATGATTGCGATGACGATTGTGGTCATGATCACGACCACTCGCACCATCATCATGCCAAGCCCGCCGGCGGGATTTATTTGATTTCGCCTTCGTCTGCGGTGCGTGACCCGGACACCGTGGCGTTGGCGTGCGAGCGCCTGGCACGAGAGGGATTCAAGACCGCAGTGGATCGCGCCGCATTGGCTGTGCATCAACGTTTTGCCGGCACGGAAAAACAACGCCTGGCTGGCATTACCCGGGCGCTGAAGCAAAAACATCCGATTGTGATGGCCACGCGTGGCGGCTATGGGCTCAGCCGTTTATTACCGCAGATCGATTGGCGCGCTGTTGCGGATAGTGGCAAGCGTTTCGTGGGATTGAGCGATTTCACGGCGTTCAATCTCGCCTTGCTCGCGCAGACGGGTGCGGTCAGCTACAGCGGGCCGACAGCTGTCGCGGATTTTGGCGGTAAAAAGGTCGACGATCTGACGGCTGCATTGTTCGGTGAGACCATGCGCGGCGAGTTGGAGATCCTCAGTTTTGAGACGCAGGATGCCGATCCGGTCGATGCACGTGGCGTATTGTGGGGCGGGAATCTGGCGACCTTGATGTCGTTGATGGGCACGCCATATATGCCTAAAGTGCGGGGCGGCATTCTGTTCATTGAGGACGTTGCAGAGCATCCGTATCGGGTGGAACGCATGCTGGCTCAGCTGTGGCAGGCCGGCGTGCTGCAACGCCAAAAGGCCATCGTGTTCGGTCATTTCACAGACTATCGGTTGGCGCCGCATGATGCCGGGTACGATATGCCTGCCGTCGTGAAATGGCTGCGCAGCGTCGTTAAAGTCCCCGTCATTACTGGGCTGCCCTACGGGCACGTCCGCACCAAGGCAACGCTGCCCATTGGTCAAAAGGTCGGCATTGCTACCGAGGCGGGTATGGCGCATTTGGTGATCGACGAGCATCAGCATTGAGACAGGCTGTGCGGTCCTGAACCCGCATCGTCGACACTGATATCGATATAGATATCACATTCACGATGCCGACAACTGAACCAGCGACGACGAGTACGAACAAGACACCATCTATTAACTGAACTAGCGATGACGAGTATGAACAAGACACCGTCTACTAACTGAGCCAGCGATGACGAGCACGAACACGACACCGTCTATTCAAACATCCGAAATCTCAGCGTCGTCAGAAACCTTTGTCGTTGAGTCCTCGATCGAATTGCCTGAGCGGCTCGCGGGTTCGCTCTTTGTCTATGCAGATCTGTTTGAGGCTGCCCGGCGGCGCTTGCTACACATTCTGTTCTGGGTAGTGCTTCTGTTGGTGGTGCTGATCGGTTTCTCGTCATGGCAGGATAGCGGTGATCAGGGTTTCGGCGCCTTTGCTTCCCGTTTTGGCGGCAAACTGTTTGGCTTGGACGGCCTGGTGATCCTTCTCGTCGTCGTGCCGACGTTGGCCTACTATGCGATCCAACCGATGATCTTTCGACGCCGGTTGACGCGTTGGTGCCGCGACGAACAGCTCGATCGGCCTATGGCCGCCACCTACCGATTTGAGCCGGGCGGCATCACTGCGTACACACCGGGACACTGCAGCGCTATTGCTTGCCAGCGCATCATCGGTTTGACCGAGGGAGACACGCATTTTTTTATTCGGCTAAAGGACATCGAGGATGTCCTTGTCTTGCGGCGCAGTGCATTGTCCGATGAGCAAATCGCACGCATCAAGGCATGGGCTGCATCGTGCCAGGCTGGCGGCGCGGGGGAGGCCCTGGATTTTCATGGACTGGCAGATCAAACCGGCTCACAGCCATTGATGATGGTGCGTTTCGAGCAAACTGCTGCGGATCGCGCCATCGCACTCGGTTGGCAAATGGAGCGTCCGAGCATGCGTCGCCGCCGTCGGCGGGGCTTTGCGCTGACCTTTCTACTGACTGCCCTTATTTGGCCGGCGATTTTGGTCGTGTTCTGGTTGCTGGATGCGGACCGCGTTCCTGTTCGCTATGCGTTTCCGCTTTTCCTCGAGATGCTGGCGAGCTCTGTTTGGCAGTATGTGCTGGGTTTTTGGGCGATCATTGTCGCCATCATCGTCTTGCACCCGTGGGCAAGGGGCCGGCATGCGCATCGGCTCGCCGAGCAACTGCACAAGCGTATGCGAGTCTATGAGCAAGAGGTGCGGCTTTATGAGGACAGGCTCGATATTTGGCAAGAGGGGCTGCTGAATCGTTTCGAGATGATCAGCTTTGAGCGCATTGAGCGGCGGAGCGAGCATTTTCTATTGCTGCAGCGGGTCGGCGAGCCGGTGATCGTGCCGTTACGTGCGTTTGATGACGATAAGCAGGCTGCTTTTGAGCGTGTTGTTGCGCGTCGTATTGACGAGGAAAACCATCGGCTGGAGGCGGGCGTATGAGGCATTCTGTTGCAACCCGCGTTGTTGCGATGTTGGCTTTTTCGCTGGCGGCGATGAGCTCATGGGCTGAGACCGTTGTTATGCCCAACGGGCTGTCGGTTGAGCTTCCCGAAGGATGGGTCCTGGACGGTTCGCCGCAAGGCACGGTGGCAAAAAGCGGGCTGCGCCGTGTGCAATTCGTTTGCGAGACCGAGGCGTGCGAACAGACGCAGGAGACTTGCACAATTTTGATGCGCAGTGAACCGCTGCCAGGCGAGGATGATGCGGATAGGCTGCGTGAATATTATGCGTCGCCGTTCAAGCGTTATTTCCGCTTGCGGGCTGTGCTGCGTTCGACTGGGCCGGATGCTGGTATTCGCCAACCGCTTGAATTGGTGCGGATCGGTGATCGGGAATGGTACCGGGTGGAGACGGATGCGCGACACAATTACCGATCAGGGGTGTTTGCTGAGACGGTAGTGAATGGGCGCTATGTGGGCGGGATCTGCAAGTCTTGCGAGACGGGGGAGGAACGGCATCAGGGCGGGATGCGGGTGTTGATGAGTTTGAAGTCGAATGCTGCCACAGGGAATTAAAAGAGGGCGATCCATTATCACGTATAAAGCGCAGGATCGATCTTATTTTTATTAATTGCTGTAAATATATACAGTAATTTTCTGAAGAGAGATAGGATCAGCGGTCATTACGGGTATGTACTGGCCTGCTGCTGTTGGGTGTCTCCGCCGGCCTCTTGAATATATACCCGTTTCGGGTATATATTGGGAGTGGGTTGTTGGACATGAAAGTCTTCAAGCGCAAGGACTTTGCTCGGTGGCAAGCATGCGAAAAGTTGCCCGATGCCATTTTGTGTAAAGCAGTTCGTGAGATGGCTGATGGTTTGATTGATGCAGATCTCGGTGGCGGGTTATACAAGAAGCGAGTAGCCCGTCTTTGTGGAGGCAAAAGTGGCGGTTATCGAACGTTGCTGTCGGCTCGAATTGACAGCCGCTATGTGTTCTTGCATGGGTTTCTTAAAAGCGACAAGGCGAACATCACACAGGACGAACGAAAGGCGTTGCAATACGCTGGGAAAATATTTTTGAATTTTTCGACAGAGGCGTTATTGCAGGCGCTACATTGTGGTGTGCTATTGGAGGTGTGCTGTCATGAGCAAGATCATTGAGTCTTTACGTGATGATCTACGGACTTTGCATGAAGCGGGAGCGATCAGCAAAGTCACAATGCGTCAGTTTGATGCGATCTGTCCTGCACCCGTACGAGAGTTTAGTGCTAATGACATTAAGCGGTTACGTGAAACGTTGAGATTCAGCCAGCCTGTGTTCGCATTGCATTTGCACACATCGGCATCAACTGTGCGCAAATGGGAGCAGGGTGACACTCATCCTGCAGGGCCCGCGCTCAAACTGCTGAATATCATTGCAGACAAGGGGTTGCAGGCCATAATTTGACTAATGAATGTCTTGCTAAGGTCGATAGGTGCAATTGAGTCAGCTGGGCGATTTCAGTGCTACAGGCTGAGGTCGGATCAAGGATCGTCGTTGTGAGTTATGTCTAAGACATCGGAGAACATCGTTGACGATCATCAACACAAGACCTTTGCGTATTTACCTAGACAGTTCGGATTATTCGATACTCTCTAATGGTCGAAAATCGGCAGAGACAAGTGAAGTAAGGGCCGAGTTGCAACGTCTTGCAGACAGCGGACAAGTGGAGTTTTGGTATTCCGCCGCTTCCATTAGTGAAATGGCTCCTATCAAATGGGAGCATGGAGGTGCTGCAGCAGGTCGTGCTGCATGTTTGTCAGACCTATGTCAACGACATGCTTTGATATCGATGAATAGACTGTTGACCCACGAGTACGCCTGCTTGGTGCAGGGACAACATATTTCGGAGCCGGTCTATTCTTACGATGGCAATTGGTTTCCAGACATAAGCGGAATCATGCCGAAGCCTGAATGGGCGAGTGTTCTTCAATCATCAACAGATTTGTTGAAGAGCCAGGGCATGAATCGAGCTATGAGACGGAAGGTCAAGGAGACTTTGATAAGGCATCAAAAGCCACGGAAAGAGTACCTTGCGCATATGTCGGAAAATAGTGATGTCAGTGAAATCATTGACAAGTATCCGATGCGAGAGCAAGACGCACTTGTCCTTAGAAAGTACCTTTTGGGTCAGGCGACAAAGAGTGAGGCAGAGATAGCTTTTTCGGAGAGTTTGAGGGATCCCCGATGGATGATGCAATGGTTCGATTTGCATTACGACAAAATGTCGACGATACAGTCTTGGGTACGCGGGGATGCATCGAAAATGATTGACGTTGTACGTACAGCAGCCACTGCTGTTAGCGAGCTTTTTGAAAGGATCCGCCTGGCGCAGGAGCAGGCTAAATTGTTGGAAATTCCATGCAAGTTGGAAAAATTAGATGATGCTTGGTGGAAAAGCGCCGAAGAGGGTGTTGTGAGCAACACAATAACAAAGGTGTCGCGCGTATATGGCGATGTTGTTTTTGAGTCTCTATCTTCCGTGTCGGCTGATAAGTTTATGCGTGGGTTTTCCACCTGTATTCGTACGTTGTTCTCGTTGGTCAGGCATTCTGTAGGTTCACGTGCTCGGAAGCCGAAAGAAAGTGACTGGGGTGACTGTATTCACTCCCTGTATGCTCCATATGTCGATATATTTCGAACGGACTCATTCATGGCCTCGGTAATTCAACGCCACGTTGACAAATACGGCGTGACAGTTGTTGGAAGGCCTCAAAACTTACTGGAAGCAATTCGAAAGCGCATTGCTAACTAGCGCTGGGGCGAGATAGCATCGCCGAGATTTGTCGCTTTGTTGAATGTGGGCTCGGTGTTATTTGTCGTTCGATTCTGCTGGATCCGGTACCCAGGACGCCGCACGTTTTTCCAGGAAAGCGGCAATACCTTCCCGGCCATCAGGAGACGCGCGGAGCGCGGCCAGGCGGGTGGCGGTGTCTTCTAGTATGGCGTCGTCGATGGGGTGCTGAGAGACGTCATGGATCAGACGTTTGGATTCTTTTAACGCATTGGGCGAGGCCAGCATGAGTTTGCCTAGCAATGCATTGATGTGTGCGTCCAGTTCTTCGGATTCGCAGATGTCGTGGATGAGGCCGATGCGCCATGCTTCGGCGGCGTCGAATGTCTCTGCGGTGAGGAACCAGCGGCTGGCGGCGCGAGGGCCGATGGCGCGCAGGACGTAGGGCGAGATCATGGCGGGGATGAGGCCCAGGCGGGTTTCGGTGAGGGCGAAGCGGGTGTCGCGGCTGGCGATGGCGATGTCGCAGGCGGTGGCCAGGCCCAGGCCGCCCGCCATGCAGGCGCCGTGTATGCGTGCGATAGTGGGCTTGGGGCAGGTGTAAATCGTATGGAGCAGGGTCGCGAGGGCCTGCGCGTCCGAGCGGTTGTCGGCCTCGCTGGCTTGCGCGCTGTGGCGCATGGCATTGAGATCGGCACCGGCACAAAAGACTTTGCCATGTCCGGCCAACACGATGGCGCGTATTTCGCTGTCGTCCGCGAGTGTCATGAATGTCTCGGTCAGCTCGGCAATGAGACGCGCATCCAGCGCGTTACGCACTTCAGGGCGGGCCAGCCAGAGCACAGCGGTTTGCGGGCCATAGGCGACTTCCAACGTTTGCAGCATGCGGACTCCTTATGGGTTCAAGGCGCGGCGACGACGAGGTGTATAGCTTATCGCAGTGATGAGCCACGCATCATGGCGACCACATCAATATCAACAATACGCTCATGCCGCCGCTACCTCTGGCCTATCAACGATACAACACCGTTGGCAGCCAAAGCCCGATTCCCGGGAACATGTACAGCAGGAAAATCGCCACGACCTGGATGCCCATGAATGGCATCATGCCCAAAAATATCTGATTCAAGGTGACGTGAGGCGGCGAGATGCCTTTCAGATAGAACGCAGACATGGCGACTGGAGGCGAGAGGAACGCAGTCTGCAGGTTCAACGCCACGAGCAGACCAAAGAACAGCGGGTCGATCTGGAATGTGATCAACAGGGGCACGAAAATCGGCATGAAGATGACGATGATTTCGGTCCATTCCAATGGCCAGCCCAGCAAAAAGATAATGATCTGCGCCAGCAGCATGAATTCGATCGGCGTTAGTCCCAGCGATAGCACCCATTCTTCGATGATACGTTGACCGCCCAACAGCGCAAACGCGGCGGAAAAGATCGACGAGCCGACGAATAGCCAGCACACCATGGCGCTGGTTTTTGCGGTCAGGTAGACCGATTCTTTCAGCACGGGCATGTTGAGCCGCCGGTAGGCCAGCGCCAACAATGCGCCGCCCATGGCACCCATTGCGGCGGCTTCGCTGGGGGTGGCGAGACCGAACGTGATGGAGCCCAATACTGCGGCGATCATCAATGCCAAGGGAAAGAACGACCCCATCAGCATTTTAAAGATTTCCAATCGCGCCCACGTCAGCAGCATATAAAAGACTGCGAGGATGGCCAGGCAGATGCCGAAGAATATCCAATAGCCAGTGGGGGCAGGGACGCGTGCGGGACCTGAGTCGGATGCGGTTGATGCGGCGCTGGCCGTATTGGCCGCAGCAGGATCAGCAGCCGTATTCGGCGCTGCCGCAGCGCTGCCCGGTGGCTCGCTCAATCCGGACGATGAGGCTCCCGGTGGCTCTGCCACACCACTAGTAGCTGGCGGCTCCGCGACGCCATTATTCATGGGAGGCTCTGCCAATCCACCATCTGCAGGCGGCTCGCTTAGTCCACCTTCCATCGGTGGTTCGCTCAACCCTCCCTCAACAGGCGGTTCAGCCAATCCTCCCGCCATCGGAGGCTCAGCGAGTCCACCAAAATCACCGCCGCCGCTGCCCAACCGTAACTCATCAGGGATCTCATACACCGTTGGCGGTTGCGTCACCAGGTAATAGACCGACCCGGTCAACACCGCAAACGCCAGTAATGGCGTCAACGCCAACATCGTGTATCGCGACAGGAATCCAAACGATACACCGGCGTTGCGGCGACCCTTGAACAGAGTTCCCAGCAAACCGTTGATGGCGTGGGTATAGCCTTGGCGTGACAATGCATCAGCCTCGGCAGGCAGCGCAATGCGCCGTTCTTCGGCCGTCAATGGCGGCGCCATATCCGGGCGCAGTTTGGCGACGAGCATGACGTACAGCACATACAGGCCGGCCAGCATCAGGCCCGGGAAAAACGCCCCGGCATACAACTGCACCACCGACACGCCGGTCGTTGCGCCGTACACGATCAACATGACCGAGGGCGGCAGCAGGATGCCCAGGCATCCGCCAGCGGTAATCGAGCCCGCGGTCAGTCGAACGCTATAACCGGCCTTTAACATCGCCGGCATCGCCAGCAATCCCATCAACGTGACCACCGCACCCACGATGCCTGTGGCCGTCGCGAATATCGCGCACGTTGCGAGCGTCGCCACCGCCAATGCACCGGGCAGCCTGGCCAACGCCAGGTGCATCGAACGAAACAGCTTTTCAATCAGGTTCGCGCGTTCGACCAGATAGCCCATGAACACAAACAACGGCACCGAGATCAACGCATCGTTGGTCATCGTGGCGTATGTCCGCTGCACCATCAGATCCAAGGTCTGATGAATCGAGCGCTGCACATCCGGATTTTGCAGGTAGTACGCGAGAAAGGTGAACAACACCCCCATGCCCATCAAGGTAAACGCGGTCGGAAACCCCAACATAATGGCGACCACGATTAAGGCCAGCATCAACAACCCGAGATGCCCCGTTGTCAGATCGTGCCATGGCGTCAAGAAACCTATCATCGCCAGCACAATGCCGATACACGTCAAACCAAACCACAGTGCTTTGTGAATTTTCATTTGGTGCGCTCCTGGTCATTCGCGGAGCGGCCTGATTTGCTGCGCTCTTCGTCTGTGAACGCGTGATCCTGTTCCCCGTGTTGTTCATCAATGACATAGCGATCCAGCTTTGCGATGTCTTCGTCTTTGACGTGCACCATTTTCTTGAGCTTATCGACGTCGACTTCTTCCACATCCTCCTCACGCGACGGCCACGCACCATCGCGCAGACAGAGCAGGCAGCGCCCGATTTCTGCGAAGCCTTGCAACAACAGCACTGCGCCCGCGACAGGGATAAACGCCTTGAATGGATAAATCGGAGGGCCATTCGCCATCAACGACGAGTGCTCACGAATCGCAATCGACTCTCCTGCGTAATACCATCCCGCCCAGACCAACGCGACCACACCCGGAATAAAGAACGCGATATACAAAATCACGTCCAGCCCCGCCTGCACGCGCGGGGGCAAAAAGCCATACAGAATGTCGCCGCGTACATGGCCGCTTTTCGCCAAGGTATACGCGCCCGCCATCATGAACAATATGCCGTAATACATGAGCTGCAAATCAAAGGCCCAGGCGCTGGGCGTGTTGAATATGTACCGGGCAGACACTTCCCAACAGATATGCACCGTCAGCACGACAATTAACCAGGCAAAGGCCTGTCCGACAAAAGTAGACAAGCGGTCCACCATGCGTATCAGCTTTAGCATAGGGCGTGATCCAGGTCAGGTGAGAATAGGGTGGTCACAACGGGGCGGTGCAGCATGACGGCGGCATCGGAAGACACTGCATTGCGGCAATGGCATCGAGGCATTCTCATCGAAACGCCATCGAGGCACCTGCATCGAAGTACTGCATCGAATATCTTGAAGTACCTATATCGACTCGGCGACAACCACACAGACACGACTCCGCACCCGCTCGCCGCACTGGGTTAATGCCCAGCACTGCGAGCGGGTACGAAGCCGTGTTGCAACATCAACCAATGGCCGGTCAAGCCGCAGGCTTGCGCGCAAAGTAATGATTGAATGCCATCCGGTAATTCACCGAGACGTCGTTCTGCCAGCGTCCCGCCCGTTGTGCAAAATCGCGCTGCGACTCCAGCACCTTTTTGAACAAGGGGTTTTCTGCCGAGCGTTTTTCGATCATCGTGTCCCAGATCTTTAACTGCTCTTGCAGAATCGAGTCGGGTGTTTTGTAGAACTTGACGTTGTGTTCTTTCTGCAGCTTGATGTAGTCGGTCGAATAACGATTGGCCGCTTTCCAGGACATATCGGCGCTCGCGGCCTGCGCGGCATAGGCGAGGATATGCTTCAAATGCTTGGGCAGCGCTTCGTATTTATTCTTGTTGAACAGGATCTCGAACTGCTCGGCGCTTTGGTGAAAGCTTTGCAGCATGCAGATCTTTGAGACATCCTGAAAGCCCAAGGCCAGGTCGGACGACGCGTTATTGAACTCCGCCCCATCCAGCAACCCGCGATCCAGCGCAGGTACAATTTCGCCGCCGGGCAGGGCGTTCACTGCCGCACCCATCGCGGTATACATATCGATCGCCAGACCCACCGTACGGAACTTGAGCCCCTTGACGTCCTCGTATTTCGTGATCGGTTTCTTGAACCAGCCAAACGGCTGCGTCGGCATCGGCCCGTACATCAGCGACGTGACATTGACGCCCATCGCTTTTTGGATTTCCACCAGCAGCTCTTTGCCGCCGCCATATTCGTGCCACGCCAACAGCATGTTGGCATCCATGCCGAACGAGGGGCCCGAGCCCCACAGCGCCACTGCCGTGTTCTTTCCATACCAATAGGCCACCACGCCATGGCCGCCATCCAGCGTGCCGGCGGACACCGCGTCCAGCAGGTCAAAGGCTTTGACCACCGCGCCCGCAGGCAGCACCTCGATCTTTAACTGACCCTCGGCCATATCGTTGACCTTGCGGGCATAGTCCTGTGCGAACTCGTGAAAAATATCGTTGGCCGGCCACGTGCTCTGAAAGCGCAGCGAAATAGGTGAACCTTGAGCACGAGTGACAGCCGGAAACCCTAGCGCCGCGGACCCTGCGATAGTGGTGGCACCGGCAATGAAACGGCGGCGAGATGACGCGTTGTTTAGCATGGCTTGTTGTCTCCTGAGTGAACTGCATGAACCAGCTTGTTATGAAACAGCTTTAAAGGTGCAGCAAGAACAAAGCGCAATGCATGAGACTGAGCGGCAGTACGGCTGACCGCTACTGGATTAAACCTTGCTGAACGGATCCTGACAATTAGTTGATATGTGGGGATAACCCGCATCAAGCCTGTGCAGTGTGCAAGGCCTGTTCCAATACCGCAGCAGATTCCACCATTGGCGCCGCGTGTCTCTCGATGGCTGCGGTGCGCAGCGCATCGAGCCTGGCACGGTCATTCACGAGGTCGTGAATCGTCTCCACCCACAAGTCCGGGTCATTTTTTAACAACAACCCGTCTTCCTCGTGCGTGATCGCATCCACATAGGGGCTCGGCGTCGAGTACACCCCCACCGCGCCGCAGCGCGCGATGTCATAGATCTTGCTGTGCGAGCGCCCCATATTGAAAGGCGAGGGCAGTATCGGCGCCAGGCCAATGTGGCCATGCAGGGTATGGCAGTGGCTGATGTAGTTATGCCAGGACAGCGGATGCAAAATCCGGGTGCGAGGTAAATGGCGGAATTTCTGATTGATCGTGTGATTGCCGATTAACTCGAAATGCAGATCTGGGCATTTTTCCAGCAACGCTCCGATAATCGGAAACAGCCATTCCATCTCGGCGTGATGCGTCGCCGAGCCGTGATAAAACATTTGAATGGGGCCGCGTTCGCGCAGCGGATGCAGCATGCTCGGGCCATGCGCATCGCCTACCAGCGGGCGAGGGGAAATCACCTGCGCCGTTTTAAACGAATATCGCTGACGCAGTTCCTCAGTAGAAAACCAATATTCCGACGACAGCGCCAGGATGTCCGGAATAAACGCTGCGCAATATTTATTCAGTTTCTTGACATACGCTCGCGGTAAACCCCCCCAATGTTTTGGACGAAGTAAATCATCGTCCATAAAGTAAGCCACTTGGCTCAGCTGGCTGCGGTGCGTGCGCAACGCCGACACCCATCGGGAATTCAAATACCGAACAATCACCACCCCGGTTCCCGGTGCCAGATCGCCGAAATGAGGCATATCCTTGTCTATATTTCTATACGACACCGGCAGCCCAGATTCTTGCAATCGTGGGCGAATGTAATAATCAGTTGAGGGGTTGTCACTTTGTTGCAATACCAGCCACTGACGTAGCGTATTCTGCGGCCAATGCGTTTGGCCGCCACGCAAACGCCTCAAGCGAGAAAGTAATCTGGATAATGGCAACGTTCTTGTGAACAGCGGCGAAGGTTTATACTAGCGAGCCTGTAATAGTACATTACACGCATGCAAAACGCCTTTGCCTCGGCCGGGTTTTAAGAAACATTTGAGAAATGACAATACTTGTTACGGGCGGTGCAGGGTTTATTGGCGGTAACTTCGTTTTAGATTGGCTAGCCCAATCTGATGAGCCCGTTATCAACCTGGACAAACTGACCTACGCAGGTAACTGCGACACCCTCACATCACTGCAAGGCGATGCGCGGCATCACTTTGTCCGAGGCGACATCGCCGACCGGGCCTGCATCGACCGACTGCTGGCGCAGCACACCCCGCGTGCGGTCATCAACTTTGCGGCCGAGTCCCATGTGGACCGGTCTATCGACGGCCCGGCGCCATTCATCCAGACCAACATCGTTGGCGTATTCGCCTTGCTGGAGGCCGTGCGCGCCTATCACGCCTCGCTGCCAAATACACAGCAAGAAGAATTCCGTTTGCTGCATGTTTCCACCGACGAGGTCTATGGCTCGCTGGCCAGCGCCGACGCGCCGTTCACCGAGACGCATGCGTATCAGCCCAATAGCCCGTATTCCGCCTCAAAGGCCGCGTCCGATCACCTGATCCGCGCCTGGCACCACACCTACGGTCTGCCGGTGGTGACCACAAATTGCTCGAACAATTACGGTCCCTACCAATTCCCGGAAAAACTCATCCCGCTCGTCATCCTGAACGCCCTGGAGGGCAAGCCCTTGCCCATTTATGGCGACGGTCAGCAGGTGCGCGATTGGCTGTACGTCAAAGACCACTGCAGCGCCTTGCGGCGTGTCCTGCAGACAGGCAGACTTGGCGAGACCTATAACATCGGCGGCGCCAGCGAGCGTGCCAACCTAGACGTCGTGAACACTATCTGTACCTTATTAGACGAATTGCGGCCACGCGCCGACGGCCGGTCCTATGCCGAGCAGATCACCCACGTCACCGACCGCCCCGGGCACGATCGGCGCTACGCCATCGACGCCGGCAAAATCGCCCAGGAACTCGGATGGAGCCCGTCCGAGACCTTTGCGTCCGGCATGCGGCAGACCGTCACGTGGTATCTGGATCACCCCGACTGGGTACAGGGCGTCGTCAGCGGCGCCTATCGCGAATGGGTGGCACAGCATTACGGCCCGACGGGAGCGACCGTTTGAAGATCCTGATCATTGGTAAAAACGGCCAGGTCGGTCATGCCTTGCAGGACAGCCTGGCGCCCCTGGGCGAGCTCGTCGCGGTAGATCGCCAGGATTGCGATCTGGCCAACCCGGCCACCATCCAGGCCACGCTCGACGTCCACCAGCCTGACATTATCGTCAATGCCGCCGCCTACACCGCCGTCGATCGCGCCGAGGCCGAGCCCGAGCTCGCCATGCAGATCAACGGTACCGGCCCGGAACTATTGGCCAAAGAGGCCAGCGCGTCCGGCGCGCTGCTCGTGCACTATTCGACCGATTATGTCTTTAACGGACACAAACCCGCGGCCTATGTCGAATCCGACGAGGTCGCTCCGCAGTCCAGCTACGGCCGCAGCAAACTCGCGGGCGAGCAGGGCATCATCCGTCATCTACCCCAGCACCTGATCCTGCGTACCAGTTGGGTACACAGCGAACATGGCGGTAATTTCATCAAGACCATTCTGCGCCTCGCGCAGAATCAGGAACAACTGAACATCGTCGCCGACCAGGTCGGTGCGCCCACGCGCGCAGCGCTGATCGCCGACATCACGGCGCAACTCATTGCGCGCTATCAGCACAGCACAGCGGCAAACACGGCCGGCGAATTCCCCTACGGGTGCTATCACCTGACGGCGTCGGGCCACACCTCGTGGTACGAATACGCCTGCCTGCTGGTGCGATTGGCACGAGAGGCCGGCATGGCGCTGCAGGCATCACCCGATACCATCCACCCGATTCCGGCTGCCTCGTATTCATCCCCCGCGCCCAGGCCTGCCAATTGTTGCCTGAATACCTCTAAACTACGTCAGACGTTTGATGTATCTCTGCCGCAATGGGAAGACGGCGTTCAACAAACGATTGCGCTATTAGCGCGCCGATAAGATACGCAAGGATCACACTCAATGAAGAGGCGCAAGGGCATTATTCTGGCGGGTGGCTCGGGTACACGGTTGTACCCCGCCACGTTGGCCGTCTCAAAACAACTATTGCCCGTCTACGACAAACCGATGATCTATTACCCGCTCAGCGTGCTGATGCTGGCGGGTATTCAAGACATCCTGGTGATTTCCACCCCGCAGGACATGCCACGGTTCGAACAGCTGCTGGGCGACGGCAGCCAGTGGGGCCTGAGTCTGCAGTACGCCATCCAGCCCAATCCCGAGGGGCTGGCCCAGGCCTTTCTCATCGGCGATAAATTCCTGGACGGCGCGCCCTCCGCGCTGGTCCTGGGCGACAACATCTTTTACGGCCACGACTTTTCCAAGCTGCTGCACGACGCTGCCGCCCAGGAAACCGGGGCCACCATCTTTGCCTATCATGTCCATGACCCGCAACGCTACGGCGTTGTCGATTTCGACAAGCACGGCAAGGCCCTGAGCCTGGAGGAAAAACCCCTGCGGCCGCGTTCGCATTACGCCGTCACCGGGTTGTACTTCTACGATCATCAGGCGTCCGAGATCGCCAAAACCATCAAGCCGTCCATCCGCGGCGAGCTGGAAATCACCGACCTGAATCGCGCCTATCTGCAGCAAGACAAGCTCGACGTCGTCACCATGGGACGCGGTTATGCCTGGCTGGACACCGGCACGCATCAATCCATGCTCGAGGCCAGCCAGTTCATCGCCACCATCGAGGCCCGTCAGGGCCTGAAAGTCGCGTGCCCCGAGGAGATCGCCTACCGTCTGGGCTACATCAACGCCCAGCAGCTGGTACATCTGGCCGAGCCCTTGCGGAAAAATGGCTACGGTGAATACTTGATGAACATCGTGACCGAAATCTGATCCCCATGAACGTCATTCGCACCGCGATCCCCGAGGTATGCGTCTTTGAACCTCGCGTGTTCGACGACGAGCGGGGCTTTTTCTTTGAAAGCTTCAATCAGCAGACTTTCGAGGACGCCATTGGCCGCCCGGTCACGTTCGTCCAGGACAACCATTCCCATTCCGTGCGCGGCGTGTTGCGCGGCCTGCATTACCAATTGAATCCGCACGCCCAGGGCAAGCTCCTGCGCGTCCTCTCGGGCGAAATCTACGACGTTGCCATCGATCTGCGACGCGGTTCGCCCACCCTGGGGCAATGGGTAGGAGAAATCCTGTCCGCGGCAAACCGCCGCCAGCTGTGGATCCCCGAAGGCTTTGCGCATGGCTTTCTCGTTCTGTCCGATTCCGCCGACGTGTCGTACAAGACGACCGACTACTGGGACAAAGACTCAGAGCGCGCCATCGTCTGGAACGACCCCCAGCTCAAAATCGACTGGCCCGCGAGCCCACAACTGATCCTGTCCGCAAAAGACCTGCAAGCCGGCACCTTTGCGCAGGCGGACCTGTTTGAATACTGATCCGCGCCGATGACGCAGCCCCGCCTCATCATCTGCTCGGCCGGTGTACGCCGCAACGCGACCCTGGCCGCCTTGCTGGACGATTTCGACCTAGTCTATCCAAAGCCCTCACGGCCCCAGCCCGGCGATAGCGTGCTGGCTTGGGGGCAGCGCCCCAGTGCGCAGCGCGCGCAGCGCTATGCCGAACAGCATGGTCTGCGCGTGTGGCACATCGAGGACGGTTTTCTGCGGTCTGTCGGCCTGGGTTTCATGGATCCACCTCTGTCGGTAGTCCTCGATGATCAAGGGCTCTACCTGGACGCGGGCCGTCCCACACGGCTAGAGACCCTGATCAAACAGCCCCTGGATACCGCGCAGCAACAGCGCGCCCAGGCGTTGATCGCTGCCTGGCGCCAGGGCAGGGTGTCCAAATACAACCACACCCGTGACGCGCATGCGCCCCTGCCTACAGGGTATGTGCTGGTTGTCGACCAGACCTACGGCGATGCGTCTGTCACCGCAGGTGGTTCGACCCCAGAAGATTTTCCGCGCATGCTCGAGGCCGCCTTGGCCGAGCATCCGGAGCGCACCATCGTCCTGAAAGTCCACCCCGACGTCCTATCCGGCCGTAAACGCGGTTATTTCGACGTCCAGCAGGTGCGTGCCATGCCGCGCGTCGTGCTGATGGACCAGGACGTGCATCCGGCGGGTCTCTTGGCTGACGCCCACGCCGTCTACACCGTGACATCCCAACTGGGTTTCGAGGCCTTGTTATGGGGCAAGCCCGTTCGCGTATTCGGCATGCCGTTCTATGCAGGCTGGGGCCTGACCCATGACGAACAGCTCGCGCCCGAGAGGCGGCGCCAGGCCGTCTCGCTGGCACAGCTGACCCATGCTGCCCTGATCGACTATTGCCGTTATGTCGACCCCGAGACGGGCCGTCGCTGCGAGGTGGAAACTGTCCTCGCCTGGATCGCCCTGCAGCGCCGCATGCGCCAGCGCTTTCCCGAGCACATCACCGCCGTTGGGTTTTCCGGCTGGAAACATGGCTTTGTCCGAGATTTCTTTGGCGGCAGCCGCGTCCGTTTCACCTGGTTCGCCAAACGCGCGAGCCAACACGCCAGCGTTGCCAGTTGGGGCCGCAAACTCGATACGGCTCTCGCCAACCGTCCCCCGGAAAAACCCGTCATCCGAGTCGAAGACGGCTTTCTGCGATCCGTAGGATTGGGTGCAGACTTGATCCGCCCCGTGTCCTGGGTGCAGGACGACGTAGGTATCTATTACGACGCCACCCGCGCATCGCGGCTAGAGCAGATCCTGTCCCAAACCGACTTTTCGGCGCCTCTGCTGGCCCGTGCGGCCGCATTACGCGAAACCATCTGCGCGTCCGGCATCACCAAATACAACCTGTTGGGACAGGCCGCGTGGTCGCGTCCGCCTCAGGCACAGCGTGTGCTCCTGGTCGTGGGCCAGGTCGAGACCGATGCGTCGATCCGCTATGGCGCCAGCACCATCCGGCGCAATATGGATTTACTGAGAGCCGTGCGGCAGGCCTATCCCGACGATTACGTCTTATATAAACCACACCCCGACGTTGCCGCCGGCCTGCGGTCATCCGGCCAAGGTGAGGGCGGTGCACTGCAATGGTGCGACGAAATCATCGACAATGTTTCGTTAGAGCAGCTATTCCTCTCGGTAGACGAGGTGCACGTCCTGACATCCCTGGCGGGCTTTGAGGCGCTGTTGCGCCATAAACCGGTGGTGACCTATGGTCAACCGTTCTATGCCGGGTGGGGATTGACCGAGGATAGAGCGTTAATCGATGACGTACAGCGCAGGCGCGATCGATTGCTGACGTTGGACGAGCTGGTGGCCGGTACCTTGATTCTGTATCCCACCTACGTCAGCCGGATCACCCGGCGGTTTGCCACCCCAGAGCGTGTGTTGCAAGAATTAATTGAGTGGCGGCAAATGCCTCAACATGCACAACCTTGGCGCCATTGGATTGCCAAAGTATTTCGCGAAAAATGATGCTTCATATTGCAGGGAAGGTGCTCTAATCGGCATGACGTGATAGAAAAGTATGACTCAGTTACAGAAATGATAGATTGTTTCGTAATGTGCCACATCAAACCGTCAAAATGCTCAGTTAGTTTCCTGTAGTCATGTTTGCCTTTCCTTGCACTTTCGCCTGTTAACTTCCTTCATACTCGCGTTTTCTCCGTAGGTCGCTATGAAACCAATCCGTAAAGCAGTATTCCCCGTCGCGGGTCTTGGCACTCGTTTTTTGCCGGCCACCAAAGCGATGCCCAAAGAGATGCTCCCCGTCGTGGACAAGCCTCTTATCCAATACGCGGCTGAAGAGGCTGTCGCAGCTGGCATTACCGAGTTGATTTTCGTAACTGGACGTAACAAACGTGCAATTGAAGATCATTTCGATACGATGCCCGAGCTCGAGGCCGAGCTGGAAGCGAAGAACAAGCAGCAGCAGTTGCAAGCGATTCGCAGCATTCTGCCGGCGCATGTGAACTGCGTGTACATCCGGCAGCCGGCTCCTTTGGGGTTGGGGCACGCGGTGTTGTGCGCCGCACCCGTGGTTGGGAATGAGCCGTTCGCTGTGTTGTTGGCGGATGACTTGATTGATGCCGAGGTTCCTGTGACGCGCCAGTTGGTGCAGGTTGCCCATTCGTGCGAGGGCAGCGTGCTGGGGATTCAGAACGTTGAGCGTCATGAGACGAACAAGTACGGGATTATTTCTGGTAATCAGGTCGATAACGAAACGTGGCGGTTGGATGGCATGGTTGAGAAACCTGAGCCTGCCCAAGCCCCGTCTACGCAGGCTGTGGTGGGCCGCTATGTGCTGGAACCCGAGATTTTTGAGTATCTGCGCCAAACGGGTAAGGGTGCCGGTGGTGAAATCCAATTGACCGATGGTATCGCTGCCATGCTGCGTGACCGTGCTGTTTTCGGTTATCAATACGACGGTACGCGTTACGATTGCGGTAATAAACAAGGTTTCTTTTCCGCTACCGTGGCGTTGGGCAAGAAATATCACGGCTTTACCGAATAAGCGCGACGCCGTTTGGTAACTCCTCAACAGCCATTTTGATCATCATCCTATGAAGTTTGCTGTGGGTGCGATCTTCAAAAACGAAGACGCATATGTATTGGAATGGCTGGCGTTCCACAAGATCGTCGGGTTCAGTCAGTTTTTGATTGCCGATAATGGCAGCACTGATTTGACTCGACAGATACTGTCGATCTTGCAGAGGCATGAGCCTATTACCTTGGTTGATTATCCGGACCAGCCGGATGTTCGGCCGCAATTGGGTGCGTACAACTTGCTGACGAAAATGTGTCCGGCCGATATTGATGCGATTGCGTTCGTTGATGCGGATGAATTCATTACGCCGATGGAGGGTACAGAGTCGGTTGTGCCGAAATTGACTGAGTTGTTTTCCGACCCCGGTGTAGGCGGTTTAGCATTGAACTGGGCATGCTTTGGATCTGGTGGGCAGCGGTTTTGGGAAGAGGGGTTGGTCATCGAGCGGTTTTTGCGGCGGTCTTTGGTGAAGTTTCCCGTTAATCAACACTACAAAGCGGTGATACGGCCGACGAACCTTGATCACTGGGCGACGCCACACCATGCGGTGCTGAAAAGCGGCCGTTATGTAGATGTGCTAGGTAACGATCTCGTTTGCCGTGATGGCCGCCTGGATAGCCTAAGTAAGAATGTTGTCTGGTCGAATATACGGATTAATCACTACGTCGTGAAATCATTCGAAGAATTTGTACTACGCAAGAGCCCGAAAGGTAGCGCCACGAAAGCGGGCCGGATCAAGCATCGCAAATACTTTGAGTTGCATGACAAGAATAACGAGCAGTGCGACGATATGCTGGCCTTTGTGCCCGCCGTCAACGCCGAGGTAGAGCGCCTGGAGGCGTTGATTGCGCCTGAGATGGAAGCAAAGGCGCCCGGGTCGGCTTGGCGGCAATGGTTGCACAGCCTGAAGGCAGGCTTGCAACGAGGCTAATCAAGACGATATGTTTTTTTCTCACAGCACTGTTTTTGCAAAACGAGCCTCCGATGCCTGGTTAATGCCTATTGAGCAAGGTGAAGGAGCCTCTACTGCTGGCGTCTATCTAATTCAAGGCTCCGCGATAGGGCATGATCGTGCCTATGGTGCCGTCCTAACGCTGAGTCTGATCGATGGGCAAGCTGTGGACGTTGATGTTCTGGTAACACGTAACGGCCAGATTCAAGAAATGGTCAAAGTACATACAGGCATACGGGCCGTCAGTCTTAGAAGCTCAGCGATTTCAGCGAGCGAAGTTTCTGTATCGTTGCGACGCTTATTGTGGCCGGAATATCGCTTCCGACAATTGCGTCGAGTGGTGCCGGTTTTTTTTCGGCAAACTAAGCAGCGACGTGCCCGTGCCGGATTAAGGCTAGGTACTTTATTTACCAATCTGAACTATGCGTATAACGTGTCCTGCCGCTTTCGGGCCAACGCTTATATGCGGAGCTATGCGGATTGGCACGCTGAATTTTATAGCGTTTCCCCCGAAGATCGTCACTTGATGCAAAAGTACATGCGGCATTGGCAACGGCCTCCGCATTTTCAAGTCATTATATTGGGGCATGACTCCAACGGGAAAATCGAAGATCCGGCGATCGAATCCAGTCTGGATAATCAGATATATCCTCATTTTTCCCGATTGCGCTTACCCTATGAAGGTTGGGAGCAAAGGCTGCTCGACCTATCCATGGCAAGCTCACGGGATTTTGCACTTGCCAACCAAGCGGTTCATGGCCCCAGTTGGACTATTATCCTGCGAAATGGAACCCAGTTATCTGAAGCCGCTCTGTTTTGGTTGGCCCATACAATTAGTGGCGACAGTACTGGTAAGCTCGGAGTAGTTTATGCCGATCACGATACCGTCGGCGTGGATGGTAAATTCTCGAACCCCGCTTTCAAGCCAGATTGGTCGGCGGAGTTGTTACGTTCGACTAACTATATAGGCGACGCTTTTGCTTGGCATACAAGGCCACTGGCAGGAATTTGGGATGCAGTGCAGGCTGCGACTCTTAGTGTAGATGGGGCCTTGCATAGCCTACTTTTGGCCTTGACCGCGGATACCCCTGGAGTAGGTCACGCGCATGCTCCTCTGTGGCATCTAGACAATAGCCGTAGGAAAATTGACTGTATAGATGATACAGAGACGAGTCAAATTGTTACCGCACATTTGCAGCGATTGGGAATTAAGGCGGTAGCATCCGCAGCGGGGCAGGGGCGTTGTCACGTTCGCTACGCTTTACCGACATCGCTGCCACTAGTCACGATTGTTATTCCAACACGAGACGGTCTTGCCCATTTGCGGCGTTGCATCGATAGTCTGTTGAAAAAGACTACGTACCCAGAATACGAAATCATTGTCATGGACAACCAGAGTGCTCAACCCGAGACTTTGGCCTATCTCCGCACCATTGAGACTATTTCCACGGTCCGCGTGTTGTCGTTCGACGAGCCGTTTAACTATTCAAAAATCAATAACCATGCGATTCGACACGCGAAAGGGGAGTTAATTTGTTTATTAAACAACGATACCGAAGTCATTTCCCCCGATTGGCTGGCAGAGATGACAAGCCTAGTGTTACAAAAGGGGGTAGGGGCGGTCGGCGCTAAGCTCTTATACGACAATGATACCGTTCAGCATGGTGGTGACACTGTGGGCCCCGGGGGGTGTGCGAATCATTTGCACACAGGTATCAATCGTGATGAGCCTGGATACTGTGGGCGAGCTGTTGTTGCGCAAGACCTGTCGGCAGTCACAGCTGCATGTCTGCTGACACATAAGTCCTTGTATGTGTCGTTGGGTGGCTTAAATGAAACTCACTTGACAGTGGCGTTTAATGATGTGGACTTTTGCTTACGTATCCGAGAGTGCGGTCTTCGCGTGTTATGGACTCCTCACGCATTGCTCTATCACCACGAATCTATCACTAGAGGAAGGGATACGAGCCCCGCGCAGATTCTAAGGGCTAGAGCAGAAGTGGACTATATGCGTACGCGGTGGGCCCATCTAATGCACCATGATCCCTTCTATAACCCGAATTTGAACTACCAGCAGCCTGATTTCAGCTTGAGCGGCATGCCGCATGTGACGCTGCCGTGGAGAGGAAAGTTGGCTCGATAGGGGGTAGCTATCCTTGCTATGAATGTACTGCAACATTCAGTCAGCTTATCGAACTGTTTTCATGGGTATACTGCAGCGCAGCACCGGTTTACTAAACATCTTTCTTATGACGCCACGTACTCCATTCCAAATTACCCGAGCTGTGATCTTCGCACTTTTGTTGCGGGAGATGCGCACGCGTTTTGGTCAGCGTCAACTGGGCGCGTTTTGGATGTTGGCTGAACCGATCATTCAGTTGATTGCAATGACGGTCGTGATGGGCGTAATTCGTGGACGAGGGCCGGTCCAAGGTATTCCATTTCAGGTTTTTCTGCTCACTGGCATTGCGCCCTTTGTGATGTTTAGGGGCGTTGCTATGCTAATGATGGAAGGTTTATCTGCCAATCGAGGCTTATTTGCATATAAGCAAGTGATGCCGATGGACACGTTCGTAGCTAGAACAATAATGCAATGTAGCCTTGCGAGTATTTCGTATTTGTTTGTTATGGCTATTTTTGCCTGGTATGGATTCGATATGAGCATTCATCAACCATTGGAATGGTTGGGATTGCTCTTAATGGGCGTGGCGTTAGCATTTGGAATGGGCCTAGTATTGGCCGTTATTGTGGACGCACTCCCAGCGGCACGTACTTTTACACGTTTTTTCTTTTTGGTTCTTTATCTGTCCTCTGGGGCGATGCTTCCTGTTACCAGATTTCCAGAATACGCATTACAGTATTTGGCATGGAATCCATTTTTACATCTAACAGAGCTGCTTCGACAGGCTGTATTTCCGTTTTATCAAGTTATTGATTTAACGTCGTTTCCTTATCTGGCAGCTTGCACAGGTGTGTTCCTGACTGTGGGCTTGGGGCTTTTTAGAATACGGCGATTGAAAATGTTGGCTATTAAAGGAATTGTTTAGCCGATGTTCACTCTAGATAACATTACTAAATCATATCGCACGACAAGCGGCCGGAAATACATTTTCCGAAATTTGTCCATGGTAATTCCCCCGGACAGGAATATCGCGCTCATAGGCAGGAATGGTGCGGGAAAATCTACCTTAATGCGCTTGTTATCAGGGGTGGATACGCCTGATTCAGGGGTGATTCGTACAGATAAGAGCATTTCGTGGCCCGTTGGGCAGTCTGGCGGATTTCAAGGCAGCATGAGCGCACGGGACAATGTCAAATTCGTCTGCCGTGTATATGGCTACGTTGGAGAAGAGATGCGTAGCAAAATTCGATATGTGCAGGATTTCGCGGATATTGGTTCCTGGTTCGATGAGCCCATTCGTACATACTCCTCAGGGATGAAGTCCAGAATTGCGTTTGGATTGAGTATGGCATTTGAATTTGACTACTACCTTATCGATGAAGTGATGGCTGCTGGCGACAATACGTTTCGCAAGAAATGCCAAGAAGTCTTTAACGAAAAATTGGGAAAATCAAAGATTTTTCTTACGACACACAATATGAAAGAGGTCGAGCGCCTATGCGACATGGTGCTGTTGGTCGACAACGGGCAATTAAAGGTATATGACGATGTTGCAGAAGGTATTAATGTATATCTCACCAAATAAAGTCTGGAAAACAAAGAATGGATCAGAAAAATAAACGGCGCAATAGATTGCTAAGGCTATTTATCATAGTGCTGCCGATGGTGCTGGCAACGATCTATTACGGCGTCTTGGCGGTGGATCGTTATGCGAGCACAGCTCAGGTAGTGGTTGTTGATGATTCCAGTGCATCTTCTGGCGCCCTTACTCAGCAAACTGCTGGCGCGGCTATCTTGGCCTCTACGGCAAAGCAAGTCTCCAAACAAGAGACGATCTTTTTGTTGGAGTATGTGACGTCGCCTGATCTGTTAGCAGTATTGGAAGATAAACTTAAATGGCATGAGCATTTTGCCGCTCAATATTCAGATCCCGTGTTTTGGATCGGTGATAAAGTTTCTCGAGAAAAACTGCTCAAGTACTATCAACGACTAGTAACGGTTCATGTAGACGAATTGACTGGTCTCCTGAGTATTGAAGTCCAAGGCCTAACCCCTGAGTTTGCCAACGCAACTCTGAAAGAGGTTTTGAAGCAGAGCCAAAAATTCATTAATGATGTTTCCCGTCAAATGGCGACGGATCAAGTACGTTTTGCAGAGGCGGAACTTGCAAAGACACGTGCGGATTATGAGAGCAAGAGAGATGCTCTAGTTGAGTTTCAAAGCAAGAACAGTTTGCTAGATGCCGAGGCATCTGCAAAATCGCAAGCTGGAATCATTGCTACTCTCGAAGCCACTTTGGCGGATGCAAAAGCGACCTTGAAAGGATTGTTAGCCTCTCTCAACCCGCAATCCCCGCAGGTAAGGCAGCAGCAGATTCGTGTAGCCGCGCTGGAAAAACAATTGGCTGCAGAAAAGGCCGCACTTGTTTCGTCGTCACAAGGTGGGCATCTAAACGTGATTGCAGCCGCTTATCGCAAATTGACAGTCGATGCCGAGATAGCTGAAGAGGCATATAAGCTTAGCGTTTCTGCTTTACAGAACGCCAAAATCGAAGCTAATAAAAACGTACACAGTTTGATAACTGTCGTCCAACCTAATATGCCTGAGGATCCTACGTATCCGTTTAAGCTGTACGATCTATTGACTATTTTGGTCATTCTCTTATTCATATACGGAATTACCCGTTTCGTAATCGCCAGCATCGAGGATCACCGTGACTAGGCCAGCCTTTTCTTTAAGATATTCTCGGCTTTGTGCTTCGCTGGGACTTGTTGCGCTGCTTTCGGGATGCGCCGGCGGTATTTTGTCAGGAGCAGGCCCATATGTAGGAACGATAGTTAACTCGCCGGAGGATCGGACAATTCCGTATGAATTAATTGATCTCTCTCCGGAAACGATAACTCCTTATGCTCGCCCCATTGATGCACCTGTGGCCAAAACAGTATCTCCTACGAAAGCCTACGAGATTCGGCTGATACCGGGGGATGTGATCCAAATAATAATCGCCGATATAGGCGAAGAGAATGCAATGTTTGCACCGTTGGCGATGGGCGGTACAAAATTTGAGTCCCGCGTTGATTCCACAGGAAAAATATCATTGCCCTATGCTGGACGTTTCTCTGTAGCAGGGAAAACTCCTAATGCGGTTGAGGACGAGATACGGCGTCGATTAAGAGGGGTAGCTAGTGATCCCCAAGTCATGGTTAGTTTGCTTGGCGATGTTTCCGGCTCAGTGCTGGTAGCAGGTGCTGTGAAGCAACCTGGAAGATTCTCCGCTCTTCAGGGACCTTTGACGTTGCTCGATGCGATTAATTTGGCGGGTGGCCCTATGCTTGAACCACACCTTGTGGAAGTCACCGTTCGCAATGGTAAAGACGCTCAAGTGTATTCCTATCAGAGCTTATTGAACGGTTTGAATAGGCCTGTGTCACCCCGTTCAGAAATAGTAGTCTCAAGGGCGAAAAAGCGCTTTGTCGCCATGGGAGCGGTAAAGACGCCGGGCTTGCTCGATTTGCCCTCCGAACAGCCCAGTTTGTTGGAAGTTCTTGGGGCGGCAGGTTGGTTGGATGAGAGTGCAGCCGATCCCCAGGGGGTCTTTGTTTTCCGTCTATCGCGAATGCCAGGAGCCACGGAGGCTACCCCTGAGGTTTTCCGTCTGAATATGCGCGATCCAGCAGCTATCTTTCTGGCGAAAGAGTTCTTGGTTCAACCAGAGGATGCGGTCTATGTAACGAACGCTGCGATACACGAATGGCAGAAGATCATTACACCTATTGTTCAGGCAATGGCATTTGGCAGAACTTTGCAGAGAGGGTTTTAAGTCAAATCAATCAACTCAAAGATGTCATCTGAATGTGTTAAATAGGGAGATGAATATAAGTTGGACTCCGAGCTTGGTTTTCATGGGAAAGCTTAATTTTCTAGCCACATATTCTTATGAGCGCTGATGCGCCAACTTTTGAGTTCGACTTATATATCTGAGCGAAGCGATGTTTTTTCGGCGCCGTAATCAAACTCTTCCAAATGCAGAATCGATCGCTTGCGATGTCGTGAGAAAGAGCGATCTTTTTGATCCTGTTTGGTATCTCGATCAATATCCTGACGTGTTGCGAGCAGGGTTTGATCCGGTGGTGCATTATGTTCGCCATGGCGCACAAGAAAGGCGGAAGCCGGGGCCGTGGTTTGATACGGAAGAATATCTTGAGGCAGTCGGAGATGGAGCAGAAGTTAAAAATCCGATTTTGCACTACCTTGAGAATCGAGGACGATTTGATTTAAAGAATACTAATAAGAAGAGAGAATATTCAAATCTAACAGAGTTCCTGAAATTTTCTGCTTTGAGTCCCGTTACCTCGGCTCCCTTCAAAGAGGAAGATCGACGTTGTTTTGCCGTTATGGAAGCTATTGCCAGATATCTGGTTCAAGGTTTGAACGGAGCTGAGCATGTAAAAGTATCGGTGATTATGCCGGTGCGAAATCGGGCACAAACGCTGTTGACTGCAATTGACTCGGTCCGCGCCCAGAAATATGAGAATTTTGAATTAATTGTCATTGATGATGGTAGCGAAGACGATTCGGCCGATCTGGCAGAACTTGCCGGAGCAGCCGACCCTCGCATTCGTTGTATAAAGCTCGCGCAGCATAGTGGGGTTTCCATCGCACGCAATACAGGGTTGGCGATTGCGAGCGGATCCATAATTGCATATCTTGATTCCGATAACACTTGGCTCGAGGACTATCTCGGGGCGGTAGTTGGCGCATTTCATTTATTACCTAATGATGTAAGTGCGATTTATAGCGGTCAGTATATATACGCGGATTCTGATCCCACAAAAGTGTCGGCGGTGCGTTTCGGGCCAATGAATCTATCTTTGCTAGATCAACATAACTATGTTGATTTGAATTGCTTTGCACATCGCCGTGAGGTGCTAGAAGCGGATATTTTTTTCGATGACAGCCTGTCAAGATTAGTAGATTGGGACTTTATATTGCGGATCAGCGAATCTTTTCGCATGGTGTCTATTCCTGTTTTGTTGAGTCGCTACTATCTTAATGCGGCAGAAAATACGATTACAAAAACTGTTGCAATCGATCCTGCCATTGAATGCATCGCCTTAAAGCGAAAGCTAACTCCCCAAATCGATCCTGATGTCTGGCTGTTTAGGAAAATATGCGTCGTTATTCCTAGCTATCGAGCGTTGCAATTCCTTCAAAATTGCGTGGAGTCTCTACGTCCATACTTCAACAGCGAGTATTTCGAGGTAGTTATCGTTGATAATAATTCCCCGGATGAGGTAAAAAAATACTTGCAAAAAATCTCATGCGAGAAGATAAAAATAGTTCTGAATGATGTTAATTATGGATTCTCGTACGCAGTAAACCAGGGCGTAGCTCTTGCATCAACTGAGGCAGATATCCTCATCTTGAATAATGATGCTGAGTTAGCAAGAAACAGCTTGGAGTATTTGCAGAAATTAGCTTATCAGGATCCTGATATTGCGATAGCTGTACCCCGTCAAATTCTACCTCCAGAGACAGACGATATAAGTCTACATGTTCCTTACGCGACTATAGGAGCGGAATGTGACGTTACTCTTTCAATCCATCATAGAAATATTGAGTCAATTGGACTGTTTCACGATGGACACCAAGTGGAACTGAATTTCGCGCCTTTCTTTTGTGCCTATATAAAAAGGGCATCCTGGAACGCTTGCGGTGGATTGGACTATATAAACGGGCGGCATTATAGGTCTGACCGAATAATGTGCGATTTTGTTAAACAGGTGCTTAAACAGCGTATCGTATACACGCCTAGTGCAAAAGTCCGCCACGCATCCCAGATTTCCACGAAAACATTGGATCGAAATAGTGGTGAGGGTGGAGATCAGTATCGAATTATGCTGATAAAAAATGTTTGGCCTGACGATTTAAAGAGAGATTTGAAGATTTGTCCTAGACCCTGGGATTCCGATTAGAAAATTAATTCTTACGAATTTTTTCTATTCCTTGGTGTGAATTAAGTTTGAATATGTTCTCAGAAAGACTGAGTAAGAGGGTATACAGCGATGTTTTGGTTCGACATATCGAGCAGCGCTTCGATCGAGATTAAGGAAATTTAATGAAGATTGCAATTGCAGGTACGGGTTATGTTGGTCTCTCTAATGGGATACTGCTTGCTCAGCATCATGAAGTAGTAGCCTTGGATATCGTTCCCGAAAAAGTCGAAATGCTTCAGCGCAGGGAGTCCCCCATTGTTGATTCCGAGATTGAGTTCTATCTAAAGAACAAACCGCTGAACTTTCGCGCCACGCTCGATAAGCAAGAAGCTTATGTCGGTGCAGACTATGTGGTGATCGCTACACCTACTGATTACGATCCTGAGACCAATTATTTTAATACTCGGTCTATTGAAGCAGTCATCCGAGATGTAATGGCTGTTAATCCGAACGCTGTAATGGTCATAAAATCTACAGTACCGGTTGGATATACTGAACGGATCAGGGAAGAATTGAGCTGCCATCAAGTATTTTTCTCGCCAGAATTTTTACGTGAAGGAAAGGCTCTATACGATAATTTGCATCCTGCAAGGATAATAATCGGCGAACAGTCCGAGCGGGCTGAAGTGTTTGCTCAAATGCTCCGAGATGCCGCGTTGGAGAAGAGTGTCCCAGTATTGTTTACTGGTTCGACAGAAGCGGAAGCGATCAAACTTTTCGCGAACACATATTTGGCGATGAGAGTATCTTTCTTTAATGAATTGGATACATATTCGGCGATACACGGCCTTAGCACCAAGCAAATCATTGAAGGGGTATGCTTAGATCCTAGAGTGGCTCATGGATATAACAACCCCTCGTTCGGCTATGGTGGATATTGCTTACCCAAAGATACCAAACAATTGCTCGCAAACTACCAAGTAGTACCGCAGAATTTAATCCAAGCAATCGTTGCTTCAAATACCACTCGCAAGGACTTCATCGCTGAGGATATTTTGAGTCGCCAACCTAAAGTGGTAGGTATTCATCGCCTCATTATGAAGAGCGGATCTGATAATTTTCGCTCCTCTAGCATTCAAGGGGTAATGAAGCGAATAAAAGCTAAAGGAGTGGATATCATAGTGTATGAGCCCACTATCAATGATAGTGAGTTTTTCCATTCTCCGGTTATCAGTAGCTTTGATGAGTTCAAAACTAGATCTGACGTAATTATTACGAACCGTATGACGGAAACGCTTAGCGATGTAGCTGAGAAAGTTTATACCCGAGATATCTTTGGAAGTGATTAACTTAATCTGCGAATTGGATATTTAGACTACGACTATGAAAGACATGTCGACGCCTCATAAAGTCGTACCTGATGCTGCACGCAAGAAAACGGGTTTGCTTGCGAAGCCAAGCCGAGCTGATGCCGAACCAAAAGAGAAAAGCGCGATCGAGCACGTCAAGAATTTAACGACGAAATTAGCCGACACTCAGATGTTGGCTGATGCCAGGTTACAAGAGATCATTATCCTTAGTAAATTGGTGCTTGATCTTCGAGAGGAAATTCAATCCCGCCCACAATTGCAGAGTGCGAAATTGGAAAGGTCGCACAAGCGACGTTTTTGGGGAATTCCTTCTTACTTATTAGGGAAGAATACGTCCAAATTGAAGAAGGATTTGGCTACATTAAGAAATAGCGCTCTGTTTGACCAACTTTGGTACCTAAAGAAATATCCGGATGTTCAAAAGAGTGGTGTTGACCCGGTCTTGCATTATTTAAAATTTGGCGCCAAAGAGGGTAGAGATCCTGGCCCCAGATTTAACACGTTGGAATACACAAGGAAGAATCCAGAGCTTGCGAACTCTGGGGAGAATCCTTTGTTGCATTATATAAAGAAGAATGGCTAAACAATTGCACAGAAGAGAAGTGATCAATGGATAAAGTGATATCAACTATTAAGGATTCGGGCCTTCTGGATCAGAAGTGGTATCTGTCTGAGTATCCTGATGTGGCCGCTCTGGGTATGGATCCGGTTGTTCACTATGTGCAATTGGGTGCATTGCTATATCGCGATCCCGCCCCTAATTTTTCTACGAGAGCATACTTGGTAGAGAATCCAGACGTTCTCCGAGCTGGAATTAATCCTCTTTATCATTACGTGATATGGGGGGAAAGAGAAGGGCGAGAGAGTCGGGACGCGAGTAAGCGATTTTCTACGCTCGACGAGAAATCCCTGGCATCAATGTTTGATCCGTCAATTCTCGATACCTTGGCAAAGTCGGATCACAACAATAACTTAATTAAATTGCCCGATTGGCATCTTCCTCGGGCTAGTTTGATTTCGAAAGACCAAGTGCTGACTCCATTCTCCGTAATGGACCTCGAGGTGAAGTTGTGGGGAGGGTATTCATCCTACGCAATTGTTGCCCTAGAAAAGATGAAGTATGCTGCATCTTCTACTGTTATTGAAAAGATAAATATCGGGTGGCATCTAGCCAGATGGTATTTTGTGGAAGGACAGTTTGAAGAAGCTTTAAAAAACGTTCTGTTTTCTAAATATTATTGTTTACGAGCGTTTCGTAAGCTGACTGTACCCTTGATGAAATTGGCTGTCGTCGAAAGCCAGTGTTTGTCAAAAATGGGAAAAATGAAGCGGGCCAGAAAGGCTTTGGAGAACATTACATCAAGAATGCCTGGAAGCTCGAATTTGAATTTGGCCTGGGCAGCTGTAGCAGGGGAAAAAGATGTTCTTGATGAGAAGTCGATACGAGACAGGGACGCTCCTTTACCTTGGATTAATAGGTTGTTCGAAGAGCGGGGTTTGGCACAGCTTAAGAAAATAGATGAAAACGCCCCTCTGAGTTTTTTTAACTTCACCGCAGAAGACGTTAAGCCTCTGCCTCTAGCTGAAACTCCGGAAAAAATATCCATCATTATTCCCGCATACGGGGCTGAAGAGACTATTCACATTCCGATATTAAGTTTGCTGAAACAAACTTGGTCAAATCTGGAGGTTATTGTCGTCGACGACTGTAGCCCAGATGGTATGGCGGATGTAGTTAAAAAAATTGCTCAGCAAGATAGTCGAGTAAAACTGATCCGTATGGAGGTTAACGGCGGAGCATATCCCGCTCGTAATCTTGGCCTGAAGTATGCAACTGGCGATTTTATTATGGTGCACGATAGTGATGATTGGTCGCACCCGCAAAAATTAGAGATTCAAATGAATGGGTTTAAAGCAGCTGATAATCCTATCGCTGTTGTTTCTCATTGGGTTCGGTTTAATCAACACTTAAGACCTCTTGGTGCATGGCGCCCTACCGGCAGTTTTTTTGATTTAAACTTTTCATCTTTAATGTTCAGACGTGGGATATTGGATGAAATAGGTGGCTGGGATGAGGTCCGTGTGAGTGGCGATGCTGAGTTTCGTGCTCGTATCGCCCGCAGGTATGGAAAAAATTCTGTCGTCAAAATTTCGCAGAGTTATCTCTTGTCATTATCTCTAATGAGAGATGATTCTCTAACTCAGACAAAAATAACTCATTTGAGAAGCCTAGATTTTGGCTTGCGTTGGTTATATCGTGACGCATATCAGTATTGGCATGGATCTGATTATTTTCAGCGAAATCCTTCAATAAAATCGGACTCCTCACGTCCTTTCCCGGTGCCGAAGATTTTAAGATCACGATCTAATCAAGAGGGTTCGTTTGATTTTTTAATTGTGACCGACCTTAGCGCCGAAGCTTGGACGACCGACCTTTTGTTATATATTAAGGCGGCGAAAAAAAAGGGGTGGAGCACTGCATTGTGTCATTGGCCCCGATATGAGGGCTACGTACATACACCCATTGATGCTCGGGTCTATGAAGCCTGCCAGCAGTATGATGTGGAAATCATCACTAACGGCGATGTAATTTCAGTACAAACAGCTCTAGTGCCGCATCCTGAAATTTTCCAATATAAGCTCGATCAATTTCCTCAAGTGAGAGCCGAACGCATAGCAGTGATTGCCAATGAGCCTGCTACTGTGGCATTAGGTGATTATGAGATTGGGCGCAAGAGTGCAACTTCGAAGGCTATTAAGTCACATATAGCGGAGTTTTTAGGTAATAGTGGCACATGGTGGGCAGCCTCTCTTTCTCTACAGTCAGAGCTGAAAAGTGCGGATCCTAACCTCGACGTGTCCACCAGCATTTGGTGGCCGATTTTTGAATTACATCAAGAAAAGCTTCAATCCAAGTTGCCTAATAAGGCTAGGAAGGTACCTAAATTGGGACGCTATTATGGCGATTCGATTCTCATAGGTGAAACGTGGCCTAAAAGTTTTAGAGACGCAAAACGAGCTTATTGCGCTGATGAGTCTTTAAAGATCTACTTTATCGGTGGTGAGGACATGATCTGCAGTCATTTTGGTCGTCATCCGAAAAATTGGGTTTTTAAGGGCGCAGAGGAGATCAGTGTAGAGAAGTTTTCGAAGGATATTGATTTTTATCTTTACTATCCAGATCGAACCTATACTGGAGTGTGTGACCCTGTTATGCTAAGGGCGATGGCTGCTGGTTTGCCGGTGATCACATATCCGGAATTTAGAAAATTGTTCAGAAACGCTGCAATTTATGCTGCGCCGGAGCGGGTGGTTTCGATTGCTACAGAATATTGGAATGATTCGAAGCGTTATTCCGACGCGAGTAAGAAGGCGCGGATTTTTGCTGTTGAGCAATGTAGTGTGAATAGCTTCTCGTCCAGATTCGGTGCTTGAGTAAAGCCACCAGTTTGAATTGTGTGAAAGACATAGAAGAATTTATTGCCACTCGAGATTTGAGTGGCTGTTCGAAGACCGTGATAGACGGGCAAAGTCACGATCATCCTGCAAGTTTGACTGTTGGGCTTTTTTATAGCAACTTGCAGCGCAGTGATTTGAAGTGTTTTGCTTGAGGAGGAGATTAACTAAAACGCTGCAGAATCGAGATTAAATGTATCATCGATTCGCACTACTTGTGTATGCATCTCAAAGAGACGATTCGTCTGGTTCGCCATGAATTTAATCCTATCGATCGTTTTTATAGCAGCAGATGCGCACTCATTTCCAATGTTAGGCTATCCGTTAGACATCGCTGTTTTCGGCCTGTCTGGCTTACATGAGTAGTAAGAGGCCGTTCAGTTATCCGTTAGGGTATCTAACATCAGTTAATTAGCTTGGCTCAAAAATTTTAGTAATTAAGGATGGTGAAAAATTGACTATATTTAATGCGTCCAATATATATGGGCACGATATTGGTGAATATAGTAATAAGGCAGCGGATGAAAAGGTCACTTTAGCATTTGCACTGGACAGTAATTATTTAGAGTGCATGAAAGTGATGCTTTTTAGCATGTTGCGTAGCCGCGCCTTTATCCATTCGCCTATTTCTCTCTATACTGATGATCCTACAGTTTTTGACCACGAGGTGGTGAAAAATTTCATTGATAAAGTTGTTCTAATTGACGGGCATAAGAAAGAAACGTTGTATGAGCTCGCGAAGAACAATGTCCGCCGTCCAGAAAGGGCCCAATGGAATAGGGGCACCTTCTTAAAATGGGCTGTATTTGAAGAGCAAGATACGGAAGAGCTACTTTTCCTTGATGCTGACATGTTGGTTCTACAGAATCTGCATGAAATCAGTAAGATCAGGGAAGACAAGAGTCTTATTACAATGCCTCAATTTCAAGAAGAACTGAAAGAGGGCGACTCGCTAAATAAGCTAAAAGAGCTAATTGCCGGGCAGTATGATGGCCGGCATCGTAATCGAATAAATTCTGGCGTTATGTACATAAGGAAGAATTTGCTCGCAGATAAATTCTTCGAAGAGGTTACCAAATTTGCAGCGTCTCGAATCGACCTTCACGAGCAAGGCCATTTGAGTGCATATTTCCAAGAAAACAAGGGTTTACTGTATATGGCACCTGCTATATATAACTTTCAGGAACAGTTTGTACGGCGACTCAAACCTTTAGATAAGCAGGAAATTATGCCCTATATAAAGATATTGCATTACGCCGGTCAAACTAAACCGTGGAAGATTGGAGAAGAGAAATCCGCTACGCACGAGAGTACCAGATTATGGTACGAATATTTGCGGGACGCTAATAAATTATTTTCCGAATAGTTCTGCGCAATAGAGAGAGTGCTGTAATTTTTCGTGTCGTCGAGATTGGGCTTATAAGGTGGAAAAGCTTCGACTGACGTGAATTTGGACGCAATTCCGTTATTCTGACCTACATCATATCTTAGAGTAGGCCTTAAAGTTCTTGGGTCGGAATTGTTGCATGACTAAATTGATTAGATTGTACGGAGCTTAATTCGATAAACAACGGGAGAGGTTTGTATTTTTTACATCCCTATACGTTGTGAAGCAGAAGAGCAGCGGATATGCGCGAGAATGTTAGCCTCAAATTTGTCAAGTGTTATTTTTAATCGGACTATTAAATGAAATCTGTAAATTATCAATTCGTTTTAAAGTCGATGTGCTTGACGCTCGCGTTTTCCGCAGGCTCTATGTTGTTCGGCGCGCCTAAGGCTTATGCATTTGATTGCCCTATATCGCCTGCAGCTGTCAAAAATATCGAAATGCCGAGCATATATATCGATAAGCGCGGGTCTATCGCTGATCCAAAGAAGAAGGCGGCTAATGATGAGGCGAGAGCCCCTATTAACAAGTTCCTGCAAGATATTCAGGATGTAGCGGACGAGTATTATGATAATCCGACTCCTGATAAATTGGAGTGTGGGAAAAATTATCTAGATAGCTGGGCCAAGGCACGTGCACTGTTGGACGGTAGCGTGTCGGGTCCTGGGGAGCTAGTACGATTTTGGGCAACAGGAGCTATTGGTGTAGCAGTGTTGAAGCTGGGGCTAGATGAGAAAACTACGCCACCCGCCGTCCGTGATTGGTTGCAGGCCCTGGGAAAGAACGTGAATGACTATGTTATTCAACGAGAGAGTAAGAGCAATTTGTATTACTGGTCCGGATATTCGCTCGGAGTGATGGGATTGGTTTTGGAAAATAAGGCCTATCAAGATAAATCTCTTGAGATATTTCATGAATCATTACTCGCAATTCAACCAGATGGCACGTTGCCTATTGAATTAAGGCGAGGTCAAAGGGCGGCGATTTACCATGCATTTGCCGCGCAAGCTATTTTTGGTCTGGCGGTCCTTCATAACGCTAACTTTAGTGAATTGGAGAACGGCAGTTTTGGCAAATTGGTGGGCTTGCTTAAGAAGACTGCAGCTAATCCAAGATACTTGGAGGAAAAGGTGGGAGTGAAGCAAATGCGTATCTCCAAACCTTCATGGCTTCCCATTTATGACAGATTACGGGCCGGGGACACTAGTTTTTCAGCTCGTCGTAGCCGCGAATGTATCGATGCCTTGAGATTGGGCGGGGACATATGTAACTGGGCAGCATTACGACAAGGCAAGACAACTGCGAAGAAATGAGTGCAGTCAGCATAAAGTATGGCCTGTCTTGTAGTTCGCTTTGTTTAGATTGTTGAACTTTGTCAGTAAGCTAACAATAGGGCATCATGAAGTTTCTTTTTGTCGGTGGATCCAATACCCTTATGAGAGAGGGGTATGTTCGTCACTTTAAATTCTTTCTCGAGCAATTCTGCCATGAAGAGATAGAGATACGTAATATCGCTATTGGCGCTAATAGCTGCGTGCATGGTTTGGAGTTGATTAAAGCGGAACAGAATCTTTCTGACTATGATTGTGTCGTAATCGAATACGTTATCAACGATTACCAGCTCGCAAAAAGTGAAACTATTCATACATGGCGGCAAGCGTATGATGGCTTGATTCGTCATTTAATAAAGAATTGCGCACCTCACACTAGAATTATAAATTTGGTCTTGGGTCGACGCTCTCTCTCAACTTTTGCCTGGCAAAATAGATTAACAAGGGAGATTAATGCGCTTGTTAAAAAATATTCGTCTTACGCGAGCATAGAAATTATTAATATTACACGCTTGCTTATGGCGATTTGTGATAAGAAGCGCGATGTTTATGAGAATCTTTATAAAGACTACGTGCATTATAAGCCCCCGGTTGTGGCTTCTTTAGTGGGTAGTCTGTTGTCTAATCATTATATTTCAGGATTGGTAAATCCTAAGAGCATCGACTATTCGCCCTTGCCTGAAAATTATCAGGATAATTTTGAGAATAGTGTAGTAGTCGATGCAAGTCGGTACAGCATCAGAAAGAGGGAATTTAAGAACAGCCACGTAGATCTTACGGCAGCATCGCTCTCCTTGGGAGAGACTGTGGAAATCGAACTCTCGGGGACGCTGGTGGCGTTTACCTACGTTTCTACTTTTGATTCTCTGTCCGTGTTAGTGGAAGAGGAGGGTGAGGCACCATTTGTGATTGATTGCCAACATAAATGGGTAAAGGGTGATGAAAATCGATTCATGTCAAAGAATTTTCCATTGTCTTGGAAGAATTGGAGCAATAAAGGAGGTAGGAAGGTAAGATTTACGGCGATAACTGGTCTGGATAGGGATAGCCTTATGGCAAGATACGTGAACCAATACAATATTCACGGCCCCAGTACGCAACCATTATCAGAGGCTTGCTTCTATTTGGCGGGCCTTCTAGTGAATACTTCTGATAAAATCGTCGCCTGATAATAATATTCAGTAGTGACGTTGCCGTTCAGTGAGTGCGGTCGGCCGCGTTGATTCACCGTAATCCACATTTAATCCGCATCGCATTTGATCATCGCTAGCGTACTAGCCTACTCTCTTATCAGGAGTTGTTCCGTGATTCAGCAGTCACCCGTTTTGTTTCTCGGCGATAGCCATACTTGTTATTTTTCGCACGCGAATGAAACTGGGTTATTACTACCATGGAACGCTCGAGTATGTACGGTGCATGGTGCTACAGCCGCTGGCCTTATTAATCCTGATTCGATTACAGCCGCCGCCCCGAAGTTTAGAAAATTCCTAAAAAGACAGCCTAAGGACGCGACGCTTGTATTTCATTTGGGAGAAGTGGACTGCGGTATTCTAATTTGGATGAGGGTTCAGAAGAATGCGAGTAGTTTACAAGCAGAGTTGCGCCGCTCGGTTGCTGCATATTTTTCATTTATTGACGAGTTGATAGGCGAAGGGTATCGCGACATAATTATTACGTCAGCGACCCTGCCCACTATTAACGATTTTGATCAATTAGGTGCTGTTGTTAACGAGCGGCGTAGCAAAGTCACGGCGACGCAAGTTGAGCGCACTCAACTTACCTTGGATTTTAATCGATATTTACAGACTGAAGCCTTATCGCGTGGCCTCGGTTTTGTCGACGTATCTTCAGAAATGCTGAATTCAACATCTGGTGTGGTCGATACTAGCTTTAGAAATAAGAATCCCGCTAATCACCATATGGATAATAATATGGCGGCGACTATTTGGGCTTCTGCTATTTCGAAGAAACTTTTCGCGCAGCGGAATATTGATCTGCCATCTGGGATATGGCAGGCGACGTCAAATACTCTGCTAAAGGCTTACGTGAGTCCATATAGAAGCCTTCGCGACGCGCACAAGTTTTCAGTCTCGGTCGGACAAACATTATCTGCAAAGATTGCAGGGTATAGGCGCGGGCACGTATTCATTGTGGATGCATCGCTCGATGGTGTTAATTTATCTCCAGAGCTACGCTATATCTTCGTGAAACATTGGACACCCCCGCCGCATAAAGGAATTGTTAACTCCCCCGTTTAGCAAGCGTGCTAGGTTAGTTAAGGATTCAATGTGGCCTGAGTCTCATACTTGCCAGCGTCGGTGGGATAACCGGTTGTTTGCTTGTGGAGCGGGATAGAGTTGCTCGCTCTTGGATGATAGGCGCTTGACGAGAAGCGTAGCACTCCACAGGCATTAACAGTTTATTTATAGAGGAAATGCAGAGATTATTCTGCTGCAAACAGAATCGAGTTTGTCAAAGTAAGCGTATTCATCAGAATTAAGCTTAATTTTTGCTAATGATTCTATTTTGTTAATGTTGACATTTTTTATGTTGTTTCTTCCTATCCCCGCGAAATAGTCAAAATATTTCCACTGTACCCTCCGTGTGGAGTTGTCTTCCCATAACCATACGCTAGGTATGCGATAGCTATCGGCAATAACTAATCCATGCAAGCTAGTAGCTGCGATATGTTTGCAAGACGATATTTGACTCATTATTTGAGTCATATCGGGATTGTTTACGTTAATGACAATGGAGTTTTTCGTGTCTTTTAGCAGCCTTTTTACCCACGGGCTGTCTTTTTGAGACCAATGAGGAATGATTCCCCAGTCATATTTCTCTTCGTTGCTTCTTTCCCACACTTGGCTCGCGAGTAACCCTGGATCTCCAAATGGGATATTTCCTTGAATATCTAAGAGTGACTTCGTCAAAGGGCCTCGTAATAGATTTACTTTAAAGAGTCCACTATTGAGAGGGTCGGCGCCGAGAGTACCAGAACCCCAAACTGGATAGGGTTTGTCTCGTTCTGGAGCCCAGTGCAAAATGCTGCCTACTGCCAATAGCTCCGATTCAATAATATTATCTTTTGATAGTCGTTCTAAATTCAATCCAGAAATATGGGAAACTAAAT
>NZ_BAAGVG010000012.1:345466-354344 GCF_054780995.1 Bordetella tumbae
AAAAATTTACCTTTTTGAAATCCCGGGTTGCTTCGTTGGGTAAATGAACTGGCTCAATATCGAACAATGACGAGTCTTTTGCAATGCCCATCGTGGGCACAAAGGAAGCCTCATCTGTCGCAATGTCGGAGATTTTCGACGAGAATATTTTGTTGGTCTTTTTGTCGCGAATGAAATATTTCCCTTCTAAGAAATTAATTTCAACGACTATAGGTTTTATTTCACTTCCATGAAGCGCTCCACTCTTCATATCTACAGTGGAAAGATAAATCTTATTAGCGGGCCGGTGGGAAAAAAACAGTTCGTTATTTTCCCCAAGCCCTAAAATTGTGTCGCCTGATCTACCTTTAACAATAAATGACTTGATCATAATGTTCCTGCACTTAAAAAATAAATGACGACGATGTATTCGTTCTATTTGCGGCCAACGTCTATACTTCAGCACGCTGGTACAAAATACCACACTCTTAAGAAGTTATAGAGTCTTATGGTTACCACTGCGTTAATCTATCCCGCGCCTTCGAAAACGTTGTGTTGCTAACCATTGGTGGCATTACTTAGCGGAATCTATTTGGATCGCAGGCGCTGGATCAGCGTACGCCAAGAGTTGCGTTGTGGCTGGGGGGTAGACGGATCTGTAGGCATCATGAGTTGTGTCAAGTACTCTACTTCGTTTTTTACCAGCGGACTCAGTTCCTTAGCGATCAGGCAATCATCCTCATTGCGATCATGGCTGAGAAAGTATTTTTTATGCTTTACTCGAGATTTCTTCGTGGCACTACCGCGCCGACTTTTGCCAACCAAGAATTCTTCAAGGGATTTCGTTGCATAGTGATTGACGCGTGCTTCATCCCAGATAATCTTGCTACTAAGACCTTTACCGTGTTTGAAGTGAGGGATGATGTCCTCGCCCGTTGCATCAATGTATCGCCCACCGGATAGTTGCACAAAATGAGGATTTGCAAATTTGATGGCTCGTTCTGGCCTCAACAACGTTTTAATATGATAATGGACACCAAAGCTTTGGGGGGCCCGTTTGGTGAACCGTTCAATGACAAGGCCGTCCTCAGCAAACAGAGCTCCGCCTGAACCGAAGTTTGCCCAATTTAGGCCCACCGCACTAACGTCGGGACTCGCAAATAGTTTATCGATGAAAGGTATAAGAGATGTGCTGCCGTCCATGGGCAAGAGATATTCGTCCGCATCAATGAATGCTACGACATCACATCTTCCACGTACATGCGTCAGTAGCATTGCATATGCGGGCATCTGAGCGTTGCCACTTTCAGGTGTGGGAAACCGGATGCATTGCAAGACGCCATGCTTGGCCAATGCTTGCAGCATTTCGCTGGTGCCATCATTGCTATCGTTGTCAGCGATAAAAAACTTATCTACGCCAATTACGCGATGATAGGCAATCCATTCCAGTAAAGAATCAGCTTCGTTTTTAACGATAGCCGCTACGCTTAGTTCTAATGACACTCGTTGGCTGTTTTATTGTTAGACAGCCAACGAGTATATCCTGATCAGCTATTTTCCCGCGATATGCTAGGGGCGAAGCGTTGTAACCAATGCTGCGTTGAAGCATCGTGAGACATGCGTGTGACAGTTTTGCCATCTGCCATATTTTGCCAATCTTTACGTATGCGCGAAGTGAGTGTTTTGCCCAGCTCTACGCCCCATTGATCGAAAGGATTGATGCCCCAGATAAGTGCTTGTACGAAGACCTTGTGCTCGTAGAGTGCAATCAATGCACCTAGCGTGTAAGGGCTAAGGCGTGGTAGTACGATCAAACTGGAAGGACGCCCTCCCGGGTAGACTTTGTGTTTGGCTAACCATTTGGCATAGTCTGGATCGGTATTTTTATCCATTTCAGCTAGGACATCTTCGTACGATTTGCCACGTAGGAGAGCCTCGCGTTGTGCCAAGCAGTTGGCAATCAATTGCTGATGATGGTCGGGCCAGCGATGATCTGCTTGTTGGCAGATGATGAAATCGACTGCAGCGCCATCACCTTGGTGTAACCACTGAAAAAAAGTGTGCTGCGCATCCGTACCTGGCATCCCCCAAACTGCAGGGCCAGTTGGCACTCCCACCGGCTCACCGGCTAAGGTGACGGATTTACCTAACGATTCCATTTCCAATTGCTGCAGATAGGGGACCAAATGGAACAGGCGTGAATCGTAGACGGAAATATTTAGAGAGCTAAATCCCAATACGCTCCGGTTAGCGACGCCAGCCAAAGCCAGTTGGACTGGTGCGTTGCGGTTGATGGGGGCCGTACGAAAATGCTCGTCCATTGCATGCGCGCCTGCCAGCATGCCTGCCATTACGTCAGTACCCACTGTTAGCGCCGTGGACACGCAAACTGAAGACCAAAACGAGAATCTGCCGCCAACCCAGTCCCAAAACGGGAAGATTTGATCTTTTGGTACGCCGAACTTGCGGGCGATAGTGGGGCGAGCAGTCACGGCCACCAACTGGCGTTCCGGATGCTTAACGCCAGCAGCGCGGAGCCATTCAATCGCGCGCTGTGCGTTTTCCAGGGTTTCCGCGGTAGTAAATGATTTGGACGCTATTACTACAACGGTTTCATGCGGGTTAAGGCCTGATAAGCCTCCTTCAATTGCGTGGCCATCGATGTTGGCGACGAAGCGGATGTCGCGCCAGGTGCCGGTATAGCCAAACGCCGCGACAGTTAGGCGCAGTCCCCAATCGCTACCACCTATGCCAATATGTAGTACGTGGCGCCAGCGTCGTTCGTTGTCCGCCCGCTGCACAAACTGTAGCAGTCGATTGCGTTCATGAGCCACTTCAGGAGTGGGAGAGGGTTCTCGGAGCATGGAATGCCATGCTGCGCGATCCTCTGTGTGATTGACGACGCCGCCTTCAAGCAACTGGCGGCGCATCTGCTTGAATTCGCGGGCTCGTAACAGAGCATGAGACGCCTCGGTAAACGCTTCTGAAGTAGGTTGCGCACTGAGGTCAATGCTAAGGCCGGCCGCTTCGATGATTCGCAGCGTTTCGCCCTTACGGTCTGCTAGCTCAGCTGCCTGTCGAAAAGCTTGCCATTCAGCCATTGTGGGCAGAGCAGGCGAGTCATGTGCAGGAATGGGGGTCAAGATAGAGGCTGAGTCTTTCATCGGTATTTGCTGCTGTCGCGGGATGTATGTCTTAAAACGAGATCGGCTCGCTACGTTCCAATGTCAGCGTAGCGGCGGAAACAACAAGTCAAGACGGTACGCTCTTTCTATGAGGGTAATGTAACTATTTTGTATAGCTTTGTGATTGTGCAGCATATGCAGCGTCGTACATCAATGCAAGATAATGATACATAAATAAGGATTGGGATGCCATAAAATATTGCAGTGCATCAATTTAACAATATGATGACTAGTAACATTAGTAATGTATTGTTGTTCAATGTGCAAATCAAATCGCGAGAAGACGGCAAATTTCTCACTGATGCTGAGTACAATACTAGGTTTTTCTTATCGGCGTTTGTGCCCGATTAGCAGTCGCGAATGATAGCTGACACGCAGCGTAGAATCCTGTTTTTACAGGGTCCCCCATCCACATTCTGGCGTCAGCTTTGCGATCATTTTGAATCGTCGGGCGCTATTACGCGTCGTATCAACTTCTCAATGGGAGATTGGGCTTATTGGCGTAAACCCGGGGCGGACAACTACCGTGGGCGCTTTAGCCGCTGGGGGCTCTTCCTGCGAAAGTACTTGGTTGAACATCAAATTACCGACATCCTGTACTACGCAGATCGACTCCCGTATCACGCTGTGGCACGAGAGGTAGGGGCTTCGCTCGGGGTGCGGACTTATGCGGTGGAGTTCGGTTATTTGCGGCCCGATTGGCTGACTCTTGAGCGCGGTGCGATGGGGGCCCTGTCTCATTTTCCCAATGATCCAGAAGTCATTCGGCAAATTGCCCGACGTGTGCGCAGCTTTACTCAGCCCAAGGAACATTTTACGCACCGGTTTGCGCAGGAAGCCTCTAACGAAGTGGTCTATAACCTACTGACGGCACTGGTGCCGTATGGGTATCCGTTTTATCGAGCGGATAAGTATTATCACCCTCTTGTCGATTATTTGAGTTGGCTACCCAGCGCGTTGCGCAAGATGTTCACAGAGAACAAACGCTCGGAAGCGGCCTTACGACTGCGTATTGAACGTAAGCGGTATTGGATGCTGGCATTGCAGATTCAGGCGGATTATCAGTTGCGTACAAACTCGCACTACCATCGCCAAGCCGATATGATCGCAGAGGTGATCGCATCTTTTGCCGAGCATGCCCATCCAGAGGGGCATTTAATAGTGAAGCTACATCCGTTGGATAACGGTATTGAACGCTGGGAACGTTTGGTCGAACGTTTGGCGAAAAAGCATGGAGTCGCAGAACGGGTGCTGGCAGTTAGTGAGTGCGATTTGAAGCGGACAATCCGGCGCAGTCGAGGGGTAATTACCATCAACTCCACGGTGGGCTTACATAGTCTGCGTGCAGGCACGCCGGTCAAAGTGCTGGGAGTGGCAGTGTATGACATTCCTGGGCTTACGCATCAAGGGTCGCTGGATTTGTTTTGGCGAAAGCCCCAAAAAGTGGATAAGACGTTGCGGAATGCATTGGTAAGTGCATTGGCAGCCACGATTCAGGTGCATGGATCGTTTTATCACCCGGAAGGGAGGAAGTATGCTTGTCGCGAAATCGTGCGTAGGGTAATGAATAATTTGGTGAACGAGCCGAGTGCATTTGTGAACCCGCCCCCTCGATTGGAGCAGGCGTTGGAGCGCAATGTCCCTATTTTTAGCTCGCTTAAAGGCAGCGGCATGGAGCCTTTCAAGCCAGCCTCTTGCCCAGTTGTCTCCGCATCAAATCGTTAATTTAAGTGGTCCAGGTGTAGGCTGACTGCGGGTTGAGCTGGCTTAAGATAAGTTCGGCGAGGTCTCGAATTTAATGCAGAAGGTGCTGTTGGCTCGCTATGAAAATCGAAGTCATAAATTCACAAGTTTATGGTAATCCATATCAAAAGCTCCTCTATACAGCAATTGACGCGAGATACCAGATAGTATCGGGCACCTTAAGTAAGGCCATCAAACGGCAGCAAGCAACTGAGTGTTCCATCTACCACATTCATTGGGAGGAGTCCCTCTTTTCGCGCTGCACCACTGTTGCTCAGGCAGCACGAGTGCGTCGCGAGTATGTGAAGCAATTGAGAGACTATATCGCTATCGGCGGCAAAGTAGTATGGACATTGCATAACATTAAGCCTCACGAGTGGCGATTTGTGCGGACGCTTTTGTCTTTGCGTAAAGATATCGCCGAATTATCTCATCGCATTTTGGTTCATAATCAGACTGCGTTATCCGTGCTACAAGAGCAAACTGGGCTGGTAGATCTGTCCAAAGTGACCGTGCTACCTCACCCAGCATACTTCGATGTTTACGAGTCCGTTGATCGAACAATCGAACGGGCGGGAAGGCCTGCTGCGAATCCTCGCACGCTGCTATGTTTCGGCTTGGTGCGTGCATATAAGGGTATTCCTGATTTATTAAGGAAATTGCCTCAAGACTTTATGGTGCAGCATCAATTGGCATTGCATATTTGTGGCAAGCCCTTACGAGCAGATTCGTTTTTAAATGATCTGTTGGCTCAAGGTTCGGAGCGCCCCGAAATCACGTATACCCTCACCTCTATACCTGTCGAAGAGGTTGCCGAACTATTCAGGTCAAATGCAGGCTTAATTCTTCCTTATCACAGAGTCCTTACTTCCGGGGTGGCTGTGTTGGCGCTGACACTAGGCGTGCCTACAATTGCGCCCAATACTCCGGCCATGAGAGAACTATTCCCCGAGTCTTCGCATCATTTGCTCTTCGAACCTCGTTCGCCGAAAGATCTGCGTCGTGCTGTCGTTGCGCTTGCAGATATGCCAGGAGAGATACGCGAGCAGATAGCTGAAGACTATATCCAACAAGCACTCTTGTATCATCCTCAAAGAGTTAGTGGTGCTCTTGGCGCAATCTATGATGAGTTGATTGGGCTAGCGGGTGACAACTGTTGGATCCGGTTGTGGGGACGCAGGCCTGCAATGCTTGATGACGTAGCAGCACAATCTCGTGTACCCTTTCTACTTCAATTGATTTCAGGAAACAGATCCATGGCAACTCGTGTATCCAAAGCCGCTGCTGTAGCACTTTCTAATCAGCAGCTAGCGCTTGAACTTGTAAAAGCAACATTGGTCGGTAATGTTCGAACAGGTGCTTCCGATGAGCTTATATTAAATAACATTAAAGATGTAAATACGCTTACGGTGGAGAGATCTAGACTGGATGCGGCCTATGCTGTACGGCTTTACACTAATATTCTAAATAGACTAGAGCAATGGTCTGCAGGACAGGACGAAAAATAAGACTGCCAATTTCCTTGGTTGATAGGCCGCTAACTCGCCCATATTGAACGATTGGGCGAGTAGTTTTTATTTGAAGTTGGAGTCCATTATCATCCAAAACTTATTAATTGGCTTCAAATTTCTAGAGCTGTTGCAGCCTTCCTATTTTAGGATTTACACCAAATCGAGGGAATTTTTCACGTAATAATGATGAAATAGTGAAAAATTAGATCGGTAAATATCAATTAGATAAGCTTTGAATCATGTCCAATGTATCCACTCATAGTGACACCCTAGGTCAAGCATGTTTGAGTTCGAATCAAATAATTTCTGAAAGCAAGACTCAGTCGCCTCCTCTAGTGGTTAGAGGCAATAATGGCCTCCGTAATGAGAAGCGTTGGGGAGGGGTTAAAAACTATTTTAAGAATTTGGACCAATTTAAGGCGGCTGGTGCCATACGAAATGGGTTAACCACGATTGACATTGGTCCCACTTTTATTGATATTTATGCCGAATTAAAACCAGGAAAACCGCTGTATGTTTACTTTAATGGCGCGCAGCGACGATGGGAAAAAAACATAAAATTGCCTATTTTTTCTGGGAACAGTGTGCATCCGTCGGACGAATGCTCTAGGCTGTCGATAAGCGACCCCGCCTTGCATCTAGATAAATATATAACGTTGGCGTGGTATGTTGGCTCAACAGGGTTTGCTACTCAGAAAGTCATAATTCCGGAGATTTTAGACAAGATAATTAGCTTGTCTAATGCTAGTACTGTAGTCTTCGTCGGTGGTTCTGGCGGGGGGTTTGCAAGCTTATATTTTTCAAGGTTCTACCCAAAGTCTATTGCTGTTGTATGCAATCCGCAAACGCACATATTGAAATATAAAGAAAGGCAAGTGCGTAAGTTTCTACAAGTTTGCTATGGAGTGGATTACATATATTTAGCAGAAAAAGACCCAAAATTGACCCTTGGAATTACTAAAAGCCTGTGTAGACTATATAATCCTCGGCGAGGAGAGCTGACGAATAGAATAATATATATGCAGAATATAAGCGACGATTTTCACTACACAGGCCATTATGTGAAGTTTGTCGAAGCCTTAGGCCTGGATGTAGTCGAGAATGTTGGATTTCATCAGCAAGGGAACTTCTTGACATTGATTGGCGACTGGGGGGATGGGCATATTCCGGCTCCAGGTCATGTTTGGCGCGGAATCCTAAAGAATATCTTTTTGTATGAAAAGGACCTCGATGCCTTGATTGTCAATAATCAAGCAAGAAAATTAATAAACGATGATGCTTTTGTGAAAGAGAGTCCTCCTGAGAATTCCATATCGGCTCCGCTGTTGTCCGAAAAGGATTAATCCGATACTGAGACCATTGGCTCTCGCCGAATGGACGGCCAGTAGCTCCGTCGTTAATGCTTCGAGGATTTTAGACATCGATGTCGAGCATTGGTAAGCGACCGGGAACTACATCCCCGATCCACCCTGCGCAGGAAATTTTTAAACAACGGACTTCGTTCGGTGAGAGAAAAGCCAGAAAGCGTATCCGCCAGGGTTGTTTACATGCGCAACGTCAAACTATTGAAAAACTCGAGCCGTCGGACTGGCTGTATATACCAGCAGTCCGACGGTCACGTTGTCGGAATCGTCGGTCACCATCCCGGAATCCCCGGTCACGTTAAATCGAAATCATCGGTCACGATGAAACGGAATACCCACGACCTTGATTTAACCGCCTGGCTGCGAGCCAGACGCCAATGCCATCATGCACCAACACCTTCACGGGAGTGGCGCGGCGATTTGCAAATAGGTACGCATGATGCGGCTGAGCAGCCCCAAACACCTGGACCACTCGGGCCAGTGCCGTCTCGGTGCCTGCCCGCATATCCATCGGCTTGACCGCCAACCAGATCTGGTCGATGCGGATCATCGCATGACGTCTCGCAGCCACGCCGCACAACGGTCAGCTTGAGACATCGGCCAACGGATTGATGTCGTCATATCGTGATGCCGCAAGTCAATCAGAATCTCGCCTTGAGTGATGGTGCTCGGGATTGCCTCCGGCTTCGGTAGCCGTAGCGGGACGAATTGAGCGGCGACGTCACGTTGTACGGATGACGCTTTTGCGAGCTCATGCTACCTCAGTCTCTCAAGCTCGATCATCCATCGACGCAAGAGATAGGGATTAATGCCGTGGTCCATGGCAATCGCCGTCAGCGATACGCTTGGCTGCTGACAACTCGCGATCAATTCGGCCTTGAATTCCGGGCTATGTGTGCGTCGACGTCGGCGAGTAGGCTCAAGCGAATCCATAGTGCATACGTGGTAAGCGTCCGGCCATCCCATATTGACACGCCCGCATAAGCGGGCGTTGCTGTTTATGGTGTTTGCGGTTGCCAGTTATGCGGTAAGCGTCCGGCCATCCCATATTGACACGCCCGCATAAGCGGGCGTTGCTGTTTATGGTGTTTGCGGT
>NZ_BAAGVG010000013.1:0-4419 GCF_054780995.1 Bordetella tumbae
TATATAAATGGAGACTTATGCTCATCGATACGCCCTAACGTATCAAGATGGGTTGCCCGGACGCTAACCTTTGACTCGCTGAAGGCGGTGATCTACGACTTTGCGCAGGGCCGTGCCGGCGAGGAGCAACGCGCCCGGGTTCCTATAACGACTCAGCCACGCTCCGCAAGTCTGAATCAGCGCGGCTTCGCTCTGCCTGCTTCGATCCGCTCGTGGCGTTCCTGTGCTTCGATGCACAGCTCCGCAGTAGGCCGAGCTAATAGCCGACCTAGTCCGATGGGCTCCCCGCTGTCTCGGCACCACCCGTAAGTACCCTCCTCGATACGCTCCAAGGCCTGATCGACCTTGCGCAATTGCTTGAGTTCTCGATCGCGCAACCGCAGTTCAAGCGTATGCTCTTCTTCGATTGACGCTTTGTCAGAGGGGTCAGCGTGGACCTCGTCCTCTTTAAGCCGAATCTGCATGTCGTACGCGGACGCCAACAGCTGCGCACGAGACTTGATCAAAAGCAGGCGAAAGAACTGCAATTGCCGCTCCGACATGTAATCGCGTTTGGGCGCTTTCAATAGTGCCGCCAGTGTCAATGGATGATCGGCCATTGCTAGCGCTCGGGCCTGTTGAGTGGACGGAATTTTCATAGCCACCTCCTAAATGAGCGGTCACTTGCCCGCCGGCCAATGCGGCCCCCGATTCTCACGGTTGCAGGGGCAGCGATACATCAAGGTGAGGACTACGATCCAACTCGGCTGACGCAATCACATGTTCTGAGGCTTGCGCCAGGGACAGTTCAAGTTTGGACGCAGTCAAATGTTCGGAGACATCGGCCAACAGCAAGGGCAACGATGAGCATGGCCCACGCGTGGCGCCCGCCCCCAGGTTGTACTTCATTATTGGCGCATCACCGGCATAAGTCCCTATGCTGATGATTCGGCCAGTTTCTCCACGCAACAGGAGCCTTGAATTGATCGCATACAAGCGATAAATCCGCCACGGCGACCGCATAGCGTCGCCATGACGTCGCGAATGCGACGACACCGGAGTTTCACTTCGTGTGGGGCCATTGGCGCGTGGCAGCAATTTCACAAAAACGTGCAGCACGCGTGCCAAGAAGCGTTCCAGGATCTTCATGATCATTCGCGCCTTGAATGTAGTCCGGCAATGATGAAGTGCACCGCAACATGCACGCTTGCATCCAGCATACACCTCTAGCGTGTAAATAACGATCTTTGCGTGGCCCCTCGGTGCGAGCTACGCCGATGCCAGTTGAAAACGCTCGAATCTGCCGAGCGTGTCCCTCCACCGCCGCCGTCGACGCCTTGCTGCGCGGTGCGATCCTGGTCCATTTTTGCACCAGCAGCTCGCGCGCTTTTCGGTCGACCTTCAGATGGCTGGCGCTACGCAACGTGCTGGCTAACTCCATAAAGGCGGCCTTCGACTGAAAAGCCGCCATGAATCAGCGTCTGTCAATGGAAACGATCACGCGGCTTACCTTCGATCCAACGAAGCGCGTTGTTAAGTTGCATTGCCAAATCTTCTGCTTGACCATTGGTCAGCGTGAAGACCTTCACCCGCGAAGTGGTGGTGGCACTATTCTCTCCGTGGACACCATTTGTGACATAGTCTATACGCAACATCAGGACATCGCTGGGGCCCGCAAGTGCACCTACCCGAATACTGACGACGCTTTGCGCGTCGCCCTTTGATTTGCTCATGATACGACGCCTCAGACTGGTATGTTGAGCCTTTACAGTATCGCGTGGGTCCGACCTGCAGAACGGCTAAGCAACCGCTGTGACCTTACGTCTGCATTGGCATTTGGATCTAGCAGACCCCCTCTTATCGAGACGCAAGCAACTCGGGAGAGTTGCGTATGGCGCACAGTATCGAGGCTTCAGCCACGAGCTCTCCATCAACAAATGCTTGCCCATGATACTTGCAAATCGCGCGGCTTAACCTCAATGCCTTTACCTCGATGCACAACTGATCTCCAGGGACGACCGGCTTCAAAAACCTTGCATCATCGATCCCAAGAAAATAGTAGACGGCCTTCCCCTGCTCCGGACGTCGCTCATCTCCCTCATCCGCAAAGGAAAACAAAGCTGCCGACTGTGCCATTGCCTCGACAATGAGTACGGCCGGCATGCATTGACCATGGGCGATAAATGGATCATTAGCTGACACATTTTTAGTGGCCGCAATCTTGCTCCGGGGAACAATTTCGACGACATAATCTATTAGGAGCATGGGGTAACGATGCGGGAGGCGCCCCATGATAGATTTGATGTCCAGGTCCATAGCAACCTCTAGTAGTATCACTGGAACCCGTGACTAAGGCATTGATCCAGACATGGATCAAACGCCTAGTATCCCACACACATCCTATCGAGCGACTCTTATCGCGATTGCCTTGGCATCAAGGGGCGCAAGCGGGCAACCCATACGGCGCCCATAATTATGGTAGGGAGTATGGCAATTACGCCTAAGGGCGAGATCGGTCAAAGAAGGCTAATTTACGGGTCAGGTTGAATCAACCCAACAGCGCTGCCGACGTCTCTACGCGCGGCGTCAATTAAACCATTGCGGCACTGGCATCTACGACACCGAAAATAGAATCCGTCTTCGTCATGCTCGGCGTCAGTTTCTCCGGCCTTCGCCTCTACTCCACAATGTCTGCAAATCCACATCTCCCCTCCTGGACATCGATCGGCGGCATCCTCTGCTACTTGAATAAGAGAGCAAGTCGAGCTTTCACGACAGACTCATCAAACGTTCTTTGAACCAACTCTCCGTTAAGAACCTTCTGGCGCGCGTCGTCTGGGAGCTCGTCCCACAAGCAAAGAACCGACGCGCCCAAAAACGCAAGAATGCGCCGATCCGTCTCCTCCAACTCATCTATTGCTAATGATTTAGCTAGCTCAGCAATTTGCGACCCGCCCTCACTATCCCATCGCTCATTGTCAGACTGCTGTGTTGACTTGGTCATATTGGTCTCCCGAAGTCCACGATTAGTGTACAGCTCACCAAATGATTAATTGTTTCAATTAAACGCTAGGGGATAAGGCAGCAAGAGCGCACCGTGAAGAGGTGGCATCCTGCCACAGCAACCTAAGAGGTACCATCATGACATTTCCCACCCGCTTCGCTGCTTCCGTCACCCCAGACGAGCCGGACAAGAAGCAAGCACCCAACCAATCGCAAGACCAGCAAACGCAGCAGCAAAAAGAGGATGCTGCGCGCAAGCAGGCTCAAAGCGATCCGAACAAACAAAGCACCCCCCAATAGCCTAGATCTGGGTTAGGTAACCCGATCCTATGTCCATATTGCCCCCAATCGAAGATAGACCGTAGGTACTAGATCTAATGTTTCTTTGGGGGAGCGCCGAGTGGCAAGGGGCGGGGCACCGTTGTGTGCTGACTCATCGTCTGAACACGAGGGTCGGCAGCAACAGGACATCCTGGTAACTCAAAGCGTCAAAAGCACGTAATGCGAGATGACTGCAATAGACGACATCGAGGTCGTACGAAAAAAGTACTTCTGCTCTTTCTAGGAGCACTCAATGAATAGCCAAAATAGCACCGATTCCCAATCACAACCCCAGGGCAATACATCTCCGGTAACTTCGGATAATGAAGTCAAGAACCTTCCTCAAGGAAGTGGCGAATCGCCAAGTGACGACAGTAATCGTTGGTTTGATTCTGTGCACGCCGCGACGAAGCATAATCTGGAAAGCGCAGCGGACGCCTCAGCCGAATTCGTGCGCGATAATCCATGGAAAATGATAGCTATATGCGCCGCCGCAGTGGTGGCGCTTGGCGTTCTGCTGGGACTACGATAAGGCACCCTTCAATTTGCGAGCGGTTCTGACATCCGCCATTGATGACGATTTGATCGACGCGAATCCAATGCGCAGCTGGACGTATAGGCGCAAAGAGGCACCAAAATCACGAGACAGGATAGACCCGTTTAAACCGGACGAGCGGGCACGAATTCTCTCATGTTGCCCGCCCACTCTTCTCAATCAATGGCAGTTCATGTTTTGGACCCGACTGAGAACGAGCGAGATGGTCGCCCTGAAATGGGGCGAGATCAAGCTACTCGGACCGGCACTGCACACGCTGTCACAACAGAAGGCAACTGCGTTCCTAGCTGGCGGCCCGGTCTTCGCTCATCACACAACCGGGCGTCGATGGGAGGGAGACCAACAGGTCAGAAAATCTACGTTGAAGCGGGTAGCAGGGCCGCATCGAAATTCTCCAGCCCTGAAGTCAATATATGGAAGTTAGTGTCCTTGACCGACAAAAAAAGGGCGGACCGGTTAACCCGTCCGCCCCTGTCCAAGACTTGCTAATTTGGTGGAGCCGGGGGGAATTGAACCGCCGGCAACCCCAAATTGCAAGGGGGAATTTATCCTACGAATCA
>NZ_BAAGVG010000014.1:0-3580 GCF_054780995.1 Bordetella tumbae
ACGGCCGCTCCAGCGACTCGACGGCAGCTCTCCGATGCAGTCGCGTCCCGCCTGTAAGTTGGCCCACAATGTCTCGATGTCGGGAGCCTCTGGAAAGCAACCGCTCATGCCGATCACCGCAATCGGTTCCGGTCGCAGTGAACCCGCCGCAATCTGCGCGCCCGGCATCACAAGCGGCCGGCGGCTTCGGCGCCGGCCAAGCGAGCTGATCGGTTCGCCTCCCTCGGCCGAACGCTTCGCGTGCATGCCTTGGTGGGCGTTCTGCTGCGGCGCAGGCGTCACAGCAAACGCCGGCGCCAAAACGTCGCCATGCTCACGCACCAGATACGCCGTCAACGCCGCAATCGTCGGGGCCTCGAAGAACACCGTCGGGCTCAGCGTCAGCCCATATCGCTGGTTCAACACATTGCCAAACGACGTCAGCGTGATCGAGTCGAACCCGAACTCACTCAGCGGCGCATCACGTTCCAAGCGTTCACGCGCCATCTTCAGGTGCGTCGCCATCAAACCCGTCAGCGCCCGCTCCAACTGCCCCCCGAAGGCGTCGCCCGAAGGCGTCATCTCCGTCTCGGCCCGAATCTCGTCACCGCTCTCCGTCTGTACCGGCACGGCACTTAACTGCGTCGACACTGCCTTCGCCTCATAGGCCGCCTGCACGCTGACCAGCACGCGTGTCCGATCCCCATGCAACACCAACACATGCGAGGCGTGTGATACCGCAGACATCTCCTGCACATGCGATGCACGCAACGCCACCGGCATTCCCTGCACATGCGATGCGCCCGACTCCATGGACAACGCCTGCACACGCGAAGCGCCCAACGTCACAGACATTGCGTGCACAAGCGCCGCGATCCCTGCCTCATCAGACAAGGGCTCCATCCCCGTCAACCGCCGCATCCGCTCCTGACCAGCTACATCGACCTGCATACCTCCCGAGGCCCACAGCGGCCAACTCACCGAGACCGTCTGCCCCCGGCGCAGCCCCTGAGCCACCAGCCCCTGGCGGTACGCTGCATACGCATCCAGGAATCCGTTGCCCGCCGCATAATCGACTTGCCCCACATTGCCCCAGACGCTCGCCACCGACGAACACAGCACCAGCCAGTCCAGTGCCAACTCTCGCGTCGCCTCGTCCAACGCCACCACACCAGCTACCTTCGGCTGCAACACCGTGCCCAGATCCGCCTCGGTCTTGTTCGCCAGCAAACTGTCGCGCAACACTCCCGCCGTGTGGATCACCCCATTTAACTGACCGTGCTCTGCCACGATCGACCGCGACAGCGCCGCCATCGCCGCCTCATCATCGACGGCCACCGATCGATACTCCACACGAGCACCCTGTGCACGCAAGCTCTGCAACCAGGCCTCCTGCGAGGGATCCAACGCACGGCGGCCGCTGAGCACCAACACCGGCTCGCGCACCTGCTTCGCGATCGCTTGCGCAAACACCCGGCCCAGACCTCCCATCCCGCCCGTGATCCAGTACACGCCGCCGTCGCGCCAGGGTAGCGAACCATTGGCCGGCTCCTGCTCAACCCACTCCAACACGTCGCGGCCCGCGGACCCGTGACGCACCACCGCTGCCGGCTGCGACGCTTCCGCGCGCAGCCGCGCGGCGAGGTCTGCTGCCGCATCGGCCACTACCACTTGCATGGTCAACATCGGATACTCTTGCGCCGCACTGCGCAGCATTCCGCCCAAGCCTTGCAGCACCGCCCCTTCCCCGCCCCCCGGCACTACCAGTTGAACCAACGTCGGCTGGGACGGTGCTACCGACACGATTCGCTTGAGCTGAGCCAGCACCTGCCTCGCATAGACACCGTAGCGGTGTGCCAGAGTACCGGCGCCGGTCCCACTCAGTCGCACGCACTGAGCCGGCGCCAGCTCCGCCTCGAGCAGCGTGTCGGCCTCGACACCCGCGACGTCATCGCACCAGAGCACCCAGTGCCGCGCATAGGCCGACACTCGCTCCAGTTTCGGCACCCGAACCGGCAGCGGCCGGGCGGTCCACTGCGGCGTCAACAGCACCGTCTGCGCCGGCGCGGCCCGCTCCACCGCCCGGCTGCTGAAGCCGCTCAGCCGAACCGCCACGCGCCCTTGCGGGTCAACGATTTCCACCTGCAACTTGCGCACCGCCGCGCTGTCGCCCACCGCCGGGCGCACCACCGCATACGCGGGCACCGGCACCGGCGACCACTGCTCCACCGACTGCACCGCGAACGGTACCGTCGGCCCTGAGTCCTCTGGCATCAGACCTAGACTGGTCTGCAACGCGCCGTCCAACAAGCTGGGCGGCAAACCATAAGCGGGATCGTCATCAGCGGGCGCAGGTGCCGGCCACTGCAACGACCCGACAGCCAAATTCTCGCCTATCTGCAGTTGCGTCAACGATTGGAAGCTGGGCCCCTGGTGCAAGCCCATCGCGGCAAACCGCGCATAACAATCCGCGCTGCCGAGCGTGCGTCCGCACTGCGCCTGCAGCCCCGCCAGATCGACGGTTGGCGCGTCGCCCGGCGCCGAGACCACCGCCCACCCTTGGCTGTAGACCTGCACCGATTCGCCTTCGCCGCTATAAATCTCGTAGCCGATTCGGCCGTCCTCTACCTCCAGGCCGATATGCACCTCCAGCGGCTCGGCGACCGCCAGGCGACGTACCCAGCTCACTTGTTCCAAGCGAATCGGTGCTGCCCCGCCCAATGCCAAACTCACTGCGGCTCGCGCCCACTCCAGCTGGGCCACGCCCGGCACCACTCGCTGACCCAGCACGATGTGATCGCGCAAGACAAATTCCTCGCCCGTCAGCCACGTGCTGTAACGCTGTTCGCTCAAGTCCGACGTATTACGTTGCACCAACGGGTGCAGTACCACCTCGCACCCCGAGATGGCCAGCCCGCCAGCGATATGTGCAGTCCGTGCTGTTGACCCGCTCTCGGGCACCCAATAGCGCTCCTTTGCAAACGGATACGTCGGTAGGCTCACCCGCGATGGCCGCGATGCGCCATACAACGCAGACCAATCCACCGCCAAGCCCTGCACCCACAACTCGGCCAGCTTGCTCACCTTGCCGCGTGCCAGCCACTTGTCTATTACCTCCCGCAAATCTTCATCAGCAGCGAAGGCTGACAACGCCTCGGGCCCACGCTTGATCTCGCCCTGATACACATCCTCCAAGCTCGTTTCGTCCTGCTCGAAGGCCAACAGTTTGCGCGTAAGTTCCTCCACTGAGGTCACCACTAACGCGAGACGCATACCCAGCGCCTCACGTCCAACCTGCAGCGTATAGGCCAACGACGCCAGATTCACCTCGCGCCGCTCCAGGTACTCCCGCAACTGCACCGCCTGCGCCCGAAGCTGCTCGTCCGTGCGCGCCGATAACACCACCACCATCGGCGTACGCATCATCGGATCATGCACCACAGGGGCCTGCATCACTGAAACTTGCGCCGCTGCAGACTGTCCCTTCGGCTCAACTAAATTCGGCGCCTCATACTCCTCCAACACCACGTGGGCATTCACTCCGCCAAAGCCGAAGGAACTCACCCCCGCGCGCCGCGGCAACTCTCGACCTGTCTCATCA